>NZ_LJJB01000007.1:209889-541139 GCF_001420695.1 Brevibacillus choshinensis | reverse complement strand
TCCAAGCTAACAGAAAGCTCGCCACCACGAACGGAATATTTACGAAAAAGATCGAAGACCAATCCCACCAGTGAATCAAAACTCCGCCAATAAAAGGTCCAATGGCTGCCGCTCCGGATAGGAATATGGACAATACGGACAGCGCAGTCGCTTGTTTCTCCGTAATATGAATTCGTACAATGGCCATACCAACCGCAACCATCATGCTTGTTCCGATGGCTTGCACAATGCGAAACACGATGAGCCACCCAAAGTTGGGTGATAGTGGAGCCAATAATGATGCAACGAAGGATACAACAAGCCCGGTAAGAAATATCTTCTTGCGACCGAACAAATCGCTTGCCTTTCCCATGATAGGCTGAGCGATAGCACTCGCAATGTAGAAAGAGAAAATAATCCAGGAAACAACAGTGAAGTCAAGGCGGTACACATTTTGCAACCTAGCAATAGCAACAGAAATCATCGAAGAATTTAATGGGTTCAATAGTATCCCCAGCCCAACGGAAATCATCAACCACCTGCTGCGAGCCCCCATTTTTAGCCCCCCTAAAGCGTTTTGATGATATCGTACTGTAAATCAAGCATTTACTCCAACGCATTTCATGTTATGATTTCATTGATTCGAAGGAATGAGTGGAGGGTGCGAAATGGAACTTCTTCAACTGCAATACTTTCTCGCGGTAGCTCGCTTGGAACATGTGACCGAAGCTGCACGAAGTCTACATGTGACTCAATCGTCACTAAGCAAAACGATTCAACGATTGGAGGAAGATCTAGGGGTCCCTCTATTCGATCGAACAGGGAGAAAGCTGCGATTGAATGAGTTCGGGTGCAAATTCCTTCGCCGTGCGGAAAGAGCTTTGTTTGAATTGGAACAGGGCAAGCAGGAGCTTAGCGATTTATCCAGCCCGGAACATGGTACACTTGAATTGGCGGTTACCACTGCAAGTACGTTGCCCAATATCCTTCGAGAGTTTCGGAAAAAGCGTCCCTATATCCATTTTCATGTACAAATGCTAAGCACGTCGGAAATGGTTACGCTTCTTCATAGGGGAGAGGTCGATTTTTGCTTGTCCTCACCTCCTATACAAGAGGATGACATTGAATGTCAAATCGTGTGCATTGACCCCATCCTCGTAGCTGTTCCAAGAGGACATCGGCTGGCAGACCGAAGCGTCGTTTCCTTGACTGAACTGAGGGATGAATGGTTTGTCGGTGTAAAGAGAGGCTACGGTACTCGCGATTTAGTAGACTCTATATGCAAATCAGTTGGATTTGTACCAAACTATGTGTATGAGGGAGATGAACCTGCAAGGCTAATCACTCTTGTGGAAGCAGAAATTGGCATAGCCTTCATACCAAGCACAGCAAGGGATTCACGGGAACAGATCAAATATCTCCAAGTAGAGAATCACGAATTGGTGCGGGAAATAGCTTTATTATGGCACAGGAGTCGGTACATTTCGCGGGCTGCTCTGGAATTCCGGGAGGTAGTTGTAGAATATTTTGGGACGATATCCAAACAGACAATGTAATCATGCTGCACCACTAATACTGATACCATTCGCGGTATCGGCTCCGGCCGTATTGCGGCTGACTCCCATGTGATCGGCCAAATCGTTCACCCGCAGATATCCTTCCGCCAAAAGCAAAATAAACGACAAATGCTTGACCCGACTAAAAAGACCATACCTATCTCCTTACCGTCCAAAAGCGTCTGTCCTTGCTTGAGCTTCATTATAGAAAACGCTTTTCTGACGGTAAAGTACGTTATTCGACGGCAAATGCGCTTGTGCAGCAGGATGGACAAGTCTATGCTCGATAAATATAGATTGCCAAGCATTTCTGAATATTTTTATAATGAAGAGGTTACATAAATCTTTTTCTGCCAAAAGGAGTGGGTAGCGTGCGTGAAAAGCTTTTTGCCCGATTGCAGGAGATTTATCCGGAGCTAGTCCAATTCAGACGTGATTTACACATGTACCCGGAGCTTTCTTTCCAAGAGGAAAACACGGCGAAAAAAGTGGCTGACAAGCTGGCATCGTTCGGCATTGAGGTACAGACCGGCGTAGGTGGCATGGGTGTCGTAGGATTGCTTCGCGGCGGCAAGCCAGGGAAAACAGTCGCGCTTCGTGCCGATTTTGACGCCCTGCCCATCCAGGATGAAAAAGAGGTAGAGTACAAGTCCCGCATCCCTGGTGTCATGCACGCGTGCGGACACGACATTCACACTTCTGGTTTGCTGGGCGTGGCGCAGGTTCTGAGCGAAATTCGTGACGAGCTGCCAGGAAACGTCGTGTTCCTGCATCAGTTTGCAGAAGAACTCCCTCCAGGTGGGGCCAAAGCGATGGTCGAAGCCGGTTGCCTCGAAGGCGTCGATGTCGTATACGGTGCACACGTCGCCTCTGATCTCCCTGTCGGACAAGTAGGAATCGGTACTGGTCATGTGACAGCTGCCGCCGACGGATTTGAGATCATCCTGTACGGAAAAGGCGGCCATGGAGCTTACCCGCATACGTCGATCGACCCGATCGTTCTCGGCAGCCAGGTCGTCATGAATCTGCAGCAAGTGGCCAGTCGCCAAGTTGACCCGCTGAAGCAAGTCGTCCTCTCTGTCTGCTCCTTCATCGGCGGCGGTGAAGCCTTCAACGTCATTCCGGATCAGGTTCGTCTAAAAGGCACGGTCCGTACGTACGATGAACAAGTGCGTGACGCTGTCGAAGCCTCTCTCATCCGTATCGTCGAAGCCAATTGCCAGGCAGTCGGAGCCCGTTGCGAGATCAAATACCAGCGTGGCTATCCTGCGACGTATAATGACCCAACAGAAACATCTCATGTAGTAGCTGAGGCGAAAAAACTGTTCGGCGAAGAAGGAGTCTACAACATGCCTCCAGGTATGGGCGGCGAAGACTTTGCGTACTTTGCCCAAGAACGCCCCGCTACCTTCTTTATGGTAGGCGGACGCAATCCTGACATCCAGGCGACGTATCCTCACCACCATCCGAAGTTCGATGTGGATGAGCGTTCTATGCTGCAGACGGGCCAATTGTTTATCGGTGCCCTGCTCGCGTATCAGGAGCGCAATCAGGAAGCGGTCGTGGCACAATCATAAACCATACTAATATGTATGAAAAAACGGGCAGAAGAGCTGATCGCTCCCTGCCCGCTTTATATTTTGACTAGAAGAAATTCATACTCAAGTATCGCTCTCCCGAATCCGGTGCGATACACACGACTCGTTTACCCTCACCGAGTCGCTTCGCCACCTCAATAGCTGCAAAGACGGATGCACCTGAGGACGGACCTACCAGAATGCCTTCTTTAGCACCAAGAAGCTTCATTGTCTGCAACGCATCCTCATCGGCAATTTGCATGATCTCGTTGTAAATGCTGGTGTTGAGAATTTTCGGGACGAAGCCAGGGCTGGTGCCGACCAGCTTGTGCGGACCTGGTTTGCCTCCGGACAAGACAGGAGAGCCTTTTGGTTCCACTACGGTGATATACAGATCCGGTAGCTTTTCGCGCAAAGCCTCTCCGGTTCCCGTAATCGTGCCTCCCGTTCCCGCTGTCGCTACGAAAGAGTCCAGCTGCCCATCCAGCTGCTCATAGATCTCCTTTGCTGTCGTCACTCGATGAATATCGGGATTAGCCTTGTTCTCAAATTGCTGGGGAATGAAGCTGCGTGGGATTTCTTTTTGCAGCTCTTCCGCTTTCGCGATCGCTCCCGGCATCCGCAATTCGCTCGGGGTCAGCACAACCTGTGCCCCGTACGCTTTCAACAGGTTGATTCGTTCCTTGGACATGTTGTCCGGCATGACGAGGATCGCTTTATAGCCTTTGGCCGCAGCGTTCATCGCAAGTCCGATGCCTGTATTTCCACTCGTCGGCTCGATAATCGTATCTCCTGGCTCGATCAATCCGGCCTGTTCCGCCTTCAAAATCAGATTGTAGGCTGCCCGGTCTTTTACACTACCGGATGGATTCAGCTTCTCCAGCTTCACATATACCTCTGCCGCTCCAGCCGGAACGATCCGATTGATTCGTACGAGAGGGGTATTTCCGATCAACTCGGTTATATTTTGATAGACGCTCATTATGAACCTCCTACGAAGACACTGGTTGAGACGATATATTCTCTCTTAAGAATAATACAAGTAAGTCGATATGAAAACCCTATATCGCTGCAATGAAAAACCCTCCTTCTCTACCAACAACAGTGAGAAAGAGGGACAAAGCTTGCTTTATTTCGGCGCTACCTTGCTCAGGAGAGCGTTCGCATCTCCATACAGCTTCGACGCCTTTTGTGTAGCAGCCGCCTTTTCATTGTCTATCGCTGTCATGCGTTGCTTTGCCTGCTCCATCGCTTCTGTAGCTGTCTTCACTGCGGCATTAAACGACTTTTGGCGATCATCGGGATTAGGAACACTTCCCTTGATTTCCTCCCAGGTCGTTTTTGTATCTGCCACATCCGTTTCTAGGACGCTCATAATATCCGTCATACGCTTTTTCTTGTCTTTGACACTTGCGTCCATCGACTGCATGCCAACTACGAGGACCTTCATGGCTCCCACCGTTTCCTTCATGACCTCATACTCGGTTTTTTGCAACGCCGGCTGCCCCGCGTACAGTTTGATTTCATCCAAAAGTCCCTGCAGTTCGGTCACGTGGTCCTGGTACACAGAAGCTTCGTCTGAGAACTGCAAGTCTGTCAAATATTGCGCATTTTCTACGAGGTCTGCTTCCAGCCTGCCCGTCTTTTCCACCTTCTGGGCAAATTGGACTCTCGCTTCTTCCTTTGCTCGTTTCTCTGCGACCTCTTTTTTCTTCACCTCTGCCAGTTCATTGATCCGCTTCGTCATCGTTTCCAATTGCTTCTGATAGAGTGCGGGCTGAGTAGCTACGAGCTTTGGCGGAGCTTGTCCTCCGTCTTTTAAAGGGCTCAGGAATACCAGCTCTTTCGCACTGACGGTGGCGTTTACGCCCTCTCCGGACTGCGGCTTTAACGCCAGCTTGTCTCCATCCATACTTCCCGTATACGTGTGCGTATCGGTTTTGATGGCGGGAACACTATCCTGTGTCTCTACATACGTGTCGATGACCTCCACCTTTGTCTGGTCAGAGTCCGGTGTTACTTTGGCAAAAATGATTCGATTCTCTTCTTCGTACCAATAGCCTTCTGCGACGGAAACTCCTCCGAATAGTCGACTCCCGACTAGACCCGCTACAACAACCAGCACGACAAGAGCGATGACGCTCAGAGTGATTTTGTTTTTGTTTTTCTTGCCCATACGGTGACCCCTTACCCTCCTCTTTCTCCTCCATTCGACCCGATTATCCTGCCAAATGGTACCATGTCACCATCATACATGAAGAGAAGGGGAAAACCCTATGAGTCGAAAGGCCAATAATAGAGGCATTGGAAACGAATTCCTTTCCCATTCGTATGTAGAAGGGACACACTTTTCGGAAAGGGGAGAACCTCTCCATGAATGAAAGCTCTCCACACAAAAATGCTCAAGAAAGAAAAGAAGCCGATTCGTTGGTTTGCATACTTTGTTTGTGCATGTGTATTCGTAGGCGGTCTTATTCTCGTGTTCAAGTTGGTGACCTGAGTTCATCCCAACTTCTATAAACCTATACGTCCATTGTCATCACGAGAAACAAAACATCCTTGTTATGAAAGGACCCTACTTCCCGAAAGCCAACCTTCGAATATAGCCTGATCGCTCTTTGGTTAAATGCTGCTACACTCAGTCGCAATTGACTCGGTGAGTAATGCTGCAGCGCAAAGTCAATCCCCCAGTTTAGAAAGGTCTGCCCGAACCCTTGACCTGTTAGCTCCGGTTTCATCCCAAGCCCAAGGTCCCACACATTTTCGCCTTCGTATAGACCTGTCTCTCTTCCCACTGGCACCTGTGCATTCTTTCCAAAGCAAAAGAACCCAATGAGTTGACCTGTGACGTCACGCACAGAAAAGTACGTTCCATCCAGCAGCTCCTGCTTTACTTCCTCATTGTCTTCAAAATGATAGAAGGAGTATGGTTCAGGGTATTTCCAAGTGATGATTTCGTTTGACTCTGCTTCGGTCAAAGTCTTCAGATTCATGTAAGCTTCCCTCATCTTTCTATGCATCCTTTGTCGTTGCTACGGATTTATTTAACTTTAACAGAAACTTCCATATGCAAGAAACGTAAAATTGGTTAATTCAAAAAAGGCGAGGACAAGGGGTTTTCTGACGCCCGTGGAACAGAGGTGGAAGAACACATTTTGATTGGAAGGTCATAAGGGCAATTGAAAGCCACATTTCTACTTCTCAACGAATAAAAAGGAGCGTGTCCCATGTCAAACCTTTTTAAGCGCATTGATACCGTTTTTGTCCCTACCCGCAATATCGAACAAGCCCTGGATTGGTATGTCACTGTACTAGGAGGCTCTCCGGGATGGCGAAGTGAAAAGGGCGAATATCAGAGTGTCACTTTTTCCGATACGTCGATCACGTTGTTTCTGACGAACGATGAAAATGAGTATTTGCCCAGACATTGCGCATTCAATTTTTATGTACCTGGTGCAGAGGCAGCATACGACCATTTAGTCTCTCATGGCGTTAAGGTCGAAGAAATCAGCGAATATGGAGCCAAGTACTTTGCTTTCTATGATCGCGATGGAAATCGATCGGAGGTTTGTGAGTATTAATGGCATCACAATAAGCAACTTTTCCCTCTACCTCCCCCTCAATAACATGCACAAACAACGTACATACGCATCTAGAAGGAGATCACACACCTTTCAAAAAACTTGGCGAACTCCTAGAATCGACGGGAGAAACAGAAGTGAAAGCCTTTGTTGACGGCCAACTGGTTCAAACCGATGTAGCACCTTTCGTAAAAGATGGAAGAGCTTTGGTACCTGTAAGAGCCATTAGCTCCGCTCTGAAGGCAGACGTGAAATGGGATGCTGATACACGTACTGTCATCATTACACGTGGCGAACAGTCCATCACGCTTTATTTGGATAAAAAAGAAGCAACCGTGGATGGAAAGACTATTACACTGGATATCGCACCCGTTCTGAAAAATGGTCGTGCATTCCTACCTCTTCGTTTTATCAGTGAACAATTTAAAGCCAACGTAGATTGGCAAGAAGAAGGAAAGATCGTCATCATTGACGACTTACAGGTGTCAGACGAAACAAATGAAGAAGACCAGGATTCTGCCTCTACCGATGATACAGACGCAGAAACTGCTACTGATACGAACTAATTCATACTACAAGCCCTCGTTATGTTAGCGAGGGCTTGCTGCTGCTTATCGTTCTCAAATTTGATATCCAGCAAAAAAACCACCTTTTACTCAGGGTGGTTTTTTTGCTGAATCGGTTCATTTTCTTTTAGCCAACCTGCTGGATGTTGCTTTGCGCAAACTGGCTATTATACAAGTCTGCGTAGAATCCGCCCTTTTCGAGCAGCTCTTCATGATTTCCTTGCTCGATGACGGTTCCTTCATTCATAACGAGAATCAAATCAGCGTCGCGAATCGTCGAGAGTCGGTGCGCGATGACAAAGCTCGTTCTACCCTCCATCAGACCTGCCATCGCTTTTTGGATCAGCACTTCTGTCCGAGTGTCGACGCTGCTCGTCGCCTCGTCAAGAATCAGGATGGAAGGATCAGCTAGAAAAGCTCTAGCAATGGTCAATAGCTGCTTCTGCCCCTGTGAAATATTCGACGCCTCTTCGTTGAGTACCGTCTCGTACCCTTCCGGCAGTGTGCGCACGAAATGGTCAGCATGTGCTGCTCGAGCTGCTTGCGCGATCTCCGCTTCACTCGCTCCTGCCCGACCGTAGGCGATATTCTCCTTGATCGTGCCATTGAACAGCCACGTATCTTGCAGCACCATCCCGAACTTGCTTCTCAGCTCCCCACGCGGCAGGCTGCGGATATCCTGTCCATCGATCGTGATCCGTCCGTCTCCGATCTCATAGAATCGCATGAGCAGGTTGACGAGCGTCGTCTTGCCAGCCCCAGTCGGACCGACAATGGCCACAGTCATGCCTGGACTAACATCGATGTTCATATTTCGGATGAGCGGTTCACTCTCTTTGTAGCCAAAGGAGACATTTTCAAATTTCACATGTCCTTCTTGGCCAGAAGAAGCAACAGGGGAGACGGTATCCTCCAATTCCTCTGGTTCATCGAGAATTTCGAAAATCCGCTCCGCAGAAACAAGCGTGGATTGAATGATGTTCGCAATGTTGGCCGTTTGCGTAATCGGTTGTGAAAATTGTTGGGCGTACTGGATAAATGCCTGCACGTCCCCGATGGAAATACTACCACGCGTCACAAGGATCCCGCCGACTACACAGACGAGCACGTAACCGATATTCCCCACGAACATCATAAGCGGCATCATGATTCCGGCGATAAATTGAGCCTTCCAGCCGGACTCGTACAAGCGCTCGTTGATCGAATCGAATTTTTCAATCGCTCTTTTTTCACGACCAAACGCTTTGACAATTTTATGCCCTGTGTACATTTCTTCGACGTGGCCGTTTAACGCTCCGAGAGCCTGCTGCTGTCCTTTGAAATGGGGCATGGAACGAGAGGCCACCTGCTTGATGACCACAAAGCTGAGTGGAAGGGTAACTATCACGATGAGAGTCATGAGTGGGCTTATGGTCAGCATCATGATGATCACACCGATCAGTGTTATGACAGAGGTAATCATCTGGGTCAGGCTTTGCTGCAACGTCCCACTGATCGTATCCACATCATTGACTACCCGACTCATGACTTCTCCGTGGGTACGCCCATCAAAGTATTTTAGTGGTAATCTTGCCAGCTTTTCATTCACTTCTTTTCGCAGCGCATAAACAATCTTCTGCGCCACTCCCGCCATGAGGTACTGTTGAATGTACGCAAATAGCGACGAAAAGAGATAGAGTACGATCAAGGTCAAAACGATTTGCCACACAGCAGAAAAATCAAATGTCGCCCCTGGCACTCCTTTTACTTTTCCCATAAAGCCTTCGAAAATGGTCGTTGTTGCATTCCCGAGCAATTTTGGGCTGAGAATGCTAAAGACCGTGCTAAGCGCAGCTGTCAAAAACACGACCACCAGCTTCAGCCGAAATGGCTTTAGATAGCCGAGCAGGCGACGCAGTGTTCCCTTAAAGTTTTTTGCTTTTTGGCCAGGCATGGTCAGCATCCCTGGTCCACCAAATCCCATCGGTCTCTGCGCTCCTGGTCCTGGTCCCGCTCCTGGAGGTCCGGGAGGTGTGCGCCGTTGTTCTTCACTCATGCGATTTCCTCCTCCGTCAGCTGGGATTTCACAATTTCCTTGTATATACGACTGTTCGCGAGCAATTCCTGGTGAGTACCGATACCTGCGACTTCGCCTTCCTCCAGCACGACAATCTGATCAGCATCCATGACTGTATTCACCCGCTGAGCGACAATTATGACCGTCGCTTCCCCCGTTTCATGTTTCAACGCAGCACGCAGCTTGGCATCTGTCTTGAAATCAAGGGCGGAAAAGCTATCGTCGAATACGTACACATCTGGCTTACGCACTAGGGCTCGAGCGATAGACAATCGTTGTTTTTGTCCCCCAGACAGGTTCGCCCCACCTTGCGCAAGAACGGTATGGATCCCATCCTTCATGCCAGCGATAAAATCCGAAGCCTGTGCGACCTGCGCAGCATGGTTGACTTCCTCATCGGTCGCCTCTTCTTTTCCATAACGAATGTTGTCCGCGATCGTTCCCGTAAAGAGCAGCGCCTTTTGTGGTACGAACCCGATTTTAGAGCGAAGCGTACTTTGGGACATATCCCGCACATCCGTATTTCCTATGCGGACACTTCCACTCTCGATATCATAGAAACGCGGGATCAGACTGACAAGCGTCGATTTACCGGAGCCAGTCCCCCCGATGATTGCCGTTACTTGACCCGGCATAGCTGTAAACGAAATGGAAGACAGAGCAGGCTTCTCTGCACCTGGATAGCGGAACGTCACCTGATCAAATGTCACTTGTCCCCAAGTGTCTGCTTCTGTTGCTCCAGCCTTTTCACTGTCGAGAATCACTGGATCAGTCGCGAGCACTTCATGAATCCTGACCGCAGATGCGGAAGCCCTCGGGACCATGCTGAACATCATAGAAGCCATCATGAGCGAGAAAAGAATTTGCATCGCATATTGCAAAAACGCCATTAAATCGCCGACCTGCATGTGACCTGTACTGATGCGCAAGCCACCGAACCAAATGATGGCAATCGAAGTCACGTTCATCATCAACATCATGATCGGCATCATACCTGCCATAATTTGATTGGCTTTGATTGCCGTCTCAGTCAAGTCTTCGTTCGCCTGATTGAAACGGTCCTGCTCATGTTCCGTCCGATTAAAAGCACGGACGACGCGAATTCCCGTCAAATATTCACGCAGAACCAGGTTCAGCCTATCGATCTTGGTCTGCATCGCTTTGAAATACGGAATTCCTTTGGACCCAATCCAGAAAATCGCCAAAGCCAGGATCGGGATTGCCACAATGATGACGAGAGACAGATGAGTATCCTTGGACAAGGCCATAATAATCCCACCGATACACATCATTGGCGCCATGACCATCATCCGCAACATCATGTTCAACACTTGTTGGACTTGCGTAATATCATTTGTCGTCCGGGTAATCAGCGATGCCGTACCCAGCTTGTCGAATTCCTGAAGAGAGAATTTTTCAATGTGGCTAAATACGCTGCTGCGAAGTCTCATCCCAAAACCAGAAGCGGCTCGGGAGGACAAATAGCTGGCGGCGACAGATAACGCTGCCCCTACTGCAGATACTAGCAGCATCAGCCCACCGATTTTCCATATATAGCCTGTGTTCTCTTTGACGATCCCTTCGTTGACGATGTCGGACATCAACGTCGGCAAATACAGATTCGCAATCGATTGAAGCAGCACAAATACCATGGTCATCACGACCATATACCGGTAAGGCCGCAAGAAACGCAGTAATTTTAGCAAAAGAACCACCCTCCGGTATGGATTGAACTATGATGGTACATTCAGACTGATTATCGCGGCGCAGGTTCTCGTCGCGTCTTCTACTTCAGGCTTGAGAAGCTGCTCGGCCTCTTCCATGGTTTTACCTTGTTTGAGCAACGCTTCCCTTTTCCTTTTCAAGAAGCCCATCCCGTGCATAATAGCACCCCAATATTGTTCCGTCAGCAACTCAGGGGACATAAGCCGGATTTGCCCTGCCTCCATTCCTTTTTGGAGCGTCTCCACTACGACCTGCAAATTGTTATCACGCCACAAGAGGTTGTGCAATTCTTCTTTTGTGAACAACTCTTGCAGATCTAGGCGCATTCGGAAAAAAAATAGGACGTGCTCGGAGTTCTCGAATAGATTTTGATACATGACGGTAGCAAATTTCGCACACAGCTCTACCGCTGTTCCTTCCTGTGAAAAATGCTTGCGGGTGTGTAAGTTGGACAACTGAAACATATGCATAAACAGATCTCGAAACAGCGATCGCTTATCTTTGTAGTAGTAATACACCAGCCCTCTAGCTACCCCGGCACGTTCAGCAACATCCCCGATATCTGCCGCGGCGTAACCATTTTCCACATAAACGCTCAGAGCGCCCTTCATAATTTCTTCTTTTCGCCGAAGACGTATCTCTTCGTTCTGCTCTTTCGTGCGAGGCACGAGTCATTCCCCTCCCGCTCGATTTTTGATTGACTTTCTTGTCAGTCAAAATATAAACTCCTCCGGATGATGTGTCAATAGGTGAAAGGATCGTGTTCTAAACAAGGGAGCTATTTCCAAGATTCTGCTACTAGAGTGACCATCTAGGAAGAATGATGTTTGTGCCATACGGGATCGGTCACAAGCGGTCTTGGACAGAACGTCACACCAGATCTGTACTGCTTATGTATTCAAGTGGTGAACGTCTGTTTCATCAATGCTGCAGGCGAATGGTTCCTAGACACCCCCCTGGCCATGTTTCTTTTTTCGAGAAGAAGAACGTGCCCTTATCGCCGGTGACGCTTTTATAAATGTAAGACAAGACCCCCTGTCAGGCGCAATGCTCACAACTGGCTCAGCGAAACTGGCAAATGATTTTAATCGTGTCGCCATTCATTTCTACATCGTTTTGATAGTCTTCTATCTCTTCGTTTTGGGATTACTCTCACTTTTTGTTTATACGTTAAGGTACAAACTACTGAGATCTTCACGCATTATGTATGGGGATGGCACTCTTTTTATGTTCGCACACTTGTGCAAATTTACTCCATTCCTTTGCATGAGCATGTTCATCAGGTTTAATGTAAGCCGCACCCAGAAAATAAAAAAACCTCCCTTCCGACCATGGGAAGAAAAGGGAGGCTGGGTGGACTGGGTTCAAATCTCTAGTTCACCAAGTCGAACAAGTTCGACTACTGCCTGAGATCGACCTTTGACACCTAATTTTTGCATAACATTGCTAATGTGATTGCGTACAGTCTTTTCGCTGATGAAGAGTTGTCCGGCAATCTCTTTGGTTGTCTTATCTTGGACCAAGAGTTCAAACACTTCTCTTTCGCGATTCGTTAACAACGGCTTGGTTTGGTCGCTACCCTTCAATCGTGCCACCCCTCCTTGTGGGCTCTACAGGAACAAGGTTGAGGGATTACAGAGTCACCTTATCCTATGATGGGGGGTGGGTGATGGTGCCGGAATTTCAAGGATTTTAGGCTTTTGCCATACATCCTATTCAAAAAATGGGCAATGGGTTCCGAACACCTACATCTCTGCTGTCTCATTTTCGAGAACCATGTTTCGAGCCTAAGATTCGTGCGATTTCATTTTTCGGTAAAGTTCGGCAGGCGCCGCGAACTCGTTGCACGCCAGGACGACGATGGCCGCCAGTGTAAAAGGAAGCTGGCGTCGGAACCCAAGGCCAACACCGCCCCCGACACTTCAGTCTATTCAGCTGACACCTGTACTGCTCCCGTTCTTTTTCACTTCTTTTCAACCTCGTTTAACGCTCCTCACACAGAAAAAACCCCGGATCCAGTATGATCCAGGGCTTTGCTTCTAGATAAATGGCGTGCGATGGTAAGTCTGCTCGAATTTTTCCCGGAGTCCTTTTGCCAATAGCGTAAAGGAGCCGATTGCCCAGACAAATGCCATCAAAGGCGTGAGAAAGATCCACGTGTAGTTGCTGTATACAAATCCTCGATAGGATCCAAGTAATCCAGCCCACTCATGCGTGATGGAGTGGTACAAAACTGGGTCCGTCGTCATTTTTGTGCCACCGACGAACAGATCAAACATTCCTAAAAGCCCCATCAACGTCATGATCGCGACCATCTCCGTCACCAGGATGATGATGAGCTGCTCTTTTAAATGGGGTAAAATGTGCCGGAAAATAATCTGCTCACGCCCCGCTCCAAGTGATGTCGCTGCCAGTACATACTGAGTTTCCTTGATCTGCTCGGTCTTTTGTCGAATAGACGAAGCGACACTCGGTGCACCCAACACAGCGACTACACCGATAAACAGTGCGACCAGCGTCGATGTGGGCATGAGCGGGTTGATGCTCACCCCTTTGATGAGAAAATATACGGGGATGAAAATCGGCATATAGCTCCAGGCATTTTCGATGGCCATCCACCAGCGCTGAGGCTTGTCCTGTACACCAATATACAACCCAATTCCGGTGCCAATGACCAATCGGATGAGAGCAACAGCCAACGTCACGAAGACAGTGTAAGGAGCTCCGTGCAACAGCAGGGTCAGCATGTCGTAGCCCCACTTGTCCGTACCAAATACGTGCTCATTGGACGGTGGCAGCGGCGGGGAAATGATCACCGTCTTGCCGTTGACCACCTCGTTACGCAGCTTTTCTTGGAAGTCGAGCTCGTACGGAGCCACATAAGGTCCGATCACTCCGACGATGACCAGGATCAGCACCAGAACAGCGCCGATCCATAATGACCAATTCATTCGTTTACGCATAGAACAACCTCACTCGTGGCAATAAAAGTAACGACTATTTATAAACAACCGCGCGTTCAAACAAGTACAAAATCACACGGATCAAGAGATAGACGAGAATGGACAATAAAATAATTCCTAATAACCCCATGACGGCTGCATTGAATTGATACGCCCCGCTCTTACTAAAAATAAACCGCGTCAGACCGACCACATTGAGTAAATACTCGACGATAAACAGGTTGGCGACGGTGATCGCGATCGTTTTTTTCAAGTCAGCCAGTAAAAATGGCTTGATGTTCTTGTACACATGATGGATCAGCACATGCCAGATTCCCATTCCTTTCGCCAGCGCTGTCTTGATATAATCCTCTCCGCCAATCTGGGTATATTTCAGACTGATTACTTTCATGAGAAAGATCGTGGGACCTATCGCCAAGAGCGTCATCGGGAACCAGTTGTTATCTGCGTCGCTCGTCGGTGACAAGGTAATGATGCGGATATTGGTCAGCTTGTAAAATCCGATCGCCGCTAGAATCGACACAAAAATCAGAATAAAATCAGGAATCGTAGCCACCAGATCCAATCCTTTTTGGATATGGCGAACCATCCCAAAGCGTTGCAAGAACAATCCAAACACGAGGCTCACGACCACCGCAATCAACACACTGGAAAATAGCAGCTCAAACGTACTCAGAGCAAATGGAAAAATATCTTCTGCAATACTTCTCTCATTCTCCCCTAAATAATAGGTTCCCAGGGATCCCCCTGCTATTTGCTGGATCAGGTATACCGTGCGCACCACTACATTCTCCGGAGCAAACACGATTTCTTCCTTTACTGTATACAGCATGAACGGCCCGCCACAGACGGCGATGACCAGGAAAAACATTCCTAGCAGTTGTTTCACATATGACAAGCATTCATACCCCCTTGCTATTTCCAACAATACACTATCTAAAAAAAATCATCCAGACAATCAAAAATATTTTATGTTTTTTTATATTTCAGATAACATCTCCACTGACAGCCTTTGTCAGTAGTCAAAGATTACCATAATAGTTAGAACAGCATCCATTTAGGAGGTAATTGATGATGAGCCAGACAAATACTTTACGAGGACTCACTACTATCAGCTTTTGGGCAACTGATTTGATAGCAGCTACGAAATGGTATAGTGAGCTGTTAGGCTTCGCTCCTTATTTTGAACGCCTAGGATACGTCGAGTTTCGCCTTGGCGACTACCAGCATGAGCTCGGTATCATCGATAGCCGCTATGCGCCCGATGGTTTAACAGCTGGCACTGGTGGAGCTGTCGTCTATTGGCATGTTGACCATGTGGAAGCAACTTTTGAGAAGTTACTTTCCATGGGAGCTACCCTGCTTGACGCACCCATTGACCGTGGACAGGGGTTCATCACTGCTTCCGTAATCGACCCTTTTGGTAATATCCTCGGCATTATGTATAATCCACATTATTTAAAAGTTCTGGATACCTTCACTAGCGGTGAATAACGATCATAGAAAGAGGCAGCTCCAATCCAGTCGGGAGCTGTCTCTCACATGATCGATTCAACGAATCAAGTAGTATTCCATTTGGCTTTTTGCAAGATACTGCACCTTGTTTGCGATAAACGAAATCGGCTCTTCCAAATAAACCGGTATTTCCTGATCCCATTCAGGGATGTACTGACGAATGTTGAATTCCATGGCGTAGCAGGTGTTGTTTTGCAGGGCCAATTCACCTCTGATCGGTATCTCCTGCTGCTTGTCGTACATGCCAATGAGTGGTCCCGCTGCATGACAATGGTTTCCTAGTGGATGCGAATAGATCATGGCTTGAATGCCTTCCTGGTTTGCCTGCTTCACGCTTTTCTGAAAAATATCGTTGCCCGTCCGTCCTTCTACGAAATTTTCCGCGATGATCTCTTCCATTCGGATAGCTGTCCGCATCGCAGCCAGTAAGCCTTCGGGAGCTTCCTCCTCACCGGCATGCAGCACGTATGCAAGCTGTTGTGTATCCGTTGCCAGTCCCAAGTAGTGAATCCCAAAGTCAATGTGCACGACATCCCCAGGCAAAATAACGACTCCCTCCAGCCTATCTCCCCCTTTTCTGACTACATCAACGGTAGGATAAAAGGAGGTCTGAACTCCCAAATCGTTGACTCGCTGGCGAATCCAGTCTACAACATCCGTCGTAGTCGTAATTCCCGGATGAATCACCTTGTTGGACAACGCTTCCTGAGCTAGTCCCCTCGCAGTCTCCGCGACCGCAGGGTAGGCGGCCAATTCTTCCGGGCTGCGAATTTCGAGCCAATCGAGTGCTACCTTTTCAGCACTCACTACTCTTGTTGCGTATTCCTGCCCCACGACCTCCCGTAGCTTTTCATAAAACGTATGCGACAATCCATCGCAAAAGCTGTAGTGCTGGGACATGTTCACCCCGATCTGCCTCGGGTTCTTTTCATCTATGAGTCGGGCCAAACATTCCCACTGATCTTCGTCAGCTTGCTTCCATACCCTTTCATAAAAGGGATCAAAAGCGGGATTGGTATGTATGACATATCGATTTACAGTCTTGTCTTCATTCAGGAAGAAGGCAAACAATGTCAACCGACGAGAGCTGTCCACGGCTGCTGGAAAAAGTGTTTCCACGATGGGATCTTCGTGATACTCGCGCCCAACGATGACCCACACATCCAATTGATGCTTGTCCATAATGGCGGGCAGGATAGTCTCAAGCCTCTCCTTCAGCCAACGATCTTTTGTCTTCTCTCTTTCTTTTACAGGTAGAATCGTTCCGCCAAATTCATATCCAGCCATTGCAGTTTCCCCCTTGGAAAGCCTCACGTATAGAATGAATTCTCTTGCTTTCGATGAGTATCACAGTAATGCATGGTGCAGGTAATCGTCAATATTTTCCGACTTTTTTTGCTCATAACAACATCCATAATCTGGATAATAAAAAAGACGGCCTCTGCCGTCCTAATCCACTACCACCATCTGGATTTCCATCCGACCCATATCGTGCAGATCCAGTGGCGCCGAAAGTGATGTACCGGTAATATTCTGCATTTCCTGTTGCAGCAAAAATAGCGGAGGAGTAATATCGACAGCTACACCACGATTGGACAAGATCGTACTCGCATTCCCAGAGATCATATTGCCCAATTCAGATATCGCGCTCTTCCCCAGTTCATCCATTTCCTGAACGGGAAAGCCTCCCATCATGGCGGAAACAATGCGCAAGGCTAACTCTTCCTGCAATCCAAAAAAGACGGTCCCCTGCAATTGGCCTGTCATTCCAATTCGAATCCACGTGTGGTTTTCCGGATAGACCCAATCCTTTTCAGCCATTTCTCCACGAGATATGCCGACATTGCAGACTTGCTGAATCACGGACGAAGCTGATTCAAGAAATGGATCCAAGAAATCATGGTCTTTCATCTGAGCTATCTTCCTTTCCCGGGCAATTATCTCTGTAATAGCCTTATCATAATGTCGATTTTTGGCAGAATCAAGAGTCTCACAAAAACTTTGTAGGAATTTGGTCACACAAACAAGGAACACCGGGAAAGAGAACTTCGACTTTCGCCTCAGGATCACTTGTGAAAATGTACACACAAGTTCGTAAATCCAGCACCTCTACCCCTACCTCATGACTGCTTAACTGCCACATAGGGAGACTCAAGCGCTCAAAGGCAAAGACAGTATCTCCAAACGCCAGGCATTCCTGGATGCAACGTGACGATGGGTAAGTCTCATCGGCTTCCAGTAAATGAATAGGTTCTAAACCAAACTGCTGCATCAAGTGCAGCCTGTCCAGCAATTGTTCCTGCTTTTTTCTTTTCACTGTACGCCGCGGCGATAGCAACGGGTACTCCCTACACACATATTCCCATTTTATCCCGTGATAAAACATGAGTTTTTCCTCCATACAGGTGAACACCCGGAGTAGCAATCGAAAACGCTACTCCGGGTGTATTGATTACCGTTTTTTTCCATTCACATTCAGTTCTGCTCGTGCTTCTCTGCCCAATGAATCCACGGCATTCATCGTCAGTTTGTGTTTTCCATCCAAGACCTGATCGAGCACAAACCGAAATTCTCCGCGGTCGTTGATATCAGCTTGAAATTTACGTTCTCCGTATGAGACGGTAAGCGTAATGGCTCCAGTACCCGTTACTTTTCCGCTGATCGGGACTGACTCACCGGATTTGGCGTCCACTAGTTTTTCTGTGAGGGTCACCGTAGGAGCAGGTATGGCCCTTGCCTGATACGTATAGCGCTGCTCACCTTGATGCAAGACGACGGAACCCGCAATCGCGTCTACATAACCGTATACGACGAGCGCATTTTGATTTCCAGCACCGTCCTTGGCCTCGATCAGGATTCGGTTTTCCCCTTGTTTGAGTGCCAGCGTCTGTGTCAAATTCTTTTGGACCGGCTTTTCCAGCTGATCTTCTTCAAAGCTGGAGACAATTTGCCCATTTAAGCCTACTTGACCTTTGTATGTCTGATCCCGATACATAAACCGGATGGGGACCATCACATGCTTGGTGTTGGCGTCAAACAAGACATCTTCCGTCCCGTCGTTTTGGAACTGCAGGAGCGGCACCGTCGTGTCTACAATCACTCGTTGTGTAAACTGACGTGTGTTTCCGTACATATCCTGTACGCTGTAATTGACGTAATTGAGCCCTTCCGGAAGATGCAAAATGGTCTCGAACGCTCCATCTGCCTCTACCTTCACCGGGGCTTTATTGATCGACAACCGCACCCGATCGAGCAGATCTTCACCTGTGACCTTCCCACGGATCGCAATATCTGGTTGTTTGGATATTTTCACGTAGGTGAATAGATCGTCTGGGAATTCCACGAATGGCGGGACGGTGTCACTTTTTCCGTTAATGTCCACCACACTGATATTCCCGGCAAAGTCATAGGCAACGACGCTCATCCGCTTTTCAGGCTGGTTGATGATCGTGCTGGACACGTTGCTCGAGTAAGGTCCACCTGCTTTTTTACCATTCACATAGAGCACGTAGCCTTGGACGTCCTTGTCCCGACTGCTCCATTGCACACGATTGCCGGATAGTGAAGCGGATATCACCGGCGGCTTGGTATCTACGCGAATCGGCAGGATAAGTGTTTGCCAGTTGGTGTTTCTTCCATCAATTTTTGCCTTGATGACAAATTGATAGGCGCCATCGGGAACTTTTTCATAGATGCCTTTTTCGGACGAAAAGGCTTTGCCATCCCAGCTCCATTCTTCCCGTTCCGTGTAATAGTAGGGTGTCCCTAGCTTGGACTGATCGAATTTGCTGATTCGATCCACTCGCGTCAAAGAACGGATCAGCTTGCCTGATGAATCGGTGACGTCCACGACAACCTGACGGGCATTACGCAGAAACGTAATGGAAGGTGCTGCCGTATCAAAGTGTCCATCTCCGTTCGGGGAAAAGGCGATCTTGGTCGGATCGATCTGAACCGTTCCGTCTTCTCCTACGCCTGTTACACCGAGATAATCCCGGTATTTCCACTTGTCATTTTGCTTGTCGTGGAACCAGGTCGTTTTGATACCCGTACGCTTTTCCTGACTGCCTGCGTCCCACATCGGCTCATCCATCACACGTGGTTCATCCCATTCGCCATAAAAACCGTAATAAGGAACACGCAGCTTCGGAAGCTCTTTTTCATCAGGCTGGAAGGCGATGAAACCCTCCACAAATTGATTTCGTTGGGCTTCCTTCGGGATGGTTAGTGTCACCTTTACCTCTGCCTTGGTTCCAGGAGCAACCGTGACCTGTTGCTTGGAAAACTGCAGCCCGGCACCCTCGATGTTCGTCTCTGTCAGCAGGTTCACACCATTTCTGCGCAAGTCTGTCAGCACGCCAAACTCGTCCTGAACCGTATACGTAATGGGTTTTTTCCCAAATTTGTTGTCCACGAACAAGGAAAACTCGGTTTTCTCTCCGACCTCTCCAAGTGAGACACCTGCTTTACCCTTGCGATCTACGACGATGACAGGCGTCTGGATGGCTTTTACAATCTGCATCAGTCCAGCCCCTTGCACACGAGGGCTATACGGCATTTTTTTCTTTGCTTTTTCAGCAAGTACCGAGACAGCCTGCTGCGGGTCAATGATAGGCTCCGCTGTGTTCATGGCTGCTGCCTTCAATGTCTCGACCAGCACCCTGCCTTGCAGTCCACGTCCTTGCTTTTGATACGCCTCTTTTAAGAGGGCCATGCCTCCAGCCACGTGTGGAGTAGCCATGGAGGTTCCGCTTTTCACGGCATACTCAGACTCGCGAACGGTTGATAAAATGCCGCCGCCTGGAGCTGCAATCTCAGGCTTGAATTGCAGATCAGGCGTCGGACCCCAGGAGGAAAACGCGGACATCGTTCCTCCATCCGGGTACGGCATAGGATTTTGCCCATACTGTCCATCAAAGGTAATCGTCACTTTCTTTCCTTTTTTCAAAGCCTGGGCTAGCTGCTCGCCCATCTGCTTTAAAATAGAAACAGCAGGAATCTGCTTCAAATGCTCCGCACTGATCAGGAGTGGACCTGTCTCATTATTGTAGATGACTGCTCCAACAGCCCCGGCTTCCTTGGCGAGTCGCAGCTTATCATCAAACGAGATGTCCCCTCGCTCCAACAGCACGACCTTCCCTTTGACGGAAACATTGTAGTCCTCTTTCTTCCCTTTGCCCATATAAACCAGCTGATAAGGCTTTAACAACTCAGAGACTGGTGTAATCGCCGCACCGCTCCCTACATGTCCGTGCAGGTAAACGACACGCTCTAGCCCCGATACGCCTTGCACTCCAAAGCTGTAACCCGCCAGTGTCGTCGCATTGACGGAAGCTACGGATAGTGCATCTGGCGTCAGACCGGGAGAACCAATCATGGACACATCGGGGTTCTTCTCCCGTACCTTGTTACTACCGAAGTAAGCATCGTTTCCCGCAGCGGCTACCACAATAACACCGTTGTCCACCGCCCGTTTGACAGCATACTGCTCCGTATTCGACTCGTCCACGTATCCTGCTGAGGAGCCGAGGCTCAAATTAATGACATCCGCTTTTTTGGTGACGGAATCGTTAATCGCAAACAAGATTGACTCGCTTAGACCAGGTACTTCTCCCTGATAGTTCGAGAAGACCTTTTGGCTCATGATTTGTGCCTCTGGCGCAACACCTTTCATTTTTCCATTGGCTGCAATGATCCCCGAGACATGCACGCCATGCTGAGACTCTCCTACATCTACGGTTACTTGATTGCGGTCGGCCCAGTTAAAGCCCGGAATCACTTTTTGCGTGGAGCCTGATTTTTGCTGAGCCAATCGCTTCTCCTTTGGTGCAGGCATATCCGGATGTTTTGGATTCACCCCGGTATCCACTACGGAAACTAGCATGCCCTCGCCTTTCACGCCAATCTCCTCCCACGCTTTGGGAGCCTCGATCATATCCAGCGTCGAAGTCGAGGCTGACGACACCTGTTCCCCTAGAAACGAATCACTAGCACGTGACCACTCATCAGCAGAAGCCCGCACCTCATTTTGTATCGCGACAGACAACCTTCCTGTATAGGACTGCCACTCCGTCCCTCGTAAATCTTGCATAACCTGATTGTAAAAAGCAGAGGAATCAACCTCGGAATCTGCTCTTACCTGAGAAATGTTCACTGTTGTCGCGGGAAGCAAAACCAACGCCAACCCTAAGCTGAAAACTCGTTTTCTCATCGTTTGCCCCCTTTTTGGAAAAGCTTCCATTGTATTTAAGTTTTCACTGGGAATCGCCAAGGTATTCCCCGAAGTGAAAATGTGTAGTTGACATGCCAATCAATTCCGTATATATTTAAACACGTTAACTATTAGCTGCGTGAAATATTCGCAACGAAAAATGTGTGACTTCGACTAGGAGCTGAGGCTATGCAACACGATACCAACCAAGCGATGGAACGCCTGCAGGAAGCTGTACGGTCTACCATGCGCGTCTTGGGTCCACAATTGTCTGAACCAGTCTTTGGCTTGACCGGACCCCAATTTTACATTCTCCATCAGCTAGATCTAAAGGGTAAATGTACGGTCGGTGAATTAGCAGATTCCATGGCGGTCAAGCCAAGCGCCATCACTGCCATGATCGACCGATTAGATAAACACGAATTCGTCGTCCGTGACCGAGATGATCACGATCGCCGGGTTGTCCACATTAGTCTCACAGCATCCGGTCGCGATACGTTGAGCCAGGTGAAAAAACACAGACAGGGAATCCTGAAGCATTACTTGTCCCATTTGACACAAGAAGAGCTGAGCAGCATGATTCATGTCTTTGAAAAGCTCTCACGGGTGGCTCCCGCCCCAAAAAGGGAGTAGGTTTACCTTTTCATACGCTACGTTTGTTACTATCCCATTCCCTTCATCCAAACAACCAGATGTTTTTTGAACAAGAGTAGGAGTGATAGAAATTGGAAGAACAAATGAAGAATCGAGGGTTATTGATTGTCGGATTACTCGTGGCGATGCTCTTTGCCGCGCTGGATGGAACCATTGTTGGGACAGCGATGCCCCGTATTGTAGGTGAGCTCGGTGGTTTAGGGGTCATGACTTGGTTAACCACTGCCTATATGCTTACTTCGACTACCGTTGTACCGATTGCAGGGAAACTGGCTGACATGGTCGGGCGCAAATCCGTCTATGTAACGGGGTTGGTTATTTTCATGATAGGGTCGATGCTGTGCGGCATGGCCCAAACGATGAACCAGTTGATTTTCTTCCGCGCCTTGCAAGGGATTGGCGGGGGGATCATGATGCCGATGGCGATGATTATTATCGGGGATATATTCACCGGCGAGCAACGGGCAAAATGGCAAGGGGTTTTTGGTGCCATCTTTGGACTTTCCTCCATCGTCGGCCCTCAAGTCGGTGGCTGGATCGTCGATTCTCTCGACTGGCGTTGGGTCTTCTACATTAATCTGCCGGTAGGGATCATCGCAACTGTCTTGATTTCCATTGCCTTGAAAAGTTACAAAGCGACTGGACCTGTGAAAATTGATATCTGGGGCATGTTCACCATGATTGCCGGGGTCGTCAGTCTTTTACTTGGACTCACATTCGGTGGAAAAGATTATGCATGGGGATCGTGGCAAATCGTCTCGTTGTTTGCGGCGGCTGTCGTCTTCTTGACCAGCTTCATTCTCATCGAGTCCAGAGTTAGCGAGCCTATCCTGCCACTACGTCTCTTTAAAAACAAAAGCTTCTCCTTGTTATCCGGGATCGGCTTTCTGATGTCCGTGGGTATGTTCGGAGCAATCATGTTCGTTCCCTTGTTCATGCAAGGGGTAGTTGGAATTAGCGCTTCTGAGTCGGGTACTGTGATGATCCCGATGATGCTGTCCATGATGCTGACCAGTATCTTCGGCGGGCGCTTGGTGCATAAGCTCGGGATGCGGACACAAATGTTGATTGGTATGATCGCCATGAGCGTCGGGTTCTGGCTACTCTCTGGCATGGGTATCGATACCACAAAACTGAGTGCCATGAGTTACATGGTCGTGCTGGGTCTTGGTATGGGTCTCGTCATGCCACTGATCACCATTGCCCTACAGGAATCGTTCCCTAAATCAGAACTGGGTGTCGTGACCTCGTCCAGCCAATTCTTCCGTCAGATTGGCGGAACGTTTGGGATGACGATTCTCGGAGCTGTGATGAATGTTCAATCAAGCGGTCTTTTAAACGCCAAGCTTGTTCCGTATCTGGAGAAGCTCCCAGAGCAATCGCATGATATGGTACAGCAGATGGAATCCATGATTGCCACAAATCCTCAAAGTCTCTACTCGATGATGTACAGTCCGGAGACATTGGCACAGATTCCAGCGGCTATTCGCGATACGCTCTTGCCGATTCTAAAGTCTTCCATGGTCGAGTCGTTGCACCACGTCTTCCTGTACGGTATGGTCTTTGTCCTGATCGGTGCTATCTGTACGTTTTTCCTCGGAAAGATTACGATCAGCAAGCCAGTGAAGGCAGATGACACCCCACAGGTCGATGCGTAAATCCGTAAATCGCAACAAAAGCCAGCAGCTCTTTTTAGAGTCGCTGGCTTTTCTTTATTCTTGCACGGCGCTTCCCCATTTTTGTACCCATTTCTCTATCTCTTTCAAGGCAGTCTGAAAGTCGCTTCCTTTTCCGTCAGAGAGTATTGAACGGTAACTGGCACCGTCGGGAAAAGTATCATCCTTCGAATTTTTATTCTTTCCGATCGTACAAAAAAGCGTGCAACCCGAGATTCGGATTACACGCTTTTTTTTACCCAAACGATTACGAGAAGAAGAATTTCTTCACAGCATGTTTGGTTGTTTCTTTGTTCATGTGGGCGATGGAAGTTGTCAGTGGAATGCCTTTTGGGCATGCCTGTACGCAGTTTTGCGAGTTACCGCAATCACCGATACCGCCGTCTTCCATCAACGCTTCCAGACGCTCATGTCTGTTCATTTTACCTGTTGGATGCTCATTGAACAGGCGTACTTGAGAGATCGCAAACGGACCGATAAAGTCGGATTTCGCATTTACGTTCGGGCAAGCTTCCAGACAAACACCACAAGTCATGCACTTGGACAGCTCGTACGCCCATTGACGATCCACTTCCGGCATACGTGGTCCTGGTCCGAGGTCATGTGTACCATCGATTGGAACCCATGCTTTTACCCGTTTCAGTGCATCGAACATACGGCTACGGTCTACCGACAAGTCACGTTGAACAGGGAATGTGCTCATTGGTTCCAGACGGATAGGTTGTTCGAGCTTATCGATCAGGGAAGAGCACGCTTGACGTGGTCTTCCGTTAATAACCATCGAGCATGCACCACATACTTCTTCCAAGCAGTTCGATTCCCAGTTTACCGGTGCCGTTTTTTGGCCTTGAGCGGTCAGCGGATTGCGCTGAATTTCCATCAGTGCACCGATTACGTTCATGTTTGGACGGTAAGGGATTTTGAACTCTTCCTTGTACGGAGTGCTGTCAGGGCTATCTTGACGTGTAATAATCAGGTGAACTAATTTTTCTGCCATGATCAGTTACCTCCTATCTTTTAGTGCTTTTTCTCAGACGTGTAGTCACGTTTACGTGGCGCGATCAGGGAAACGTCGATATCTTCGTAGTAGATTTCAGGCGCAGTTGTTTCTGCATTGAACTTCGCCATCGTCGTTTTCATAAAGTTATCGTCATCGCGTTCTGGGAAGTCTGGTTTGTAGTGAGCGCCACGGCTCTCGTCACGCTTGAGCGCGCCGATTGTGATCGCACGAGACAGAACCAGCATGTTCCACAGGTGACGAGTAAACGATGCACCAGCATTGCTGAATTTGTTTGTATCGTTGATGTTGATGTTTTTGTAGCGTTCCATCAGCTCAACGATTTTGTCGTCTGTTCTTTGGAGACGGTCGTTGTAACGTACTACCGTTACGTTGTCTGTCATCCACTCACCCAGTTCCTTGTGGATCAGGTAAGCATTTTCGGTACCATCCATCTTCAGGATGTTATCGTATTTGGTTTGCTCTTGTTTGGTGAAACCTTCGAAGAGTGTAGAAGACAGATCGTTTGCAGATTGCTTCAGGCCGTTCATGTATTCAATCGCTTTTGGACCAGCTACCATACCGCCATAGATCGCGGACAGGAGGGAGTTTGCGCCCAGACGGTTTGCACCATGTTGGGAATAATCGCACTCACCTGCAGCGAACAAGCCAGGGATGTTGGTCATTTGGTTGTAATCTACCCACATACCGCCCATCGAGTAGTGAACAGCAGGGAAGATTTTCATCGGAACTTTGCGTGGGTCATCCCCTACGAACTTCTCATAAATCTCGATGATACCGCCCAATTTCACATCGAGTTCTTTTGGATCTTTGTGAGACAGATCGAGGTATACCGTGTTTTCACCGTTTACGCCCAGCTTCATGTCTACGCACACATGGAAGATTTCGCGAGTCGCGATGTCACGCGGTACCAGGTTACCGTACGCTGGATATTTTTCTTCCAGGAAGTACCAAGGTTTACCGTCTTTATATGTCCATACACGTCCACCTTCACCACGAGCAGACTCGGACATCAGACGCAGTTTGTCGTCGCCCGGGATAGCAGTCGGGTGAATTTGGATCATTTCGCCGTTCGCATAAATAACGCCTTGTTGATAAGCAGTAGATGCTGCTGTACCTGTGTTGATAATCGAGTTCGTCGATTTACCAAAGATGATACCAGGGCCGCCAGTCGCCAAAATAACAGCATCTGCACGGAAGGATTGAATTTCACCGGAACGCATGTTTTGTGCAGTGATCCCTTTACAGGTTCCTGTGTCGTCCAAAACGGCTCCGAGGAAATCCCAATATTCGTACTTGGTTACCAGACCTTCCGCTTCGTAGCGGCGTACTTGCTCGTCCAGTGCGTAAAGCAACTGTTGACCAGTAGTTGCACCAGCAAACGCTGTACGGTGGTGTTGAGTTCCCCCGAAACGACGGAAGTCCAACAAACCTTCAGGTGTACGGTTGAACATAACACCCATACGGTCCAGCATGTAAATGATGCCCGGCGCTGCGTCACACATTGCTTTTACAGGCGGTTGGTTCGCCAAGAAGTCTCCGCCATAAACTGTATCATCGAAGTGCTCCCAAGTGGAGTCGCCTTCCCCTTTTGTATTCACCGCACCGTTAATACCACCTTGGGCACAAACGGAGTGGGACCGTTTAACCGGAACCAGGGAGAAAAGCTCGACGGGAACGCCTTTTTCTGCTGCTTTGATGGTAGCCATCAAGCCGGCCAAACCACCACCGACAATGATTAGTTTACCTTTTGCCATGAGTAAGTCCCCCTATCCCTATACAATGAAAGCTGACATCGCACGCAAGCCGATGTAAGTAACAACTACGAAAACGATCAATGTGAAGTAAGTAGCAATACGTTGGGAACGTGGTCCGACCGTAATACCCCAGTGAACCAGGAACGACCAGAGTCCGTTAGAGAAGTGGAAAACAGTGCTGATGATACCGATCGCATAGAACACGATCATCGCTGGGCTACTGAAGATGTTCGCCATCATATCGAAGTCCACAGTTGCTCCCATTGCTTTTGCAATGCGGGTTTCCCATACGTGCCAAACAATGAAAATGAGCGTAATGATACCTGTTACCCGTTGCCACAGGAACATTTGGTTCCGGAAGTAGCCGAAGTTCCCTACATTTTGCTTTGCCTGGAAAGCAATGTAGATACCATAAATCGCGTGAAACAGGATCGGGATGTAGATGAAAACGAATTCAACTACTAGTAGAATAGGAACGGATTCAATTGCGCCGACCGTAGTGTTGAAGGCTTCCGCTCCGCGGGTTGCTTGATAGTTTGCTGTTAAGTGGAACAGCAGAAACAGCCCGATTGGAAACAACCCAAGAAGTGAGTGTAGCTTGTGACTGAGAAAGCTATTGCCTTTCGCCATACTATGGTCCCCCTTTCAATGTATGTAACTCTCGTTTCTGTGAAAAACGTCTAGACGTTTTTCATGAAAATTTGATGTGACCGCTAGCGGTCGTCAAAACGGTCGTGACCGTTTTGATAGACCTTTCCCCCATATCCTAACCCATTGCATCATCCATTAGACATTGCATGATTCTCTCCACCAAAATGTCTATAAGCGTCGAAATGTGTCAGAACACGAAAAAAAGTCGGGCAAAACTTTGACCAAAACAATTGTACTCCTGTACTCGGGGAGCGTCAAGACAGTGAATAGACTAAATCCATTGATAGATCAAACTTTCATATAGGCGATATTTTCCTACTATTCTGTCATAAACTCAAACTCTTCCACATAATCTAGTACAGACAGGAGGGGAACACAATGAAAGAGACGGATCAACTGTCCGCCTTGCTGCCTCAGGAGTCTATTGCCTATGCGGAACGGATGAACATGCCCTATCTCGGCTATCATCTATTTCGAGAAACACTAACGAACACCTTGCTCGGTGATAGTGAAAGTCCTATCCTCTATTGGCTTGGAAAAGACATCGGAGTAAAGATTCCGATCCAGTCCTCTGCAGGAATTGTCTTGCCATTTATGCGACTCGGTCTCGGACAATTGGACCTCATGGAAGAATCGGAGCTACAGATTCAGTATAAACTCTCTCATGCCATCTTTTCCTACATGACCGATCAAAGGCTCAGTCGCGCACTCTCTTTAGAGTGTGGGATCATCGCTGGCGCTATTGAGCGGTGGAGAGGAAAGGAAACGACCGCTCAGCTCTTGATGGAAGGGAAAAGTGACATTCGTATTGTCGCTAGTCATTAAATTCTGACCTGACTGGACGTAGCAAACATGGAGAACCCCTCTTCCTCAATAGGGAAGAGGGGAGTGGTTGAATAATAAACAAACCGAGTCTATCTACCTACAATCCATGTACAACCGCGGTTTCTGCTACATCTAGCCCATACGCTGTATGCAAGCTACGAACAGCCAGTTCCGACAAATGGGCCGGAATCACGCAAGAAACCTTGATATCCGAAGTAGATACCATTTTAATAGAAATTTCTTGTTCAGCCAAAACGCGGAACATTTCTGCCGCGACGCCTGGATTGTTAACCATGCCAGAGCCGACAATCGATACTTTGGTCAAGCCTTCTTCGTAATCAACTTTCTCAAAACCTAGTGTTTCCTGATGAGCCGCAAGGGTGTCCAGAGCCTTTTTCAGATCATCGGATGCCACGGTAAAAGAAATGTTGGTCACCGCTGCATCATAAGAGCTCTGAATGATAATGTCCACATTGACCTGGTTATCAGCCAGTGTATTGAAAAGGCGAGAGAGCGTCCCTACTTTTGCAGGCATCCCGACTACCGTTACTTTGGATACATCTTCATCATGCGCGACTCCACTAACCACTCTTCCTGTTTCCATATTGGCAACCTCCTCTACGTACGTACCATCTTCAGCAGTAAAGCTGGAGCGGACTACCAGCCGTACCTTATATTTTTTTGCGGCTTCTACCGATCGTGGATGCAGGACTCCTGCTCCAAGATTCGCCAGCTCCAACATCTCATCATAGGAAATGCTGTCCAGCTTGCTTGCAGCCGGAACGACCCGCGGGTCAGCGGTATAGACACCGGACACATCCGTGAAGATCTCGCATTTCTCTGCATTCAGGCTCGCTGCCAACGCTACTGCCGACGTATCCGAACCACCACGTCCCAGCGTAGTAATTTCCCCTTCATCGCTGATGCCTTGGAAGCCTGCAACGATGACCACTCGACCGCGTCCCAGCTCCGATTGAATGCGCTCAGGATTAATCTGTTGTATCCGTGCTCTACCGTGGATGGCTTCCGTCGTCACCCCTGCTTGCCAGCCTGTCAACGAAATCGCGTCGTAGCCTTTTGTATGCAATGCCATCGACAAAAGCGCGATTGATACCTGCTCCCCCGTGGTCAGCAGCATATCCATTTCCCGCTCCGATGGGTAGGCCGTAATCTGCTTTGCCATGTCTACCAACACATCTGTAGACTTGCCCATAGCAGATACGACGACGACTACATCATGTCCTTCTTCTTTGTAGCTGATAATTCGGTCCGCAACTCGCAAAATTCGCTCAATGGTACCAACGGAGGTTCCTCCGTATTTCTGCACGATCAACCCCATGAGGCTTCTCTCCCTTTTCCTGTTATCCCATTCATTGGTGGTTTTATCCTATACTCGTATGGTTTTCTTTTTTCTCTATGTTCATACCGTAATCATTCACGCTACTAGAAAACTTGGCTACGCCAGGCTTTTTGGCGGAGCCTTAGTACCCAAAGGGCACAAGTCTCGCTTTCTCTCACTTCGTTCGAAGTCTCGCTATGTTGCACTTGTACTGGATAGGATTCTTATAAATTCCTATCTGTATAAGAAAAGGCACCGACTAGGAATAGTACCTGCCGCTGCCTATTGTTTCGACATCCCGGTTCCTCCCTTCCAATACACGCGGCCAGCGCACAGCATGACAAAACCATCCGTCATGACTCACACTGACACACCGTGAGATAGCACTCCATCTAGCAACTGGTGATTGCCGAGATGACAGTCCTGCGTTTGTTCAACGCAGACCCAGCATGAAGAAAATCGGGTCTTTCTTCACACTTCGGCGAATTCCCCTTTCCCATACCCTTCATAGATTCCCGATCTCAGGGAGGTACTCTTGGTTTTCGCGCCTCTACCTCACTCCATAATGGAAGTGAGGCTAACTATTCTGTTTGAAAGGCATTATATCACGGAGCGGGGAGAGGTTCAATTCCTTTTTGCCAAGTTGTCAGGATTCAAGCTTGTGCAAATGGGTAATAATTTCTTTGGCCAGCTTGTCTCCGATCCCCAGCTGCCGGAAATCTTCCACCGTCGCTTCCCGCATTTTTTTCAAGGAGCCAAAGTGCGTAAACAACAGCTTGCGACGCTTTTCTCCGATGCCAGGAATCTCATCGAGCTGGGAGGAGAGCATCGTTTTCGTGCGTGACTGACGGTGAAACGTAATCGCAAACCGGTGAACTTCGTCCTGGACACGTTGGAGCAGATAGAATTCATAGCTGTCCCGCTTCAGCTCCACAGGCTCTGGTGGGTCGCCAAACATCAGCTGAGCCGTCTTGTGCTTATCGTCTTTGGCGAGACCGCAGACAGGGATGTAGAGGCCCAGCTCGTTCTCCAGGACGTCCATAGCCGCGCTGATTTGACCTTTGCCGCCGTCGATGACAATCAGGTCAGGCATGGAGCCACTCTCTTTTAACAAACGCGAATAGCGACGACGGATGACTTCTCGCATGGAGCCGTAATCATCCGGCCCTTCTACGGTCTTGATTTTAAATTTGCGGTATTCCTTTTTATCTGGACGGCCATCTGTAAAGACGATCATCGCCGACACGGGCTCTGTTCCCTGAATATTCGAGTTGTCAAACGCTTCGATCCGATTAGGTGTGCCAATCCCGAGAATATGGCCCAGGTTATGGACAGCCTGAATCGTGCGGGCGTCATCCTTGGACATCAGAGCAAACTTCTCCTGCAGGGCGATTCTAGCGTTCTCCGATGCCATTTGGACGAGCTCACGCTTTTTACTCCGTTTCGGAGAATGTACTTTGATTCCCAGCCATTCTCCCAGCAAATCGGGATCGCTCTGCTCCGGTAGTAGGATTTCCTTGGGCAACGCATTCTGCTTGTCATAGTAGAACTGACTCACGTACGACATGAAATCCTCTTCTTCGTCTCCATAATAAGGAAACGAAGTTGTATCTCGCTCGATCATTTTGCCTTGGCGCATGTAAAACACTTGAACGCACATCCAGCCCTTTTCCACGGCATAGCCGATGATGTCTCTGTCTACCGTATCGGTCAGCGTTACTTTTTGCTTCTCCATGACCGCTTCGATATTTTTGATTTGATCACGGTACTCTTTGGCACGCTCGAATTCCATGCTCTCAGCAGCATGCATCATTTTTTCCGTCAGCTGCTGCTTCATTTCCTCGTGGCCACCGTCGAGAAACTTGCTGATTTCCTCGACAAGCCGTTGATTCTCCACAGCAGAGACATCTTGTACACAGGGCGCCAGACATTGACCCATGTGATAGTACAAACACACCTGCTTGGGCATCGTGCGGCACTTACGCAGTGGGTACAGCCGATCCAGAAGCTTTTTCACTTCCGATGCTGCCCCGGCGTTTGGATACGGACCAAAATAGCGCGCTTTGTCCTTGATGACCTTGCGCGTGATTTCCAGACGAGGTTGCTGTTCATTCGTAATCTTGATGTAAGGATACGTTTTGTCATCCCGCAGCATGACATTGTATCGTGGGTTGTGCTGCTTAATCAGGTTGCACTCCAGGACCAATGCTTCAATCGCGGAGGAGACGACGATATATTCAAAATCGACAATCTCACTGACCAACAGCTGTGTCTTCCCGTTGTGGCTGCCGGTGAAATAAGAACGGACGCGGTTTTTCAGCACTTTTGCCTTCCCCACGTAGATGATTTCCCCGTTCTTGTTTTTCATCAGGTAGCAGCCTGGCTTCTCAGGCAATACAGCCAGTTTATCTTTCAAGGAGCTGTTCAGTGCTGCTCCCTCCTTTTGCCGTTCATTATCGTACCCATTTCATTTATCGACCAGTAGCTGTGGGCTTTTCCAACACGTATAGCTCGTCTTCTAAGGAAGCAAATCTTTCGAGCATCAGTTTCCGGCAATCCTGCACACCCTGATTATAGAGAATGGGCCCTAATTGCTTCCAAAAGAAATCAATCATCTCTTCCGTCTCCAGGTTCCCCAGATCCTCTCCACGCTGCTCGTGAAAAAAACGCTGGACTTGATGGGTAAGAAATTCTTTTTGCTCACGGGACATTTTATCTGCCATGGGAATGTTAGCACCCTTCCTACTACCTATCTCCATAAGAATATACGTTCCTTCTCCATGTTACCACGGATCGGAAACGAAAAAAACTGCCGCCCATTGGTACCTGCGACAGTTTCTTTCTTCGTGATTCTCTTAATGCTTGCGGCCACCTAAATACGCCTCTTTGACGCGCTCATCGTTCAAGAGCGATTCAGCGGTGCCATCGAGTACGATTTGACCTGCTTCCAGTACGTATCCGTAATCAGCAATTTTCAATGCTTGCTTGACGTTTTGCTCGACAATCAGGACAGTCGTACCTTCCGCATTGATCTGCTTGATAACTTTAAAAATATCGGATACAACGATTGGCGCCAAGCCCATGGAAGGCTCGTCCAGCAAGAGCAGCTTCGGACGGGACATCAATGCGCGAGCGATCGCCAACATCTGCTGTTGTCCCCCTGACATCGTTCCGCCAAGCTGCGTCAAACGTTCCTTTAAGATAGGAAACCAACCCATCATTTTTTCCATATCATCTTTGATGCCTTGCGTGTCATTGCGCTGAAAAGCACCCATTTCCAGATTCTCCAGCACTGTCATTTTCCCGAGAATGGCACGACCCTCAGGTACGAGTGCCAGTCCGGTTTTTACGATCTGATGCGGCCTTGATCCGTCAATGCGCTGACCACGGAAAACGATGCTCCCGCTCTCCGGCTTCAGCTGACCAGCGATCGTCCGCATGGTGGTCGTCTTGCCCGCACCATTTGCTCCGATCAGAGAGACGATTTTGCCCTCTGGCACTTCCAGAGAAATTCCTCGGATCGCTTTGATCTGCCCGTAGGAAGTCGTCAGGTTTTGAATACTCAGCATGCTTTATTCCTCCTCCTTGCCGAGGTAGGCTTCAATTACGTCCTGATTGGTTTGCACCTCTGCTGGCGTACCATCAGCGATCTTGACGCCAAAGTTAATGCAAACGACTTTATCACAAAGGTTCATGACCAGACCCATATCGTGTTCAACCAAGAGTACGGTGATACCATCGTCACGAATTTTACGAACTAGTTCCATCAAAGACTTCGTTTCACTCTCGATCATCCCCGCCGCCGGCTCATCGAGCAGCAGCAGCTTCGGCTCAGTAGCCAGCGCCCGAGCGATTTCCAGTCGACGCTGTTGACCGTATGCCAGCGTATCAGAGCGCACGTCACGGACATCAGACAAACCAACGAACTCGAGCAGTGCCTCTGCCTTTTTCTCCACGTCACGCTCTTCCGCACGCTGCGCTGGAGTTTTTAAGAGCGCTGCCCAAAAGCCTGCCTTCATCCGGGAATGGCAGCCGATCTTGACGTTGTCGAGTGCACTCATATGTCCAAAGAGGCGGATATTTTGAAACGTCCTCGCGATTCCCATCTCCGTAATCTTGTTGGGTGCAACCCCATTTAGCTGCTGCCCACCAAAAGAGAAGGTGCCTGTCGTAGGCGCGAAGATCCCTGTCGCCATGTTAAAAATCGTTGTTTTCCCTGCACCATTCGGCCCAATCAAGCCGACAATTTCGCCTTCCTGCACACCGAAGGAGACGTCCCGCAAGGCTGTAATCCCACCGAAGCTTTTCCCTACGTTCTTCAGTTCCAATAGCACGTTACATTCCCTCCTTCGCTTCATTTCCCGTTTTGCCTTTGCGGCGACGGAAAAGCTTTTGGAATGTATCCGTTCCAATCAACCCATGTGGACGGAATGCCATGACACCCACCATAATCAATCCGTACATGAGCATTTTGTACTCAGCCAATCCACGCAGCACTTCTGGCAGCGCAGTCAACACCAAGGCACCAAACAGAGGTCCCCACACGACTTCGCTTCCCCCAATAACCGCATAGGACAAAATCTCTACGACTTTGTGGTAGTTAAAATCGTCTGGCGTAATGGTCGTAGTGATATGTGCAAACAAGCCACCACATACCCCTGCCAGTACTGACCCGATGATAAAGGCGAGCATTTTGTAGTAAGCCACCTGCAGACCCATCGCACGGGCAGCAGTCTCATCTGCTTTGATCGCTTCAAACGCTCGACCCAATCGCGAGCGGTTCAGACGCAAGGTAAGGAACAGAATGACAGCAAACAAAAGCACCATGAACAGGAAGGTAGACAATGACTTCATCTGCATGACAGAGATGCCAAGCGTTTGCGCCTTCAATCCGATCGCTTTCTCAAAATCGTAGAGATAATTCCCGATCGACTGCAAGCCTGTAAGACCCAGGGCACCGTTTGTAACCTTCATGTTCAGGAAGATTACGCGGATAACCTCACCGAAACCGAGTGTCGCAATCGCCAAATACAAGCCGTGCAGCTTGAGCGTAGGTGCACCGATCAAGAGCGCGATTAACCCTGCAGCCAGTCCACCGATGATGATCGCGATAAACAATGGCATGTCTGCTTGCTTGGTCAAGATACTTGCGGTAAAAGCACCAATGCTCATAAAGCCGGCATGTCCCAGTGAAAGCTGACCTGTCGACAGCGTGATATAGATACTAATGGCCAAAATACTGTTTAATAAGATAAACGTGAGTACTTGTAAATTATAGGGATTTAAGATATCCATGGTTTGCACCTCCTTACGCTTTGCGTCCAAATAGTCCTTCCGGTTTCAGCAACAAAATCACGATAATCAAGCCGAACGCGACTGCATCCCGATAGGATGAATCACCATAGGCAACGGTAAAGACCTCGATAATTCCGAGCAATACCCCACACACCATGGCACCTGGAATACTACCGACACCACCCAGAATCAATACGGCCAAGCCTTTGAATCCGAGGGTCATCCCCATGGTCGGAATCAGCGCGGAGTAAGCCATTCCAATCAGGATCCCTGCGATACCTCCGAGGGCGGACGCCAGCATAACAGTAATGATGATGACCATATTCGTATTAATTCCCAGGATGTTGGCGGTATCCGTATTTTCCGACGTGGCACGAATCGCTTTACCCATTTTTGTTTTTTGAATCCAGAAGTGGAGCACAAACATCAGGACCAGTGAAATTCCTAGAATAACAAGATCTACACTTCGTATTTGAATGACACCCAAATCAAAAGGCTTGTCCCCAAAAGATTGTGGAAAAGCACGCGAGTCCGCACCGAACAATTTGTGCATCGCCTCTTCCATGAGAATCGCAAAACCGATCGTACTGATCAACGATGCCAAGTGAGGAACATTCTTTTTGCGCAAGGGACGCAATGCCGCATATTCCAAAACAAGTCCCAAAAGCGCAGAGATGATGATGGACGCAACGAGAGCAACTCCCAGCGGCATCTGCATGCTCGTCATCAAGACGAGTCCGACCAGCGAGCCAAAAATAAAGATCTGCCCATGCGCCATATTAATGATGCCCAAGACCCCGAAAATGAGCGTATAGCCCAGTGCAATCAACGAATAAGTGCTACCTACTGTCAAGCCATTGACTAACTGCTGCCAAAACAAACTGACTCACCTCACTGTAAAGTGGTTACATGATTATCGAGTCGCACTCCTCATGATCTATGAAGACCGCATCATTACGGAAAGTTATTCTCGCTGGATCAGCAAGCGAAAGATCGGCGTTTATACTTTCTGATCCAGTTAGAAAACTTGGCTCCGTCATAATAGACGGAGCCCTTTCTAGCATTCAGGACATGCGTTTCTCGATGACGTACTTTTTTATATCCCATTCTCTTTGAAAGAAGAGCCCGGGAGTCCCCGGGCAGCCTTCCCTATTCAAATGGAACAAATTTACCGTCTTTTGCTACGACTACTACTGCATCGCCGATTGGGTTACGTTTCTCGTCAAAGGAGAGTTTACCCGATACACCGTTGAAGTCTTTCAGCTGTGCGAGTTGACCGCGTAGTTCTTCACGCTCCGCTTTGCCAGCGCCCAACAGAGATTGGGACATGATGTAGAGAGAGTCATACGCTTGAGCTGCAAATTGGTCAGGCTTTTTGTTGTATTTCGCTTCGAACGCTTTTACGAAAGCTTGTACTTTGTCGTCTTGTTTTTCAGGGCTGAAAGGAGTTGCCACGATCAGACCATCCGCTGCAGGACCAGCGATTTCAAATACTTTCGGGTTGTTGAAGCCGTTACCGCCAAGGATCGTTGCTGTAATGCCCAGTTCACGAGCTTTTTTCACAACCATGGAGCCCTCTTTGTACAGAGCGGAAACCAAAAGACCATCTGGGTTTGTTTGCTTCAGCTTGGTCAGCTGAGCGGAGAAGTCAACATCGCCATTGGAAAAAGTTGCTTCGCCCGTGATTTCCAGACCCATTTTTTCTGCAGTTGCCTTCATCACTTTGTAGCCGTTTACGGAGAAGTCATCGTTGGATGCATAGATCAGAGCAACCTTTTTCAGACCTTTCTTCTCAACAGCCGCTTTCATCGCAGTAGGGATCGCGATGGATTCAGGAAGAGAGTTGCGGAATACGTATTCCCCGATGTCGTTGATACCTTCAGAAGTGTTAGAAATTCCGAAAATTGGAACTTCAGCATCGTTTGCAACTGGACCTGCAGCAAACATCTCACCGGAAAGCGTTGGTCCGATAATCGCTACCACATTATCCTGATTTATCAGTTTATTTACAGCGTTAATCGCACCCTCTTTTTCTCCGCCAGAATCTTCAAACTTCAATTCCATCTTGAGTTTGCCTTTGTTTGCTTCGTTCAGCTCACCCAGAGCCAGTTCCAAGCCTGCTTTTTGTGCTTCACCATACGCTGCACCAGAACCGGACAGGAATCCAACCACACCGATCTTGGCATTGATTTCTCCACCGCTTGCTTCTGCTGCAGGTGCCGGTGCTGGAGTCGATCCGCCTCCATTTGCTGCTGGTGCTGCGTTATTCCCGCTGGAACAACCTACCATCAAAACGGCACCTAATGAAATTGTTGCCAGTGACTTTACTAAACTGAACCCTTTCATTGAAAATCCTCCCTTAATTTTTATAAATCTTTCTAAAAAAATTGAATATAAGAATTTTAATCAATGTATTACGAAAACGCAAACAATTTTCTCCCTTTAAACTTTGTTTTTTGACAAACGATCGTTCAGAATTTGTCTGATCTTGTTGAAATTTCTGCAATCCTTGCCCTATCAGCCCTGAATCAATCATGTGACAATTTTCTTTTTCCTTTATCATCGAAAGGAAATCATTAACAGTTTAACAGCATTAAAAAACGACACCTACGAGTAGATGTCGTTTCTTATTTGTTGCCTTTATTTTCTTACAGGTGTTTGCCAACAGTTGCCATCAGAGCTTCTTTTGGTTGGAAGCCGATTACTTTATCAACTGGCTGACCGTCTTTGAAAACGATCAGAGTAGGGATGGACATAACGCCGAAACGTCCAGCAGAACCTGGGTTGTCATCCACGTTTACTTTCACGATTTTGAGCTGGGAGCCCACTTCGCTATCGATTTGTTCCAATACTGGAGCGATCATTTTGCAAGGGCCGCACCATGGAGCCCAGAAGTCAACCAGGACTGTACCGCCTTGCTCTACTTCCTGGGAAAAGTTTTGGTCAGTACCATTTACAATTGCCATGAGAAGTTACCTCCTTGAATTCAATTAAGGGAAAAGGTTCCACACGCATCAGTATATCATCCCATACTGAAAATGACTACGGCGCATAGCACTTTGTGCGCACTTCACGCTTAGTCTATCCAGTCTTATGCCGCCTTATTTCGTCTGGCGATCCAGTCTATCGTACTTGACAGCTTAGAAAACTTGGTGGCACCAAGCACTTGGCGGAGCTCGTGCAAAAAAAGCGTCCCAAATAAAGGACGCTTTCTGCATGAACCATAGTTGGTTCTACACCAACACTTTTTTGAATTCAGCAGTCAGAAGAGGAACCACTTCAAACAAGTCCCCGACAATGCCGTAATCAGCTACTTGGAAAATTGGTGCTTCTGGATCTTTGTTGATCGCCACGATGACCTTGGAACTGGACATCCCAGCCAAGTGCTGAATCGCTCCGGAAATGCCGCACGCGATGTACAGATCAGGTGTAACTACCTTACCGGTTTGCCCGATTTGCATGGAGTAATCGCAATAGTCTGCATCGCACGCGCCACGGGATGCACCCACAGCAGCGCCCAGGACTTCTGCCAGTTCATTTAGCGTGTTGAAGCCTTCTGCGCTCTTGACGCCACGGCCGCCCGAAATGATGACTTTCGCCTCGGACAGATCCACTTTGCCACTGGTTTTGCGGACGACTTCCTTCACGATGGAACGCAGGTCTTTGATTTCCAATTCAACGGGTACCACGGTTGCTGTTTTGGAAGCATCTTCCGTTCCAACCGCGATATTGTTTGTCCGTATAGTAACGAAGATTTTTCCATCAACAAATTTACGTTGCTGAAAAGCTTTTCCTGCATAGATCGGACGCACGAATACTGGCCCCGCTTCCAGACTTGTTACATCAGAAACTAGACCAAACCCGAGACGTGCCGCTACGCGTGGTGCCACATCGCGACCGATCGCTGTGTGACCGAGAACGACTGCATCTGGATTCGCCAGTTCAATCAGTTGGGTCAAAGCTTGCGCGTAAGCATCTGGGGTATATTGAGAAAGAGCGCTGTGATCAGCGGCGTAAACCGTGCTCGCTCCATGATGTCCGAGAGTCACTGCGAGTTCTGCTGCGTTTGAACCGAATACAGCTGCTGTCACTTCTCCACCTTCTGCCAATGTCTGTGCTGCAGCCAATGCTTCCAACGACACATTGCGAAGTTGTCCGTCACGAACTTCTGCTAATACCAGTACTTTTTTCATGGATATCCTCTCCTCCTCGCTTAGATCACTTTCGCTTCGTTGCGCAACAATTGCACCAGTTCAGACGCTTGAGCCGCCAGATCACCGGAGAGAATACGGCCCGCCTGTTTTTTCGGCGGCAGCGATTGATCGACGATTTCGGTTTTTGCTTTTACATCTTCTATAGAGAGACCCAAATCATCTGCAGAGAGACGATCCAAAGGCTTTTTCTTCGCTTTCATAATCCCAGGTAGGGAAGGATAACGCGGTTCATTCAGACCTTGTTGTGCTGTGATCAATACAGGCAGGCTCGTTTCTACGACTTCGAGGTCACCCTCTACATCGCGTTCTACGCGAACTGCTGTGCCGTTCAGCTCCAGCTTCACAACGGTAGAAACGTGGTTGATGCCCAGCTCTTCTGCGAGACGAGGACCACCTTGGCCAGCGCCAGAATCGACTGCCATTTGACCGCCGATGATGATGTCAAAGCCGACTTTTTTCGCGACTGCTGCCAGAACTTTGGCAGTCGTGAATTCGTCACCAAACAATTCCTCATCATCCACCAGAACAGCTTTGTCAGCGCCCATTGCCAAAGCAGTGCGAAGGGCTGTTTCAGCACGGTCAGGACCAATGCTGATGACGGTTACTTCGCCGCCATGCTCTTCTTTCAGTTTGATCGCTTCTTCCACCGCGTACTCATCGTACGGATTGATAATAAACTCTACACCATCTTCGGAAATTTTTCCGTTTTGGATGACGATTTTTTCTTCCGTGTCAAACGTTTGCTTCAACACAACCAAGATATTCATTACGTTTACCTCCCTCTGAGTGGTAATGCTCGAATGACCTTGTTAGCGGTCAGCGAAATTTGGCTTGCGTTTTTCCAAAAAGGCACCTACGCCTTCTTTTACATCTTCTGAGGTAAATGCTTCGCCGAACAGTTTTGCTTCCTTTGCAAGTCCTTCAGACTGCGAAAGCTCTACTGCTCCTTGGATGGCAGCTAGCGCCAGCTTCAGTGTAACTGCGCTCTTTGTCGCGATCGAGGTGGCCAGCTTCTTGGCTTCATCCAACAGCTGCTCTGCCGGATAAACCGCTTCCACAAGACCGATTCGCAAAGCTTCCTCGGCACCGATCATGTCCGATGTGAGGATCAGCTGCGTCGCTTTTCCACGACCAACTAAACGAGGCAAGCGCTGTGTTCCACCATAGCCCGGAATCAGTCCTAAGTTCAACTCGGGCAACCCCAACTTGGCTTCATGGGCAGCGAATCGAATGTGGCACGCCATCGCCAGCTCCAAGCCGCCTCCCAAGCACGCGCCGTTAATCGCTGCGATGATGGGCTTTGGAAAATTCTCCAGACGGTCGAACAGCGCTTGGCCACTTTTCGCCATTGCTTCGGCATCCGCCGACTGCAGCTCGGTAAATTCCTTGATATCTGCGCCTGCAATGAAAAAGCGTCCTTCTCCGGTCAAGATGATCGCTTTTATCTCGGCGTCGTTTTCCCATTGATCCAACAGCTCACCCAATTGCGCGAGCACAGGTTTGCTCAGTGCATTGGCTGGCGGGTTGGTGATGGTGGCCACGGCTACACGATCGGCGATCTGCACATTCCAACGCGAATCCATTTCTCTCCCCCCAAACTGTATCTTTATTAAAAAAGGAATCGCTATTTGCTGAGCGGACGCTCAGTCGTACAACTTCATTGTAACAAAGGTCACCAAGCAAAAAAAGCTTTTTCTTTCATCATTTTCCCTTCATGCCGTACAGGAAGAGGTTATGAACGGATTCCGTATGATAGACCAGGTCGTACTTGCACTGTTTCATCACCCAAGACGTCGTCACTTCATCCAGCGTACCAAAAATCATTTTCCGCGCCACCCGCACGTCGATGTCGGGATGGAATATTCCTTTGTCGATCCCTTCCCGGATCACTTCGTCGATCAGATCAAAGTACTGCTTCATAACATTGCCGATACCTTCGCTGATATGTGGATTGGACTGGCGCAGCTCGATCTGCGTCACCTTAGCGAAATCGTGATCCAAAGATAATTGGCTAAAGTGCGCATGTACGAGTACATACAATTTTTGCTCGATGGATGATGCTTCTGCGATATGTCTCCGGTTTGTTTCAACAAAATTGCCCATTTTTTCGTTGAACAGAGAAATCAAGATATCATCCTTGTTTTCAAAATAGAGGTATATGGTGCCGTCCGCTACCTTCGCCTCTTTTGCAATCTTAGATACTTGGGCGTTGTGATAGCCCTGCCGAGCGATGACGCGTACAGCAGCATCAATAATGGCTTGATACTTTTCCCCCGTTTTCTTTGCCATACGTACCTCCATGTTTACTAGCAATGACAATAAAATGAATGACCGTTCATTCATGTTCAGTTTATACCAGTCTATGGTCTGTGTCAATCGTACGCACGGAGAGATTGCAGAATTGTTTGTACAGTTCGGGCATACTCAATCTAGAAAGGTCCATTCCCCCTAAAGGAAACGGACCTATTTTGCTAGCTATACTTAGCTGGTTTTGATTTGATTGTCTTCTGCTTCACGCCTTTTTTTGTCTTCGTCCTGCAATTGACGGCGAAGCACTTTACCAACCATTGTTTTGGGTAGATCGGCGCGAATCTCATACTTGCGCGGGATTTTATACGCAGCCAACCGTTGCCTGCAGTGCTTTTCCAGCTCTTCTTCGCTTGCGTGCTGCCCCTGCTTGAACACCACGAACGCTTTGACGGTTTCTCCGCGATATGGATCCGGCACCCCAATCACTGCTGCTTCCTGTATGGCAGGGTGTTCGAAAAGCACTTCTTCTACTTCACGCGGATAGATGTTGAAGCCACCCGCGATGATCATGTCCTTTTTCCGGTCCACGATATAGAAGTAGCCTTCTTCGTCCATATATCCCATGTCCCCGGTCAGCAGCCAGCCATCTTGCAAAATCGCTGCTGTTTCTTCCGGGCGGTTCCAGTAGCCCTTCATCACTTGGGGTCCCTTTACAGCCAGCTCACCTACCTCGCCTTGGGGCAGTGCTTCACCCGTAGCGGAATCAACGATGCGGCAGTCAGTATCAGGCCAAGGCAGTCCGATGCTGCCAGTAATACGCTTGCCCCAGATCGGATTGGAGTGAGTCACCGGAGAAGCTTCTGTCAGACCGTAGCCTTCCACGAGCTTGCCGCGCGTCAGCTCCTCAAATTTGTTTTGTACCTCAACTGGCAGTGGAGCTGATCCACTCACACAGGCCTCGATGGAGGAGAGGTCATGGTTTTTTAGGTCAGGATGGTTGATCAGTGCGATGTACATCGTAGGTGCGCCTGGAAACAAGGTGGGCTTTACCTTGTCGATCATGTCAAAAATTTGCTTTACATCATACTTGGGCACGAGAATGATTTCAGCTGCGATCGAAATTCCTTTGTTCATGACAGTCGTCATTCCGTACACGTGAAAAAGGGGCAATGCACCGAGTATGCGTTCTTTCCCTTTTTTCAGCTTGTAAAGAACAGCCTGGCATTGAATCGAGTTGGCGATGAGATTGCCGTGGGTCAACATGACACCTTTGGCTACCCCCGTCGTACCTCCTGTATATTGCAGTAATGCGATGTCTTCCTCCGGATCGACCTGCATTTGCACAGGAGTGGTAGCGCTTTCTTTTACTATAGAAAGAAAAGGCTCAACTTCGCTGCCGTATGAGACCTGCGGATTGTGCCCTTCTTTCTTTTGAACGAGTGGATACAGTAGTTTTTTAATAAAGGGAAGGAAATCACCAATACTCGTCACAATGAGTCGTTTTAATGGAGTAGATGCCTTTATGGAAGAAACTCGCTTGTAAAGCAGGTCCAGCGTAATGATCGTTTCTGCTCCCGAATCGTTCAGCTGGTGAATCAGCTCCCGCTCCGTGTAGAGAGGATTGGTCATGACGACTGTGGCACCTGCGAACAAAACACCGTAATAGCTGATGACAGCCTGCGGAATATTGGGCAGCATGATGGCGACGCGATCGCCTTTTTTCACACCGCGACTCATCAACGCATGGGCAAATTGATACGACATCTGCAATAGATCACGATAGGTAATGCGCTTTCCCATAAAATAGATCGCGTAACTGTCCGGGTAGTCTTTGGCAGACTGTTCCAGAAAATACGTCAATGGAACACGGGGGTATTCCAGCGACGGTGCAGTTTCGGGCGGGTAATTGGCAATCCAAGGCTTGGCATCTGACATGGGTATTCCCTCCATCCCTTAATGGCCTTGCCTCTCCCGTATGATCTACATTCATAAGCTCTTCCTTTCTACATTTTATTCGAAAAATAGCTAATTTTACAACTAATTCACTGATTTATATCCAAATTTTATTCATTGGTATTGTCCTCCCTTTCCGAAATACAAAAAAGGAAGGTACGTCGGGTCCGCCGCCTTCCTCTTCACTCTGTCTTTTTTATTGGGTCATTGCCTGGACAATTTGCTGATGGACACGCTCCCGCTCCGTGCTAGGAACCAAGTGATACCAGCCGAGGATGCCATTGCGCCAGATACGTTCATCCTGTCCGATTAGCGTATCGGTATGGATCATGTTGGGGGTCGGGTCGCCATACGAAAGGAGCAACGAGGCGATCTCGCCCTCTGTCAAATCTGTCTTGACGTGGTTTCCTACGATTTCCATGAGCGAAAATGCTTTGGCGTACGCTTGTACAGACGCGCCTTTGGTTGCAAGCGCTCGGACAATTTCCTGCTGGCGGTTGATGCGTTGATAGTCACTGTCTTCCTTGCCCAAGTCACTCTTGCGATAGCGAGCGTAATCTAGGGCCTGCTCCCCGGAAAGGTTCTGCAGCCCTGGCTTGATATCGATGTATGTGTCATCACTTGGATCACTGTACTTCATCCGCTTTTTGACATCCACAGGCACGCCACCCAGCTCATCGACGATTTGCCGGAAACCATCAAAATCGACAGACATATACCGATCGATTTTCACATCTAGAAATTTTTCCAGTGATTCCTTCACCATTTTCGGGCCACCGAAAGCCATGGCATGGTTCACTTTATCGTATCCTTTTCCACTCAGCTCCATATAGCTGTCACGTGGAATCGAAATCAGGTAAGCAGCTTGCTTGGATGGATGAACGGCGGCCAGCATGATCGTATCGGAACGTGCACTCTCTCCGTCCCTGCTGTCCACACCGAGCAAGAGCATCAGAAATGGCTTTAATGGCTCGCTAGCGGTCAACAGATCGCGAGGGGGTAAGGTAACGGTTGCTTGTTTTACAGTCCCTGCCCTTCCCTCGATAGGTGCATACCATTTCTGCGTCATCTGTTTGTACTGATAGGCTGTGTACGCTACCGCTACCAACGCCCCAATGGCCAGGCACGATATCGTATGAAATGCGATCTTTTTCCCATGTTTCTTCATAAATGAAAGTAGCATCATAGCAAAAAAGCCTCCCCTTCGAGCAAAACCCCCGTCTAGGCTTGCATCGACAGGGACTTGCTTCCATTCTTAACAGGGGAGGCTCTATTTAAACCTTATGGGATGCGCATTTTCATAGGTAACTGACGTACATTAGTCGCGTTCGACGACCATTGCCATCCCCATACCGCCACCGATGCAGAGGCATGCAAGACCCCGTTTGAGCTGACGACGCTGCATTTCATGCAACAGAGTGATGACGATCCGGCATCCAGTCGAACCGACAGGATGGCCTAAAGAGATGCCGCTTCCATTTACGTTCGTAATCTCTCTTGGGAGTTCCAGCAGTTTTTCGACTGCCAAATACTGAGCGGCGAATGCTTCATTGACTTCAATCAACTCGATGTCAGCCAAAGACAGACCTGCTTTTTCCAGCGCTTTTTTGACGGCTGGTACAGGACCGTAGCCCATCAAATCAGGCTCGACACCCGCCCAAGCCCAGGAGACGATTCTACCCAGCGGTTTGATCCCCAGTTCTTGTGCTTTTCCTTCTCTCATCAGAATCGCTGCAGATGCTCCGTCGTTGAGTCCGGAAGCGTTGCCTGCCGTCACGGTTCCATCTGAACGGAATCCCGGTTTCAGCTTGGCGAGCCCTTCTAACGTCACGTCACGACGTGGGAATTCGTCGGTGGTCACCAGCGTTTCCTCTCCCCGTTTCTTTACAGGCACTCCGATAATTTCTTCTGCGAACAGTCCATTGTCAATTGCGCGGATTGCATTTTGCTGGCTGCGCAAGGCAATTACGTCCTGCTCCTCACGGGTGATGCTATAGCGGTCTACCAATCGCTCCGCCGTTTCTCCCATCAAGATTTGATGGTGAGGATCCGTCAGCAGCTCCCACATCGCATCTGTCATTTCACCGTGTTGAAGACGTTTGCCCCAACGAGCATTTTTCAGCACGTAAGGCGCATTACTCATACTCTCCACTCCGCCGGCAATGACGATCTCACTGTCGCCAAGCAAGATTTCCGACGCACCACTCGCAATCGCCTGCATTCCGGAGGCGCATTGTCGTTGAACAGTAAAGCCTGTCACTTCCTTGCCCAGACCTGCATCGAGAGCGGCTACACGCGCGATGTTCGCTTCATCACTTCGTTGAATGCAGTTCCCGAGGATCACCTCATCGATCTGGGAGCCGTCTACCCCTGACTTTGCCAGTACACCGCGAATGACCGTTTCTGCCAGCTTGCGAGCGCTTACATCTCTTAGTACACCACCGAACGAGCCGATCGGCGTGCGTCCAGCAGCGGCAATGACCACTTTCTCCATTTATTTCCCCTCCGCTTTTCATTTTTTTCTATTGTCGCATATGTTAGTTACAAGTTTGCATCCTGAAAACACTATCTCTGTTTTCTCAGCATGACGGTAATCCATTCGTCGGTTTGACGCTCTTTTTCCAGTCGGTAGCCTGCTTGTTCATACATAGTGATCACGTGATCCCGGTTCCATTCTACGATCCCCGAGAGCAAAAGTAATCCCTCTGGCGCCATGTGTCGCTCTACTACGGGAAGCATAGCGATGTCTTCATCGCCACCAATATTCAGTAAGATCAGGTCAGACATCTCCGGTAGCCGATCCGCGACAGAGGGCTCCTGAGCATCCCCGATCACCACGTTCACCGTTGACTCTGGCAAGTGATTGTTAGTTGCATTTACCAGCACCTGGTATTCACTTTGCGGATTGATATCCACTGCGCAAACAGGCTGGCTCGCTCCATTCAGGACGCAATACAAGGAAAGAATTCCTGAGCCCGCTCCAATGTCCAGGACGCGTTTGCCTGTCAGAGAAAGCTCTTGGAGGAACAGGAGCATATCCTGAGTCGTGCCGTGATAGCCAGTACCAAAGGCAGCGCCCGGATCAATCCACAGAATGTGTTCAGCTGTTTCCAGTGCCTGAGGATCGGTCCACGTCGGAGCAATCCACCAATTGCCTACCTGTACCTCACGAAACTCTTCTTTCCATGAATCATTCTCTTCCGGTACGAGTTCCACCTCTTTTAAGGACACATGACCTTTCCATCGCTGAATGTATAACCGGAGTCTTTGCGTATGCGCTTCTTCGCTATCCTGCATCGGCTCGAATAAATAACCGACGACCGGCCCATCCGTATCTTCCGCGAAGTCGTATCCGTTTTCCGTCGTCAGCACCTCGATTTGTGGTTCGATCCAGCCCAGCGTGTATGGACTGGTCAACACCTCCGCGACAAACGGGTCCTCTGTTTCTCTCTCTATCAACAACGTGTATTTCAGCCACATATTTTCCGTCATTGTCTTGCTCCTTTCCGTGTGCCGTCCTTTGACCTTTCCAGCACGTCTTGATCGTTAAAAGACTTCATTTATTGCCACGCCCTGTATCCATCTGCCAATGGCACGGATACTAGTGTGCATGGTATGATAATAGAATGGACTATTTTTCCGTTAGGAGGTTTACCATGTTTGACGAGTTTTTTTATCGACGCCGAAAAAATAAAGGACTGCTCATCACGATGATTGCCTTGATCGTACTCGGAATCGGCATGTTTGCGCTGGGCTTCCTCTATATGTTTTCGTAAACGCAACCCTTTCATTATACCCTACTCAAGCCTGGTGCAATGTAGGGATATCAAGTTTTTACTAGGGTTGCTTTACTTCCCCTTGTTTACTCGATTATACTTGAGAATGTATTTTTCCTGTACGTTTGATATAGAAAGAAGGTTCACTCCATGTCGCGAATTCTCATCTCCGGGTACTACGGCTTCAACAATGCCGGAGACGATGTGGTCCTGTACGGCATCATCAGCTCCCTCAAAAGGGAACAACCCAATATTTCCCTGGCCGTTTTGTCCAATCAACCAGATCGTACAGCGGAATTGTTTGGGATTGAGGCGTATGACCGCTGGAGCTTCGGTACCATCGTCCGCGAGCTGATGCGAAGCGACATGCTGGTGATGGGTGGCGGTACGCTGATGCAAGATGTTACCAGTCCGCGCAGTGTCCTCTACTATTTGGGCATCGTCACTATCGCCAAGCTGCTGGGCAAACCTGTCGTCTTTTACGCACAAGGTTTTGGGCCAATCCTAAAGCCACTTAGTCGATCCATGATCAAACGGGTGGTTAATCGGGTAGACGTCATCACCGTACGTGATTACGAGTCGGGCGAAGACTTTAAATCCTGTGGGGTTAAAAAAGCACCCATTCATATAACTGCTGACCCTGCTCTGACCATATCTCCAGAAGATATTTCGGACGAGCGTGGCAAAGAGCTGCTGCATGGTTTGTTTACTGACCCTGACAAGCCGCTTGTCGCTATTTCCGTCCGTAACTGGAAGCAGGAACAAGCATTTAAAGAGAGCATAGCCCGTGCTGCTGACTGGTTTATTCGACGCGGCTGGAACGTGCTGTTCTTGCCCATGCATGTCCCGAGCGACCTCGCTCCTTCCAAAGAAATCATGGATCAGATGCAAGAGTCCGGGGCTCGGTTACTCGATGCGCCTGTCACCTTCCATGATATTATGTCTGTTCTGAAGCAATGCGACTACGTCGTGGGCATGCGCCTGCACTCTTTGATTCTCGCTTGCATGCTGCGGACGCCTTTTATCGGAATATCCTACGATCCAAAAATTGATCGTTTTGTGGAGCGTGCCGGGATGCCGAATGCCGGCCATATTACTCAGCTAGATGAAACCTCTTTGCTCGCCCTGCTGACCGAGAGGCTCGACCGCCTCGAACAGGAAGTAGAAGTGGTATCCGAACACTCCCGTCTTCTCGAAATAGAAGCAGCCAAAAGCAGCGAATTAGTCCTACAAGCGCTGCACAAAAAAGGCTGACTTGAAAAGGAGGACTAGCAGATGTCCGTTTCCTCTCAACTTTTGATAGGAATGAATCGATTATTCCCTCTCCCGGTCCATCCATTTAACCTGGCCAACAACGGAGAGATGAGCTATACCGAATGGCAATTTCAAAAAGGGGACCAGACCATTCAGTTCTTCCTCCCCTTCCACTCCCAGGAGCAGATGTTCCGAGACAAAACCGTGCTGGATATCGGCTGCGGTGGCGGTGGAAAAACGTGCTACTACGCGACTTACGGTCCCAAAAAAATGATCGGCATCGACATTGTCCCTCACTACGCCGAAGAGGGAAATGACTTTGCTAAACAAAAAGGGCTCTCTGACGTCGTCTCTTTCATGACAGGGGACGCGGCTCGGATGACGTTCGAAGACAACACCTTTGACACGATCATCATGAATGACGCCATGGAGCACGTTGGTGAGCCTGAAAAGACATTGGAAGAGTGCTTCCGTGTATTGAAGCCAGGAGGTCATCTCTACATCAACTTCCCACCTTACTACCATCCGTACGGTGCCCATCTCTCGGATGCAATCGGAATCCCTTGGGTTCACGCCCTCTTTTCCGAACAGGCACTGATCGATGCGTACAAAGAGCTCGTTCGCGATTTGCCAGACGGTTCTGACCGTATTTCTTTCCGTTTTGACAAACGTCCTGACGGTAGCGATACGATCTCGTACATCAATCGCATGACGATCAAACGCTTTCGTCGGATTCAGCAAGGAGTCACACAGCCTGCTGTCTACCAAAAAGAGATTCCTTTACGCAATCAGCTCAAAGGGTTGGTAGAGCTCCCTGCGTTTCGCGAGTTCTTTGTCAAAATGGTCGTATGTGTGTACCAAAAGAAGTAGAGATTTCCCATTAGAAAACTTGGCTCCGCCAAGCCTTTTGCGGAGCCTTAGTACCCAAAGGGCACAAGTCTTGCTATCTCACTTCGTTCGAAGTCTCGCTATGTTGCACTTATACTGGATAAGAATCTTATAAATTCTTATCTGTATAAAAAAGGGTGTCCCCCTGTCTCATGCAGACAGAAGGGACACCCTTTTTGTGTATCGTTACTGTATCTTTGATTGCGTTTCTTTTTTACGAATCGCATTCATCAAGGTTCGGAGTTTGTTTCCACCAGGCAGCCAATCTAGCTCTTTGTCCTCAATCAGTGGGATTAACAGCAGCAGACCTAAATAGACAAACAAGCCAACTCCGACTCCCGCGACAGTCTCAAAGGCACCCAGCAGGCGTATTTTTTCTTTGCCTGCGAGCAGAAAACCAGCGGCTTCCGTAGCGCCCCAAGCCAAAAGCAGCATCAAGTTTGCCACTAGCAGCGGGTATAGCGTATCAAAACGCCAATTGATCGGGACTACTACCAGTCGATTGATCGTCCGCATGTTGAGGATGCAGACAAACGCTGTCGCACATAACCAGGACAAGGAAAGACCGTCCATTCCCAACAAGGAAGTAAATACGAGGGTAGCCGCCACTTTTACCAAGACTCCGTAGAGCAAATGACGTGCAGGGATCTTTTCCTTGCCGATCCCTTGCAAAATACCGTTGGTCGCCAAGAGCAAGGACAGAGGAATCGCACTGATCCCGAGAATGGCCATCGCCCGTGTGCCTTCCATGTCCCCGTAAAGAGCCAGATTCGCCCCCTCCGCTACAGCAGTCAAGCCTAGTCCAGCTGGCAGACCGATCAGCCATGCAAAGCGCAGCGAAAGCTTCGTCAAGGTCGTGACACGCTCATTGTCTTTTTGCCTCACTGCTTCCGCAATCGCCGGTACGATCGATAGCGCGATCGACGAACCGAACAGGCTCGCCATTTGCAAGAGTGGGCCTCCCCGGCTGTAGATTCCGAACCACGTATCCGCCGTCAGACCATCGACATTCCAGATATAGCGAAAAATATTAATGGCGAGAAAGGAGTCGGTCAGGCTGAAAATCGGAATGACCAGGGCACTGACGCAGATTGGCCACGCAATCCGCCACATCGATGCAAAGAAAGCACGATCGTACCACCAATCCACACGATTCCATTGCGCTCCTTGGAACACTGAGTTCTTTCGGTTATGCAACCACATCAGCAGTGCGAGAAAACCAAGACTCAAAAACGTGCTGATCATCGTTCCGAAGTTTACTCCAGTGATGACCGTATCCGTGTCTTCTCCAAGCGACACCAGATAGAGTGAAGCGACCAGGATAAACACCACTCGCAAGGTCTGCTCGACAATCTGGGACAGTCCCACGAACATCATCTTCTGATAGCCGTAAAAGAACCCGCGAATCACGGCAATCAGTGGAACAAATAAGAGGGAAAGGGAAATCGCGCGTATCGGCTCAATTAAATGAGGATTCCCCATTAATTTCGCAATCAGTGGTGAAGTGACGTACAAAATCGCAAACAGGGCGATACCGATAGCTCCCATCATCACCATGCTGCGAGCCAATATTTGGCCGACGGAGACTTGTTTACCCTCAGCTAGTGCTTCTGCGATGACCCGTGATAACGCCACAGGAACACCTGCTGTAGCGAGAATCAGAAAGGTCAAATAGAGCGGATATACCTCTTGGTAGAGACCGAGACCGTTGTCCCCTACGATTTCCTGCAGAGGAATTCGATAGAACATCCCGATCACTTTGGACAAAATTCCCGCTACAGCGAGAATTAACGCGCCTGCGAGAAAATGACTTTTTTTCAACATGGGAAACTCCTTTATAGGGGGGCGTCCCCCGAATCGACATGAACCCACTCTCTATCCTACTATCATTTACCCTTTCCAGCAAACAGGTATAACGATGGAATTTGGCAGGAATACTGATGAAACACAGATTCCAACGACTTCTTAGAATCGTCTGCCATGAACAGGAGGGGTAATCATGCCCGTAACCGGTTTTTTGATCCGTCACGTACAGTGGCCATTGATGGAGCGTCTGAAGGAAAATCGCACGCGCCACTATTTACGAGAATTGCAGCACGCACAGAAAGTATCGCATGAACAGTTGCTAGACCGGCAAAGCCAGAAGCTAGGTAGACTGCTTCAGCATGCGGTTCAAAACGTACCTGCCTACGCTTCATTCGCGGCGGATTGGGACCATAGTCCTGTTACACCCGAGCGTTTTTTGCAGCGACTCCCTGTCCTGACCAAAACACATTTTCGCCAGTATGCTGACGAGTATTTGACAAAGGGAGCTCTGTCAAACAAGCTGATTGGAAATCGCACAGGTGGCTCGACCGGAGAACCGACCCGTTTTTACTTGGATCGTCTAGCCGTGGAACGATACGAAGCAGCGCGCTGGCTCGGTCTGTCCTGGCACGGCATTCAGATCGGCGACCCTTGTGTGATGATCTGGGGCTCTCCTCTGGAATTAAACCAGCAACAAGCTCGACAATACAGATGGAAGGAACGCTGGCTCAAAAACCGGCTGCTTCTCTCTGCCTACGAACTGGATGAACGAAGGCTGGAAACGCACCTCACTCTGATCCAACGATTTCGTCCCGCTTACTTGTACGGTTACGCTTCTGCCCTCCACACGCTGGCGGAGATGATGCTAAACCGCGGCTGGACGGTAGGTGTGCCATTAAAAGGTGTCGTTTCTACAGCGGAAAGTCTGCATGAGCATCAGCGCAAAAAAATCGCCGAAGCCTTCCTAGCTCCTGTCATCAACGAGTACGGAGCCCGTGACGGAGGAATTATTGCTTTTCAATGCTCCGAAGACAGAATGCACGCTTTTAGTGAAAACTGTTATTTGGAGGTCGTCGATCCGATCACGAGCCTCCCGCTCTATCCTGGTGAATCCGGGGTATTGCTCGTCACGGACCTGCACAATACCGTCATGCCACGCTTGCGCTATCAGCTAGGAGATATGGTCGCCCTTTCTCCTGATGCCTGTTCTTGTGGTATTAACTATCCTCTCCTCGAAACAATCGATGGTCGAGAAGACGACATGTTCATCTCTCAAAATGGCCAGTATGTGCACGGGCATTATTTCAATCATATCGTGCGGAACCTGGAAAGCTTTCGCACCTTCCAGATCATCCAGCACGAGCCGCAGAGCCTTAGCCTTAAGCTGGTCAAGGAGCCAGGACGTTTTCACTCTGCTGATGAAGATCGCCTCCTGGCAGGTATCCGTACGGCTCTGGGTGAGGTCAGCGTACAAGTGGCGTACGTCGACCAGATCGCGCCTACAGGATCAGGAAAATTCCGCTACGCGATCCGGGAATGTCCGCTTACGAGCGCCCAGCCGATGGAGTAGATCGTCTGCGTACTTTTTGCAGCAGCTCAGACACGAGTGGCTCACGCAGAACGGCCAATACAGCCAAATAAATCAACGCAGCTCCTCCGATACCGAGGGGCAAATAGATCCATAGAGGTAATAGCGACAACCAAGGGTCTACCAAAACGATGGCCCCTCCCATCACGACACAAGCGAACAACGTCTTTGCTAGCGTCTTGAGAAAGCCTGCCTGAACGGGTCTACCCACCGCTTTCCAGAGCAAAACGAAGAGCAAGATTGCCTGACTGAGAGCAGACAAGGCATTGGCGAGTGCGATTCCGCCGTGTCCCATCACTGGAATCAACAACCAGTTGGCGACAGCGTACACCCCGATTCCAATCGCTCCGATCACGACGGGTGTACGTGTGTTTTCCAACGCGTAAAAAGCGCGAGTCAATAAATCGCGGGCCGCCAAAAAGTAAAGACCTAGCCCATAGAATGGTAAAGCCCAAGCCGTCAAAGCGACGGAGTGTTCATCAAAGGCCCCCCGTTCGAAGGCGAGCCGCACGACAGGCTCCGCGTACAAAGCAAGACCAACTGTCACAGGAATGAGCAAGATCAGCAGATAAGCAAGCCCTTTTTGCAGGATTTGCTTCATTTCTTTCATCTCTCCACGCTTCACGTGGCTCGCGAGCAAAGGGAAGAGCGGCAAGGTGAATGCTCCTACAAATATTGCCATGGGCATCTGTACGATTTGGTTGGCGTTGGCCAGAGCAGAAATGACGCCTGTTCCTACTCCTTCGGCGAAGCCCCTCTCCAGAAACGTCGTTGCTTGTGCTACGACAGCCCCGATGAGAATAGGAATGACCCTCTCCCCCATTCCTTTTAGGGCAGCATCATCACGCCACTCAAAAGACAAACGATGCTCGTAGCCAAAACGGCGCAAGGTCGGAATCATGGTCAGCATCGCAGCCAAGTACCCGAGAGAGGTCGCAATCGCAAGTCCATTTGGACCGTACGCCGGAACTAACAGATACATACTGACGATGACTACCGCCCCATTCGCGACGGTCCCGAGTGTTGGCGTAAAGAAATGCTGATGCGAGTTGCAAATACTCGACCACAGCCCTGTCAAACCTATAAAAATCGCAGAGGGCCACATCCACCGTAGCATGTCAGCTGTCAGGTCCAGCTTGGCTCCGGTCAGGCCAAACATCGCAGCCATTTCCCTAGAAAAGCCCACTCCCAGTCCCGCCATTACGACGAAGACGACGAGTATGATCGTCAGCATTTTGTGGTACAGCTCAGCTGTTCGCTGCTGTTTTTCCATCAGTCCACGCATGGTCGGAATGAGGATGGCATTCACAGCACCCGGCACGACCAAAAACAACGTGAGAGGAATCGTCGCTGCAATATTAAAAGCATCCGACTCCATCCCTGTCCCGTACAAGCTGGAGAGGTAGATACTGCGAAAAAAGCCCAGCAGCCTTCCAACCAGCGTCAGCACGACAATCATTGAAGCGATTTTTAACAAACTCATGTACCTTATCTCCAATCCCTAGTAAACGACGAATGCTGTTAATACCTTGCTATCATATCTTATTTCCACCGTTCCTACCAACCACTTTCCTGCCCTGCTTGCGGCAAGCTAGATGGATTCATTATAATAGACAGGTTAATCCCTGCATGTAGGAGGACTACAAACAAAATGAGAGAAACCGTGTTGAAGTGGGGAAGCCAATCAACCACGTGGTTGTATTTGCTTTTGGCCTATCCTGTCATTGATTATGTGTTGCGGAAAATTCTACCGATTCCCGTCGTTTCATCTTTTTGGGATGAGGCATTGCTCCTCGTCCTGATGGCATTCACGTTCATTGCCTATTTTCAGGGCAAACGGACGATGCCTCCGATCAAGCATCTCTTGATCGCTTTTCTGGTTCTCGGTATCGCCTTGATGGTGACTGACATGGCCAACTGGGATGCCAGCGTAGAAGGCTTCCGCTCGGTCTATCAGTACATCATCGCCTTTTTAATGGGATTCTACCTCCTGCAGTCGATGGAGCAGCTAGACAAGCTCATGAAAGGACTAGCTCTGGTTGGATTTTTGGCCGGACTGGTCGGTGTCATGCAAGTCGTAATCGGTGTGAAAACACCTGAATCCTGGGTACAAGAAGGCGAGGCCGTCACGACTCGTGCCTTTTCCTTTGTGACCAGTCCGAACGTGCTAGGGAGTTATATGGCCTTGATCGCCCCTGTAGCTGCCGGACTGTTTTTGAAGGCACAGACTCGCAAGGAAAAGGTGCTCTGGGCTGTCGTAACACTCACGTCATTACTTGCCTTGGTCATGACTGGATCGCGTGGCGCCTGGTTTGCGCTTGCCTTCTCGTTGTTCATTTGCTGCTACATATGGAAAAAGCGTATCGCTCTATATCTGGCGCTTGTAGGTGTGATCTGTGCAGTTGGCCTGTTCTTTGTACCTGAATCTGTTCCCCTTGTCGGAAAGGTGAGCAACCGTATCTTTACTTTGTTTACCCCCGACTATTTCGAATCGAGCATGAATGGCGGACGCCTCGGACGATGGGGTGAAGCTTATGACAAAATGCGTGTGGAGCCTCTGTTTGGCGTCGGTCTCGGCCACCATGGCGGAGCGGTTGCGTCTCGACATTTCGGCACCATTTATTCGGACAGCTACTTCTTTAAGAGTCTCGCAGAGTTTGGATTGATCGGAATCATCATGTTGATCGGTCTCGTCGCCCAGATCCTGCGCTATGGAATCAAAGTGATTCGAAGCATGACCCAATCACCTTATTTCTTCTCCCTATTGGGCCTATTTGGCGGACTGTTTGCCGTGGCCCTGCACAATCTGGTGGAAAACATTTTTGAGGTGCCTTTCTTGGCCCTCTACTTCTGGCTGTTCGGCGGCTTCTTCTGCGCATTGTACGTCGACCAGACACAAACAAAAAGGTGGTGAATCCCATGCGACGCAATCCTATTCTAGCTACGGTCGGCTGGGCATTGTACGCCGTTGCTCTGCTGCTTATCTACCATCTATTGATCAAACCTGCGTTTCTCGACTTGACGTGGATCGCTCTCTTGGTGTTTCTACCACTGCTCGCTTTTTGCTATTACGTGGTGCATCCAGATGAACGCCGACAAGTACTTGCCTTCACGGTAGGGGTCTTGCTCCTCGACCGCGCCTTGACTCGCGTCGATGTAAAGACTACAGCTGCGCTCTTGATTGGTGGCGCGATTGCCGTCATCGTCATCGGTTTGCTCGTAAAATGGTATGGACGATTAAACTGGAAAGCGGTCGGCTCTCTCGTAGTCATCGCCTTGCTCGCCAATGTCACATTCAATCGTGATACCTTGGCTGCATTAAGCCACTTTACGGTGAAATACGAATCAGACCGTCTGTACAACGGACAATGGGTAGACTATTTCCCAATGGCTCTGTACGACGTGGATAATGATGGCAAACAGGAAATCATCACATATGGAAATGCGGATGAGCTCCCTCTGCCCGAAGAAGCGGCGAAAAAGCCGGAGACCGAAGAGGAGAAAAAAGAGCTGGCAGACAAGCTCCTACACCTGCAGCCTGAGCCTGTCTCCCTGTACGTTCTGACCTGGAAGGACGGCAAGATGGTCCGCATGCCGAACGACCAGATCTCGCCTGAAACCATGGCTCGTATCAAGGAGCAAATGCCGACGGACTACCCAGGATTCCCTTACTATACGATGAAGGATGGCCAGCTCGTGCCGAACGTCCAACGTCAGTCATACGCAGAAGGCATGCTGCAAGTAGGAACGGCACCTTATCGCGCGTTTATGCTGGATATGGACAACATTGCAAATCAGCTCGCCGAAAACGGCGGAAGTATGGATCTACGCCATCAGCTGGGCAGCAAATACAAAGATTTGCATATCAAGGACGGTATGCTGACTGGAACGTATGAAGACAAGCCTTTTGGTGGTACGACCAAAGCGACCAAGCTCTTGACCACCATGATGCTTCCCGATGGAAAAGAAGGCTTGCTCGCCATGGGTGAGCACCTGAGTGTCCTCGAAGTAGAACCGGATGGTACCGTAAACGAAGCGTACACGCTGACCCGCAAGGAAGCGGAGCTGGCTACCGCTGAATTTATTCCGGCTGATATCGATCACGACAAAGTAGACGAGTTGCTGATCGCCGGTAAACCGTCCTACATTTTAAAACCGAAAGCTGATGGCACGTGGGAGATTTTGTGGGCAAGCTCTGATAAGGACAAGAGCTTCCGCTTCTCCAATTTTGCAGCTGTCGGAAACAGTAAGCCTGAAATTATCGCCAAAGCAAAAAGCTGGGTCAGTACCACCGATAGCCGCTATTTGAGCGGGTACGACTATACACCAGATGGTCTGAAAGAAAACTGGCGCATCTACTTGCCACTGATTAACGTACAGGTAGGCGACGTCGATGGCGACAAGCAAAATGAAATCGTCGCGACCATCTACAATACACATCGGGTGCTCGTATTTAAACCACACAATGTCCCAGTCTTCGCACTCACGGTCATCTTGTTTATCGGATTGCTGGGATATGGCGTAGTAAGGAGGGTTCGCCATGCGTAAGCTTACAAAAGCAACGGCTTTGCTCGCAGGCATCTGCGCGGCTGCCCTGCTGGGCGGGTGCACCTATGAGTCCGGACCAAAATCTTTCGCTTCCACCAACTTCGGCACGAAGCCAGAGCAGACGACCACGGCTCAGACCGAATCGGGAGCGGAATGGCTGAAGACTGCCTTGGAAAAAGCCAAGACGGATACCGAAGCTCAGTCTTACTGGTACAAAGGGCATGTGAAGAACATGATCCTCTCTCGCTCAACGACCAGCATGTTTAACGGTGCAGTAGTCAATGGTAAAGGCTACAACGTGGACGCTCGCATCGCAGCGCAGCCTTATCAGTACTATCGCATTGACGATAAACGGTATATCCGTGCCGACGATTACTGGTTGACGGCGAAAGAAGATCCGCTCGCGTTTGATGTACTGGCTGGATTTGATGACTGGCTACCTTTCATGGATGGAGCTGTGCAGCTTCCAGACGACAAAGTGTACGGGACAGTATGTGTTCCCTTCCAGCTGAAAATGACAGGCGCAGATTGGCTGAAAACCAGCAAGAGCACCTTGTTTGAGCCGCTGAAAAAGCAGTTGGGCGACCGTCCTGATCTGGAGTACATCCTGAATGAATCCACGATCAAAACCACGTTCTGGATCGGCAAAGAAGATCGCTTGATCCACCAATACGAAACATGGATCATCCTGCCATTGCCAGAAGCCGGTACGATGGACCAGCAGGTGCTGTTCCAGCTGTTTAAATACGGCGATCCGGGCATCCATATCAAGGATCCTGAAGAAGTAGAGAAGTACTTGCTTTATTAAAAAATGGAATCAAAAAAGAGCTGACGAATCTCCGTCAGCTCTTTCTTTATGGTTTGACTACTCCGGTACTCTGTGACTTCCAAAGTGTCATGCTATATCCACAGGCAATCAGCGAGAATGCAGCCATTGCCATGTACAGCGTCCCTCCCCCAAACTGCTGGAACACCCATCCTCCTGCAATCGACCCAATGATCCCGGAAATACCGAAAAACAGAACCGCCAGTACCGTTTGCCCTGTCGCTTTCCACTCCTCAGGAATGATGCGGTACAAGTACTGAATCGTTGCTGTGTAAAAGATGACGAAGGTCACACCCTGGGTGAACTGCAGATACACGACCCACTCAGCTGAAGGTGCCAGAGCGCACAGCACGTAGCGAATCGTATAGAGAGCTGTTGCCAGCGTAATCAGCTTGATCTCGCTCCATTTTTGCAAAATCCGTGCACTGAGCGCGAAGAATGCTACCTCACTAATCGCCGCCAAAAACCATGCTTGACCCACTGCCCCTGTACTTCCACCGAGGCTCAGCACAAAGACGCCGAGAAAGCTGTCGTTGGTCCTGTGTGGGGTCGCTGCGATAAGCACCAACAAAAAGAACTGGAGCGTCTTTGGATAAAAGAAAAATTGCTTCAGCTCCTGCTTGGACAGCTTTTTGCTGCTGGCTGGTGCATCGGAGACGACGAGGATAAAGACAAACGCGAGCAAGCCATACCCTAAGAAGAGCCAAGCCAACCGATCCATCCCCAACTGATCTACTGTCCAACCGATGATCAAGGACGCTGTCGCATAACCGATAGCTCCGAATGTACGGATGGAGCCAAAGCTAATCTGATGCTCTTGGGCTTTCCGGTAATTCAAGCTCTCCGTCAATGGATCGGTCGGAAGCAGAAAAAAGTACATGGCCCCAACCAAGAGAAAAAGGAGGGAGAAATGGTCCATAGTAAAAAGGAACATACCCACCGCAATAGAGGCACCCAGAGTAAGCAAAATGACTCGTTTGATCGTCTTGTACTTATCACTCACCATCCCCCAGAACGGTTGAGACAAAATTCCTACAAACGAGCCGAATCCCACCATCATCCCGATCTCGCCTGGAGATACTCCACGAAATGTCAAATACACGGGTAAAAACGAAATGAAGATCGACAAAAGGGAAAAATAAAAAAAATTATAAGCCCGCAAATTCTGTATACCCAGCTTCACTGTGAACGTTCACCTATCTTTACTAAAATCCCCCGCAACCTTTGGCTACGGGGGTATTCGTTTCTCCTATGCTCAAGCCTAGTCCAGAATGTCCTCCATGAGTGCAGCGAGCTGTCTTGCCTGCTCACGTCGCTCATACGGCTTGACCCTTTCTGAAAAGTCTGCGCCGCGCTGAGTCTCACTGTTTGCCTCCTGAGCTTTCCATTCCTTGTACAACTGTAAATACGCCTGTTTGACCGCGTCTTTTTCCTCTGGGTCGGCTACTTGTCCCAAGTGGAATTTCTCAATAATTTCTGTGGCTTCTCCCGCTTTGTTCAGCGCGAGGATTGGTTTGCCGATTCCCATGTATTCGTAAAGCTTTCCTGGGATATAGGCTCCAGCATCAGCCGAAACATCGCCGATCAGCAAGAGAGCGTCTGCCCCTTTCATCAACCCCAACGCTTCCTTGTGCGGCAAATTGCCCAACTCTCGCACGATCTTCCCTAAACCGAGCTGCTCCACGCAGTCGCGATTTTCGGAATAACCCGGATAGTCAAAAACACCTGCAAAACTGAGCAGCAAATCGTTCTGATCGACCTCGCCAGCGTCGATCAGCTCGCGGATAGCTTGCAGGAGCAGCCTCGGATTGCGCTTCTGATACAAGATTCCAGCGTATACCGCGTGAAACTTCCCAGGTACCACATGAGCCGGCTTCAAACCATCAAAATCGGCCTGATCAAATCCGTTGTAAATCAGCTCGAGGCGTTTGATACTCGCCTGATGCTTCGCTTGAAAGTTCTTTGCAAATGTCGCCGTGACAGTGGTAATCGCATCTGCATCCAGCATGACATCTGCCTCCATGCGCTCTTCCATCCGTTCCCGCCAGGCTATGCCCGAGGTATGCATATTTTGCGTCCACGGATCACGGAAATCAGCTACCCATTTGGTATCAAACTCACGGGCAAGCTTGCGCGCGACCAAATGATTCGTTACCGGACCCGAAGTCGAAAAGATGACGTCGATCTTTTCTTGCTTCATGATTTCCCGACCGAGCTTTACAGCGTTTGGCATCCACAGAATCTGATCATCTGGAATCATTATGTATGGCTTGGCTTTTTTCAATACATTGACTACTTGTTTTTTCAATACCGTTTTTACGGAAGGCTTGGTAGGCTGATCCCCGCCGTTTGCCGCAGTTTTAGGTGCCACAGCAGCTCCTTTTTTCGGTAGTACCTGCCATTCTTTTGCCCGATGAATCGTCACTTCAGGAGGCAGCTGGGCCAACAGCGAAGGATCTAATGTTGCGTGGTACGCTGGCTCTACCGTCAGTACATGTACCTTCCAGCCAAACTCCCCTAAATATTTGGCCATTTTCAACGGTCTTGGCACTCCGCCACCGCCGATGGGAGGAAAGATATAGCATATGATCAACACGTTGTGGTCATTCATTTTGTAACCGTCCTTGTCCTATTCATTTTCCTCTTTAAGAAAACCTCTATCGCAGGCTTTCCTTGTACGTTAAACGATACCATAAGTGCTGTCTTATTGCGAATCTATCAGGCATCTGCTATAGTGAAAATGGCTTTCTTATTAAGATTCGGGTGAAATTAGATGAGCAAATTACGAGTCCTCCACGTGATAGGCGGGGGAGAATTTGGCGGTGCGGAACAGCATATCCTCAATTTGGTCTCCACTTTTCCCGTTGCGGAAGTGGAGGTAGCAGTCGTTTGTTTTTATGACTCCCTCTTTGCCAGCAAGCTGAGACAAGCGGGAATCACCGTCTTTACACTGGATCAGTTCGGACGGTTTGACTTGCGCCTGCTGCGTGCACTACGGGATACGTTTCAGTCGTTTGAACCAGCAATTATACATACTCATGGCGTTAAGGCCAATTTCTTTTCCAGACTGGCATCTCGGGGGATGAGTGTCCCTCTGCTGACAACTGTGCACAGTTTTTTACGCTACGATTATGCCAGCCCTCTCGCTTATGCGATTGTCAGCCTGATGGAACGGGGTACTCGTCAATGGAACCGTCATTACATTGCGATCAGCGAGGCATTGGCGAGCATTCTTCGCGAACAGGGAATTCCCTCCCGTGACATCAGTGTCATCTACAATGGGATGGACTTATCTCCTTACCGTGAGACGCAGCAGCGGGCCGGGGATCGTGCCCGTCTGCGCGCAGAGTGGGATATACCTGAGGATGCCTTTTTGTTTGGAACGGTAGCACGCTTCGTTCCGGTCAAAGGGTTGCCTGTCCTCGTCGATGCATTCGCTTCATTGGTACGTGATAATGACTCTACTGCTTATCTGGTACTCGTGGGTGATGGTCCAGAACGCGATGGTCTGGAAAATCAGGTTCGCCAGCTTGGTCTGGAATCACAGGTCCGTTTCGCAGGCTTCCGCCAGGACATCCCTGCTTGCCTGAACGCTTGCGATAGCTTTGTTCACTCTTCCTTTTACGAGGGACTTGGCTATACGATTATCGAGGCGATGGCATCAGAAGTACCCGTCGTGGCCAGCAATGTAGGGGGCGTCAAGGAATTCGTCTTCCATGAGCAGACTGGTCTGGTCGTGGAGCCTGGCGATTCATCTGCCCTGTCCCAAGCCATGGGTCGATTGCAGGTATCGAATGAACTACGACAATCGATGGTCCAACATGCGCTGGAAAAAGTCGAGAGTTCCTTTACGATCGAACTGATGACCCAAAAGATCTTGTCCTTGTACCGCAAATTCTTGCCATAAGTAAAAGCACGACTCGCCAGATCCAGAGCGTTCGTCGTGCTTTTTTTTCATGCAAACACGATTCGTTGTTGCCTCGCGTTGGACAATCTGGTTAACATAGAACTGAGGAAATTTTATGAATCGTACGTGAAAGGATGAAAAACAGATGAAAGTATTTCTCTCCGTCGACATGGAAGGGATCTCCGGAATTGTCGATAACACTTATATCAATCCAGATGCAGGTGTCAACTACCAGCGTGGCCGTCAATTCATGACCGAGGATGCCAACGCGGTGATCGAAGCAGCCATCGAAGCAGGGGCAACCGAAATCCTAGTTGCGGACAGCCACAATACGATGAACAACATTTTGTGGGAGTCGCTGCATCCGAAGGCCAAGCTTTTGGCTGGCTCACCTCGTAATTACTCCATGGTACACGGTCTGGACGCCAGCTTCGACGCCGCTCTTTTCATCGGTTACCATACCCGTCAGGGCGTTCCAGGCGTTCTGAGCCATACGATGTCCGGCGTCATCCGCAACCTGTATATCAACGGTCGTGTTGTGGGAGAATTCGGCTTTAACGCTGCGTATGCCGGTGTCTATCAAGTACCCGTCGTAATGGTCTCCGGTGACGATCTCGTCGCTGAAGAAGCCAAGGAACTGATTCCTGGTATCGCCACAGCAGTCGTCAAAAAAGCGGTTTCCCGCACCGCAGCTATTTGCCTGTCGCGTGAAGAAGCAACCGCTGAACTGAAAAAGCAAACCAAGCTCGCCCTCAGCAATGTGAAGCAAATCGCACCTTTCCAAACAGCAGTACCCATGGAAATGGCTGTTCAATTCTGTCACGCAGGACAAGCTGAAATGGCAGCAATCGTGCCGGGAAGCCGTTATGAAACAGAAACGGGTACAGTCTACTACACAGCTCACGATCAGCATGATCTGTACATGACTATGCGTGCCATGCTCAATCTGGCTGCTGGCGCTGATTTTTTTTAGAAAATATCACAAAAAGGCAGCGGCAGCTCCAAATTCTGGACTGCCACTGCCTTTTTTCAGCTATTGAATACTTTCGACTAGCGAGCGATTCACACCATCCCGGAAAAAAGCTCCTTCAGCTCCTGAAGCATCACTCGTTGATACTCGTTTCCAGCTCGATAGAGACTCCCGATTTCACGATACGTCTCATTTAGGCTCTCCTGGTATTTCGGCTCCTGTTTATCCAGATGATTGGCTTTAAACCGATCCATCACCGCTTGAATATAAGCGGGACGAGCCCCCCATTTGCCAAGCACCTCCCCGCTTGTCTTCATAAGTACCGCAATCGGCTGCGCCCTGCCTCCATCGGTAAGAAAAAGTTCCATCGTCTCCAAATGGTCTTCCATTTTCAAAACTTCCGTAGCAATTCGAGCCTGTTCCATTACTCGAAATAATACCGGCACGTTCCAGATGACATCCGGACACCAATCCGTACACAGTATCAGACAATATAGATCCTCGTGATCGCGAATCGAGCCGAAAAACAATTCGTCTTCTGCACATGTCCACGAAAATGTTTCATAATTCAAGATCATCTGCTCTTTGGTGTTAGGGATCCCGCTTAGCTCCATCGTCCGTATCTCCATGTTTTCCATGAATGAGTGAGGTGATATCCCTTGTCCGATTTTGTGTTTTAGGTTCAACGATTTACTCATTTGCAGCACGTCCTTCATTTGATCGATTGTTAAGGAAAGCTTACAAAAAAACTGACCCTTCACAAAGGGTCAGTTTCAACATTAACAAAAAGGTCAGTTTACGTATGTTGCTATGATTGTCTCTTTTCTATGGATCAAAATAGAAAAACAGACCCCGTAATGCGAGTCTGTTGGCTTTTTTGGCTAGACTTTCGTTACATTCGTCGCTTGCGGACCTCGTTGACCATTCTCCACGTCAAACGTTACCTCTTGGCCCTCGTCAAGCGTCTTGTAGCCGTCCCCCTGAATCGCTGAGAAGTGAACAAATACATCTTCTCCACCCTCGCGTTCAATAAATCCAAAGCCTTTTTCACTGTTAAACCATTTCACTTTACCGCGTTCCATTTTTGCCTCCTAGCATGTAACCCTTACATGAATTGAAATTTTTGGCCTTACCTGCTTAGCATTACCTACCCATGCGTAATCTATACAAGCATGGTCAAGAGTGATGAGGTACATGATACGTGTATGGGAGGTGAGTGATCATGGCAGATCGCAATGAAAAGCAAGCCCATCTCGTGAACGAAGATGTAGAGCATAACCTGCAAAATGCCGAGGACGAAAAAGAAATTGAAATTCGCCATCAGTATCAAATGTTTCCCACACCGGATGAAGCATTCGCATCCAAAGTGATTACGGAGTTAAAAGATTAGCGACCCAGACACCTTCCTCACAAGCGAGTGGAGGTGTTCTCTTCATCCTTCAGGCTGTAAGGAAACTTCTACCGAGGCTACTTCACGGAGGGCCGACCGCGTTTTAGAGGAAAGTTTCCATGCGCTCCAGAATTCATAAGCGTCACGTTCTTACACGTAAAAAGACCTCCAGGGACACTCGGTCCATAGAGGTCATTTCACTTATTAGATTCGCACCACGGTTGCCTGGCTTACCAGATCACGCGGGATACGGTTTTTGGTATCAAACAGGATCGGAGAGTTAGCCATCAGACTGGCTACAGCTGCCCAATCTGCTTCTGCGAACTCTTTTTGTACAGCGGTCAGGAATAACGCGTCTGCGCCTTTGACGGCTGCTTCAAAGCTCTCTGCCTTGTGGTCATACGAAGTAGGTACCGCTGGATCATAGGAACGTACCTCTACTCCCTTTTTCTGCAGAAGCTTGATCAAGTCATTCACTGGGCTGACGCGGTCATCGTTGGAAAAGTCCTTCATTGCCAGTCCCAAAACAGCTACACGACTACCAACCAGCGTTTTGCCATTCGCCTTCAATGCATTTTCCAGCATGCCAATCAGCACGTCAGGAACAGCATCATTGGTCATACGGGCTTGTTGCAGCAAAGGCAGACCAACTTCCAGCTCTCTTGCCTTTGGCTGGAGGTAATACAGTGCGTTTGGCAGGCAGAAACCACCAACACCAGGACCAGGAGTCAGGAGATTTACACGAGTGTGCGTATTCGCGACTTTGATCAGTTCAAATGTATCAATTCCAAACGATTCCGCAAAACGGGCAAATTCTTGCACCATTGCGATGTTGACATCCCGTTGAATGTTCTCAATAACCTTTGCCGTTTCCACCACACGAATATCGGAGATGGTTACTTCCGTTTCGCTGATGAACGCGAGCAGTTCTTTCCCTTTCGCAGCGCTCTCCTCATTGATACCCCCCAGTACGAGCGGCATATTGATGAATTCTTCGAAGGCTCGTCCTTCAGCAATGCGCTCCGAACAATAGGTCAGGAAGAAATCTGTACCTGCGACCAGACCGCTTACTTCTTCTAGAATAGGCAAGATGACTTCTTGAGTGGTACCTGGAACAACTGTACTGCGAATCATGACGGTATCGCCTTTTTTCAGTACGCCGCCTAGCGTTTCCGCACAGCTCTTCAGCGGTCCCAGATCCGGATCTCCGTTATGAACCGGAAGGCCAACCGTTACAATATAATTATTTACACTTGCCGCTGCTTCGGCGTATGAAGTCGTCGCATGGAATCGTCCCGCGTCAATCTGCTCACGAAGAATTTCAGGTAATGTTTTACCCTGATAGGACTCCAGGTGATGGGAATGCCCGGCATTGATCTCATCGACAACGCGAGGCAATGCGTCAACGCCTACGACGCTTGCTCCTTTCATGGCATAGGTAAGCGCCAATGGCAAGCCGACAAACCCCAATCCCACAACAGCTACGCGTACAGGCTGAGTCATTTCTGTATCTCCTCTTTCAAGTTCTCTAAGGTAAGGTCCACGCAATGGTAATTACGCGGCCACAGGTAATTCCGTTACGACAGATAGTAAATTCCTGCCGCTACAAAGATGACACATAATCCTATGAGGACCTTGTACAACGTTTCCAAGGCTGAATCCTCCTCATGCTCTTTCATCTGGATTCGGCTCTGTGCCCTTGATGCACTCTGCCAAAGCCTAATTATACTCTCGATCTGTGCCTCGTTCAATCATGGTTTCTGCTCGGGAGTGCCACCTGAGCCCTCCAAATAAACGGTCATCGGACCTGACACATACACCTGACAAGCCAAACGGTAGCCGAGTGACATCGCATCTGCACCTAACCGATATTGCTCGGTTTCAGATGGCATTCCTGCAGAACCTTCAGAAATTACCATTCGCAAGCGACAGGTCGTACATTTTCCTGTCGTGCAATAAAACTCAACGGGCATATTGGCGCGCACTAACCCCAATAGGAGATTGTCTCCGTCCTTCAGAGAAATAGACGTTTGCTTGCTTCCCTCGACAACTGTTACAATACATCGTTTCAAGTCGGGATGATCCATACCTGCTCCCTCCTGTAACTAGACTCTACCTTGTCAGACTCGCGCCAATAATGTAAGAAAAGCCGACGGACAACACCATGGCGGTAAATCCTATCGCCCGGTTGTCCTTGGCAATTTCATCATCGATATTGAAACTCGGTGTCATGTATTCAAAAATAAAGTAGCTCACTAAAAGCAGGAAAAAGCCGAATGTAGCCCCGATCAGAGCCTCCCCCATAGAGGCGTGCTCCTGGATCGAGTACCGGAAGATATTGGCGATGCCGAATATTTTTCCTCCTGTTGCCATGGCAACGGCCATATTTCCCTGCTTTAGCTCGTGCCAGACACGGTAGCGCGTCACCAATTCAAAAATAGACAGGAACAGGATCATCATCAGCCCTGTTACGGTAAAATAAGCTGCCGTAGCAAAGTATTGATTGTGCAGCAGGCTCCCCATGGTGTCCCCTCCCGTTTTTATTTCAGTTCGGCAATGGTGGCACCCACTCCGCCTTCACCTTGCCCACCTAAACGGAATGATTTGACGTTGCGGTGATGACGCAAGTATTCATGTACTCCTTTGCGCAGTACACCTGTACCGTGACCGTGAATAATGGAAACGGAATGCAATCCAGCCAACAAGGCATCATCGAGGAATTGATCGATTTCCCGGATGCCATCCTCTACGTTGTAGCCACGCAAATCCAGATCCATCTTGATGTTGTCGCTTCTGCGTTTGACGGACGTGTAAGGAGTAGCCTGTTGCTTTTGCTGCACAGAGTTCTGGACGTGCATGTCGTCCCGTTTTACCTTCATCTTCATGATGCCGATCTGCACGAGAAACTCCTCTTTGCTTACTTTTTCAAGCACGGTACCCTTTTGTCCAAAGCTCGTCACCATGACTTCATCGCCCACTTTTATTTGAGTGGCACGAACGGCCTTGGCGGGCTTCTTCACTTTTTCTTTATCCAGCTCCAGGACTGCATTGCCCAGACGTTTTTTGGCATCGATCAAGCGATGCTCCTTGATTTCCATACCTTCTGCCATCATCTCACGCAGCTCGCGGATGATCGTCTCTGCTTCTTCCTTTGCCAACTGAACAGCGATACGCGCTTCGTCCTCTGCACGCTCCATCCGCTTGTTCTTCTCTTCGGCAAAGCGCGCACGCTCCTCTTCCAGCTCGCGATGCAGCTTTTCTGCGTCCCGTCGGAGTTCTTCTGCTTTTTGCCGCTCTGCCTCGGCTGACTTGCGGTTGCGCTCCAACGAAGCGATCATGCTCTCTACTTGATTGTCTTCCTCACTGATGGAGCCACGAGCCACATCAATAATCGCCTCCGGCAGCCCCAGTCGTCTCGCGATGGCAAACGCATTGGAGCGTCCTGGCACACCAACCAATAGACGGTAGGTAGGACGCAAGGTCTCTACATCGAATTCTACGCTCGCATTGATCACTTCAGGTCTGTCATAGGCATACGCCTTTAACTCACTGTAGTGTGTCGTCGCAACCAGGCGTGCTCCTGACTCGATAACATGGTCGATGATGGACATCGCCAGGGCAGCCCCTTCAGTAGGGTCTGTACCCGCTCCCAGCTCGTCAAACAGCACCAGGCTTTTTTCGTCCATCGTTTCCAAAATGTGAATGATATTCTTCATATGGCTGGAAAACGTGGAGAGACTTTGCTCAATCGATTGTTCGTCCCCAATATCAGCAAAAACGGAGGAGAATACGGTCATTTCACTTTCTTCCTCAGCAGGAATATGCAGTCCTGCCATCGTCATGAGAGAAAGTAGCCCGATTGTTTTTAACGAGACGGTTTTCCCTCCCGTATTTGGTCCGGTGACGACGATAGCCTGATATTCGCCACCCAGCTCCACACTTACTGGTACGACGACATCACGCGGAATCAAAGGATGGCGCGCTTTTCTCATATTCAAGTAACCACGATCGTTCAATCGCGGGCATATTGCTTTCATACTCCATGCCAACTGTGCTTTGGCAAATAGGAAGTCCAGCTCGGTGAGCGCGTCGACATTTTCAATCAACGCCTCTACTGCAAAAGCTACCTGCTCCGTCAGCAAATACAAGATCCGTTCTACCTCGCGCTCCTCGCGCAAACGCTGCTCCCGAAGCTTGTTGTTCATGGAAACAATGACTTCTGGTTCGATAAAGAGCGTAGCACCGGAAGCAGACTGGTCATGCACAATGCCTCCAAATACATGACGGTACTCCTGCTTCACTGGAATCACAAAGCGATCACCGCGAATCGTCACGATGTTTTCCATCAGCATTTTTTGGTACGAGGAAGAACGAGTCATGGAATCCAGCTTTTCCCGAATCCTCGCCTCCAATTGCCGGATTTCTTGGCGGACCTGGCGCAGTTCGACGCTAGCGCTATCCAAAATATCGCCACTTTCATCAACACAGCGGCGAATTTCCATCTCCAGCTCTCGCAGACCTTCGATGCGCTCCGCCTGATCACGAAGCAACGGCAATTCATGGTCGTCACACATATCGAGCACAAAATGCTTGAGCCTGCGACCGGCAGATACCGTGCTGGCAATATCCATCAGCTCCAAAGGGGCGAGCATGGCGTTGAGTCGTGCACGTTGTACAGGCCCACGGATGTCCCGGATTCCTCCAAGTGGCACGCTCCCTTTCAGTCGCAGGACGGTAGCCGCTTCGGCTGTTCCCCTCTGGGCAATGTTCACTTCCTCCATACGCATGAACGGAAGCAGCTCGGCAGCTTTTTCTTTTCCATATGTGCAAGTCGCTTTATCTACCAACAGAGCGACGATTTTATCATATTCCAATGTTTTTAGTACCCGTTGTTCCACTGAGATCCTCCTTACTTTCCTCCATCGGCTCACCTGTGCCTGTCGCTTGAATGCAGAGGAAGCGGCGACGGTCAGGAATTACGTAAGCCATTTGATCTACTCATTATACCATGCCAACCGTCCTAAGGATAATTTTACACGCCCTCATCTGGCATAGTTCGACACACAAATAGCCAGAATGAAAATGAAACAATTATAAAGGAGGAGTACACATGACGATCATGCGCCATATCGTCCGCTTTATCGTCGCTGCCGTAGTCCTGATGTTTGTCGGCTTTCTGGTTCCTGGCTTTTCCGTTAGCAGTTTTTGGACAGCCTTGTTGGCGGCTGTTGTCATTGCCCTGCTGGGCTGGGTCATCGAAGCGATGTTCGGCGATCGGATCTCGCCTTATAATCGTGGGATCGTCGGCTTTATCGTCAGTGCCGTCGTCATCTACTTGACCCAGTTTGTCGTCTCCGGTTTCCACGTTACCATTCTGGGGGCACTCCTCGCTTCTCTGGTCATCGGGATCATCGACCTGTTCATCCCGATCAAGACCCACATGGATGTCCATAACGGGGATGCAGGAAACAAGCAGGAAACGTAACTGGTTTTGGAAAAGAGCCAACCCGACTCATTGGGGTGGCTCTCCTCTTTTTTACATAGTCTTGCTCGTCTGCTTGTGAATCATCCCAGCCATATAGCCAGCACCGAAGCCATTGTCAATATTCACCACTGCAACTCCCGTCGAGCAGGAATTCAGCATGGATAAAAGCGCAGACACTCCACCAAAGTTTGCCCCGTAACCGACACTCGTCGGAACGGCAATTACAGGAATGTCGACCAGACCAGCCAATACGCTGGCAAGTGCCCCTTCCATTCCTGCCACACAGACAATGACCGAAGCAGACCTGATTTCTTCTAGTCGCCCGAAGAGACGATGAATGCCTGCGACACCGACATCCGCAATCACGCGTGCTTCACTGCCAAAGCAACGAGCTGTCCACGCAGCCTCCTGCGCCACTCCCCAGTCAGATGTGCCTGCAGCAACGACAGCGACATACCCATCGCGCACAGGCCGCAACGGCTTTCGGCTGGAAATGAGCAAGCCTGCTTCCTTTTCATACTGCACGTCCGGCCAGCGCTCCAGTACTCGACTCGCCTGCTCCTCGCTTACCCTTGTGACCAGGACGAGCTCCTGATGCTCCCGCAGCCGTTCCATAATCCCAATCAATTGATCGATACGTTTCCCTGCTCCGTACACCACTTCCGGGAATCCTGTGCGGCCAGCGCGGTCCAAATCAAGCGTGGCGTAATCCAGCATCCCCGCTCCTTGCAAAAGCTCACTCGCCCGTTCAATACTCAGTCTGCCTGCCTGTACTTCCTGCAAAATCGCTTTCACATCAGCCATGCTGTTTTTTCACGTCCGTTCCCAGCACAGCATTCATGCTTCCTGTCTGATACCCGAACAAATCGAGTGTCACATATGTAAAGCCTATCTCCTGAAGCGTCTGATTGATTTGCACGTGTTGCGACAACAGTCTGGCAAAATCATCTGGCCCCACTTCAATCCGAGCGATTTTGTCATGATGGCGTACCCTCACTTGGTGGAAACCAAGACTCAACAGATAGCCTTCCGCTCGGTCAATCTGATCGATTTTTTCCAGCGTAATTTGCGATCCGTAGGGAATTCTTGAAGACAGGCAAGCAAATGAGGGCTTGTTCCATGTCGACAATCCCATTTCCTTGGAGATGGCACGAATATCTTCCTTGTAAAAGCCTGCTTCCTGCAAGGGACTGCGTACTCCTCGCTGTGCAGCGGCAATACGGCCAGGGCGGTAGTCTCCCTGGTCATCCACATTGGCTCCGTCACAAATGACAGCCCGCCACTCATTTTCCTCTGCCATCTTTCCCAGATGTTCGTATAACCCATCTTTGCAAAAAAAGCAGCGGTTCACAGGATTGGAGACAAAATTCGGGTTTTCCATCTCGCGAATTTCCGTCGTGACAAACCTTGCTCCCAGCCCAGCAGCGAGTCGTTTGGCAGCTTCAAATTCACGTGTCGGAAACGTCTCGGAAGCTGCGGTAACGGCAATTGCTGCATCACCCAGCACTTCCACAGCGCGCGCCAACAGGAATGTGCTGTCAACCCCACCGGAAAACGCGATCAGGACCGTTCCCATTTCTCGCAGGATGTTCCCCAGCTTTTCGTTTTTTTCCGCCAACGCTTGCTCGATTAACAGGCTCATCCCAATTCCCCCTTTGTCCCCGTAAGTTCCTTACAATGCGAAAAGAGGGGCACAGGCCCCCCTTTTTTACTCTATCTCTTTTCCATTTGCATCTTCCTGAAGGATCTTCAGCAGCTCTTCGTACTCCTGACGCAGGCGGAAGTATTCATCCGCAATATTGACTGCAGAAAGTACGGCGATCTTGGCCGTGTCCAAACGATGGTTACCGTTCGCGATCTCGTTCATCTTGTCATCAACGAAACCGGCCACCGTACGTATGTGATTGACACTTGCCTTTCCACTGAGCCGGTATTGTTGGCCAAAGATATCCACCGTCAAACGATTTTTCCCATCACCTTGCACGAGGGGTTCCTCCCTACTGCGACCTTTGCTCTACTTATCCATTTTAGGTTACTGAAAATGTCAGATTTCGTCAAGCCATGCTTACATACGCAGCTCGGCACCTGTATTGGATTTCAGCGCTTCGATCACTGCATTGGTCACTTGTTGGATCTCTTCCTCCTGCAAAGTGCGTTCGGAATTACGAAGTACCAAGGCAAAAGCCATGCTCTTTTTATCTTGCCCAATCCGCTCGCCCGTGTACACATCGAACAAGGTAAGGGATTCCAGCAGATCTCCTGCCGCTTGGCGGATGGTTGCTTCCAGCGCACCAGCTGGTACTGTACGATCGACAACCAGAGCCAGGTCGCGCGTCACTGCCGGGAATTTCGGAAGCTGGTTATAGAACCCTACGCCTGCTGCCACTTCGATCATTTTGGCAACGTCGAGCTGGAGCACGTACGTTTCACTCAAATCGTATGCCTTTTCCGTTCCAGGGTGAATCTGTCCTACATAACCGAGACGAGTATCCCCAGCCGATACTTCTGCTGTGCGACCCGGGTGCATACCATTGAGGTCAGCTACAGCGTTGTACTGTACGTTTTGGATGCCCAGACGAGCCAGGAGCGACTCTACAATTCCTTTTGCCTGATAAAAGTCTACAGGCTGTTTGGCACCCATCCAGTTTTGCGGAACCCACTGGCCGGTAACAGCGCCACCCACATACAAGCGCTCTTCTGGCAGCTGGCTCAGCTTATCTTCAGTACTCAAGAATACACGTCCCAGTTCAAAGATGGCCACGTCGTGATTTTGACGGTTTTTGTTATACGCGATGGTCTCCAGCAAGCTAGGGATCAAGCTCGTGCGCAATACGCTGCGCTCTTCGCTCATCGGCATGAGGAGAGCAACTGGTTTTACATTGTTCTGATGCAAGCCTGCCGCATCTTCCACGCGGTCCGGGTGTACCAGCGCATAGGAGATCGCTTCGTTCAATCCGACACCGATCAGATGGCGGCGAATCGTGCGGCGCAGCTGTTGCTCAGGATTCAGGCTTCCTTGGGTCGTTGCTCCGGAAGGCAAGCTGGTCGGAATATTGTCGTAGCCATAGAGACGCGCTACTTCTTCGACCAGATCTTCCGGCAACGTAATGTCTCCACGTCGAGTTGGCACCGTAACCGTCCAGCTGTCATTCGCCGTTTTATAAGGGAACTGAAGACGATCAAAGATCGGAGATACATCGGAGGCAACCAGTGACGTACCGAGATGTTGATTGATTTTGGTCAAGGTAACGGTGACTACTGCAGGCTTTGCTTCCGTCACGACTGCTGACGCGATGCCTTTGGAGATCGTCGCTCCAGACAATTGCTGGATCAGTGCTGCTGCGCGTTCGCCTGCTTCTTGCACACGCGCCTGATCTACCCCTTTTTCCCAACGAACGCAACCCTCGGTACGCATTCCCAACGAACGTGCCGTGCGACGTACCGTTTTCGGCGTGAACCAAGCAGCCTCCAGGATAATCTCATGCGTTTCACCCGTGATTTCGGAGTTGGCTCCACCCATGACTCCGGCGATCGCCAAGCCCTTCGTCGGATCCGTGATCAGCAAAGTCTGCGCGTCCAGCTTGCGCTCCTGATCGTCCAGCGTCACCAGTGTTTCGCCTTCCTCAGCCATACGAACCACAATCGTGCGATCCGCTACTTGACCTGCGTCGAATGCGTGGAGAGGCTGACCGTATTCGAGCAGCACATAGTTGGTTACATCCACCACGTTGTTGATTGGTCGAACGCCAGCTGCCATCAGACGGTTTTTCATCCACTGCGGCGAGCTTGCGATCTTGGCATTGGTGAAATGACGGCCATGGTATTGGTAGCACTCTTCGCTCGCATCAATCTTCACGTTGAGTGGATTTTGCTCTCCACCCTCCGTCAGCTCGATTTGCGGAAGTAAGACTTCTTTACCCAAAATGGCTGCTACTTCATAGGCAACACCGAGCATGCTCAAGCAGTCAGAACGGTTTGGCGTCAGGCCCAGCTCCAGAACGTAGTCGTCCATGCCGAGATAGGAGATCGCATCCATCCCGATTTCTGCTCCCTCTGGCAATACCATGATGCCTTCTTGCTGATCTTTTGCGAGCAGCTTGTCATTGAGGCCCAATTCTTTTGCCGAGCAAATCATCCCTTGGGATTCCACACCGCGCAGCTTGGAGCGTTTGATGTTCAAGCCTCCAGGCAGCTTTGCACCGATCAGAGCTACCAGTACTTTTTGACCTTTGTCTACGTTTGGCGCGCCGCAGACAATCTGCAGGTCTTCGCCTTGTCCAGCATCCACGATACATACGTTGAGACGATCTGCATCCGGGTGCTTGCTGCGCTCTTTTACATAACCGATAACGACGCCAGAAACGCCTGCATTGCGCGATTCTACTGCGTCCACTTCTACCCCACTGCGAGTCAGCTTTTCAGCAAGCTCGTGAGGCGTGCAATCACTCAGATCGACGTATTCCGCTAACCATTGGTACGATACCTTCATCTTTGCCTCTCCTCTCTACTCTCGATTGAACTGACGCAGGAAACGAACGTCGTTGGTATAAAAATGGCGAATATCTTCTACGCCGTATTTCAGCATCGCGATCCGTTCTACACCCATTCCGAACGCGAAACCGCTCACTTCTTCTGGATTGTATCCGGCCATTTCCAATACGCGCGGGTGCACCATGCCAGAGCCGAGGATCTCGATCCAGCCTGTTTGTTTACACACGCGGCAGCCATGTCCACCACAGTTGAAGCATTGCAGATCGACTTCTGCGCTAGGCTCGGTGAATGGGAAGAAGCTCGGACGCAAACGGATTTGTTGATTTTCCCCGAACATTTGACGAGCGAATGTCAGCAAAATTCCTTTCAAATCACTCATGCCGATCCCTTTGTCGATGACCAGTCCCTCGATCTGCGTGAACTGATGGGAGTGAGTCGCATCGTCATCATCGCGGCGGTACACTTTACCCGGGCAGATGATTTTGACTGGCGTTTTGCCCTCTTTTTTCAACATGGTGCGCGCTTGAACCGGGGAGGTATGAGTACGCATCAAGATCTCGTCCGTTACGTAGAACGTATCTTGCATGTCGCGTGCCGGGTGATCTTTTGGCAGGTTGAGCATTTCAAAGTTGAAGTGATCCATCTCCACCTCAGGACCTTCTGCTACCTCAAAGCCCAGACCAACAAAGATGTCTTCAATTTCTTCAATAATTCGGGAGAGTGGATGCATGCTTCCTGCTGGAACTGGACGACCAGGCAAAGTCACGTCTACCGTTTGCGACGAGAGCTTGGCGTTCAATATCGCTTCCTCTAATTCTTGCTGTTTGTTCCCGAACGCCGACTCGAGCGCTTCTCTGACTTCGTTGACCAGTTGGCCTACCAGAGGGCGCTCTTCTGCTGAGAGGCTTCCCATGCCGCGCAGAAGCTCTGTCAGTTCCCCTTTTTTCCCCAGGTACTTGACGCGCAATTCCTGAAGTTGTGCAGATTCCGTTACCTGACCGATCTGGCCCAGTGCGGAGTCTTTCATCTCTTGCAACCGAGTTTGCACTTCAAATCGCTCCTTTATTGTTTTTTTGATTAGAAAACTTGGTTACGCCAAGCTTTTTCGCGGAGGCGTAGTACCCAAATGGCACAAGTCTCGCTTTCTTACTTCATTCGAAGTCTCGCTATGTTGCACTTATGCGAATAAGAATTTTATAAATTCTTATCGTGAAAAAAGAAAAACCCGCCCCCAAAAAGGGACGAGTTACTTTTTTCTCGCGGTACCACCCTTGTTAGACGAAAGCGCAATGGCTATGATCGTTAATCATCATAGACGAAATGCGTGACTTTTGCCTCACTTAAGACCACTGCTAACGGGAGTGACCCGGCTGCTCCTACTGCGTAAAAAACGGTTCAGAGTGCGGCTTTGGAGTGAATTCGGCAGCTATTGTGCTAAAGATGCTCCCAGTCTGCGGCATCTTCTCCCTGAAAACCAATAGGTCCTGCGTACTAGTCTCCGTCATTGCTTTACGTTATAATTAGACGTAGGAAAATTATAGCGCAACAAAAGCGAACTTTCAATTCCACAAATGTTACATATATCAGCTTATCCCTAAATCGCGATTTGTAAAAGAGAAAGGGGACTTTTGCCATGATCGAGAAGGTTTCCGCACTTTACGATAAGTCCTGTGTCTGCCGTCATTGCCAAGCTACCTTCACCACGAAAAGAGTGCGGAGCGGCTCGTTGACGATGGTACATCGGGATACAGACTTCTTCACTCGTTTCAAGGAGCAGTCACTCAATCCCATCCAGTATACGGTCAGCGTCTGCCCAGCTTGCGGTTTTGCCTTTACCGATCAGTTTAAAGAAAAGCTCGCTCCCTGGGAAAAACAAGTGGTGGACGAGCAGATCACAGCAAAGTGGAAATCGAAAGACTTTGGCTCGATTCGCCAAGTTCCAGAAGCCATGGTCAGCTATAAGCTCGCCATCTATGCGGCGGAATTGACCGATCAACCCCATTCTGTAAAAGCTGGCTTGTACTTGAGACTCGCCTGGTTGTACCGTTCCCAGGAAAATCTCTCGGAGGAACTCCGTTTTGTCGGCATGGCTGTCGATGAATACGAGCTCTCCTATATCCATTCTGACTACGCCCGCGGGGACAAGGAAATGTCCGAGGTTCGCCTGCTTTATTTGATCGGTGAGCTGTATCGTCGGCTGCAAAAATTTGATCTGGCCATCAAATATTTCGGAAAAGCACTCGCTTTTCGAAACACGACCATGGAAAGTGGGATTATCCGGATGGCTCAGGACCAATGGCAACTGACACGCGAAGAGCATAAAGAAAAACAAAACGAACAAAAGATCGGCTAAGATAGCCGATCTTTTCTTTTTCGTTGTGCCTCGTAGACGAACACACCTGCTGCCACCGCTGCATTCAGCGATTCCGCCTGTCCGTAAATCGGAATGTGCACAAGGTGATCCGCCCGCTCTATCATAGTTGCAGATACGCCTCGCCCTTCGTTACCGATGACAATTGCCGTCTTTTGCTCGTAGCCAACCTGATCATACGAGACGCTCTTCTCATGGAGGGTAGAGACGAGCAGATGACCACCCAGTGCCTTCCATTCATCCGCTACCTCTGACAAGGAACGTGTGAAGACCGGTAAACGAAACAGGGAGCCCATCGTGGAACGCATCACTTTGCCGTTATACAGATCGACACTCCCTTTTCCCAGTACCACACCATCTACGCCTGCTGCTTCCGCTGTCCGCAGGATCGTTCCGAGGTTGCCTGGGTCCTGGATTTCGTCCAGCAGCAAGAGAAGCATGTCCTTCTGAGCCGCTGTTTTCTCCTTCATCCACTCGCTCCAATCCGCTTGGCTCTTTTTCACTTCGGCCACAATTCCTTGGGGGGACTTGGTTTCCGAAAGCTTGGCCAGAACAGCTGAGGAAGCCGCGATGACTTGCACGCCTTGTGGATGATTCTCCAGCGCCCGTCTGCACGCAGCGTCCATATCGCGCTCGTTGTCGTACAGAATCGTCAATACTTCCGCACTCTTTAGCGCTTCCTCGACTAAATGCGCTCCTTCTACGAGAAAACGCCCTTGCGCTTCTCTTCCTTTGCGATCCAATAATTGATGCAACCGCTTGATTTGCGGATTTTGGATAGAGGTAATACCTTCATGTGCCATGTGCCTATGCTCGCTCCTCAAATGCCTTCAAATCCTTGTTATTCCCGATCACTACGAGTACATCGCCGTATTGAATGACTTCGTCAGGGCTTGGAGCGATATTGAATTTGTCGCCGCTCTTGATGGCGATGACGTTCACCTCGTAATTTTTACGAATGTCGAGCTGACGCAAGTTTTTCCCTACGAATTTCGAGGAAACCACGACCTCTGCCACGCTGTAATCATCAGCCAATTCGATGAAATCAAGTACATTGGCGGAGATGAGATTGTGAGCAACACGCACTCCCATATCCCGCTCAGGGAACACCACACGATCCGCTCCGACCTTGTACAGAACCTGTCCATGGCGTTCGTTTTGCGCCTTGGCCACGATCTTTTTCACGCCCAGTTCCTTCAAGGTCAATACGGTCAAAATGCTCGCCTGTATATCTACACCAATCGCTACGACCACAACGTCAAAGTTACGAATCCCGATCTCCTTGAGAGCACGTTCATCCGTGGAATCTGCAGCGACGGCATGAGTGACAAATTGAATGTTCTCATTGATTCGCTCTTCATTTTCATCGATTCCCATTACCTCATAATCCATTTCATACAAGGTCCGGGCTACACTGGACCCAAAACGCCCCATCCCGATAATGGCAAATTGCTTTGACATCCTGATCTACTCCTTCATCATGCCGCTTCCCCTAGGGGGCTTTTTTCCAATACCATGCATTATAACACACCGGTATCCTTGTCTACAAAAGAGGTATGAGCAATCTCCACCGAACAAATACTAAGTCCGAATCGATTCCTAGAAGAGAGGTGTACGGACCGTTATGAACATTGCCTCGCTCAACCTGCGTCAAGCCATCATGTACAAAATGCAAGGGTCTGACCCAGATGCCGTAGAAGAGACGATCACAGACGCAATCTCCAGCGGCCAAGAAAAAACCTTACCCGGACTGGGTGTGCTGTTTGAAGTGCTGTGGCAAAACAGCGATACGTCGTCTCGTCAGGAGATGGTGAATACCATCGCAGGACATTTGCCTGAACAGGCAGACAAACCGATGTAGGGATGCTGACGAACAGAGTCAGCTACACAGAAAAGGGAGAGACACTACGTCACTCCCTTTTTGCTGTCGTATGATTCGTCGGTCTTCTGCTTGCGAAACCATTGGATGATCGCCAGGAGCACAGGCATAAAAACAGTAGTCAGATATCCGAAGTAAGTCAGATGTTTCGTATAGGCAAAATACTCGACGATGTTCTGAGGCAGCAGCGTAATATAATAAAACGGAAAGATGAGGATAATCGCCATCATTCGCTGAAATCGGATGCCTTTACCAAAAACCAGACGAATGCCGTAGATCGTCGTATAGTACATGTTTCCCAAGGTGGTAAAGACTGATGCGACCCAAATGGCTAAAAAGGCAGATTCCAGCCTCTCCAAAAACCAGCCTGTCCCCTGTGCCGTTTTGACCAGCTCTAATGTCGGCCAAATCATGTTTTGCAATTCCTCATAGCCAAACACCACAATGCCAGCTGCTGCTGTTAGGGCGTAGGAAATGATGGTAAATCCAATACCAAACCACGTCACCAAGCCGATTTTTGTCCCAGGAATGGCAAATCCGAAAAAGATCATGAGTAATTCATATCCCGTGAATAAGGAGAACGTGTTTAGTCCTGTCTTAACTACTTCCGACCACGAATCCAAATGTAGGGGCAATAAATTGTTCCAATCTGCATTGCTAAGGGAGACGTATGGGATCAGGAAAACTGGGATGAGCATGATGGGAAATAATAGCTCATTCACCCTTGCTACCACATCAATCTCATGCATGCAAAGGAACAGGACGATCAGAAAAAGACTGATAAGAATGGCCTCCAGCGGTGTTTCCAGCAACACCGCTGTTACAACCACCTCTCCAAATCCTCTAGCCACCATACCAGCATTTAAAAACTGAAAGGAAAAGAACAGCAGGAACCAGGGAAAGCATAAGATCCTTCCTACCTTCTGATGACGCTCTCCTCCAAAAATGAGGGGACTGTATTCAACAAAGGTACGCCCGGGGAACTCTCTGCTCAAATACACGATGGCGCTCAATGGGAGTATAGCGATCAAGCCACCAATCAATGGCCCAAGCCACCCCATCTCATGCAACCTTTCACTGACACTGCGGGGAAGGGACAAAATACCGACCCCAATCATGGAGCTAATCAAAATACTGGTTAGTTGCCAAGTACTAACGACTCCCCGATGATTTTCCATTTTCATCTCGCTCCTATTGCATCTCCATCCCTAAGCGACGAATCTTGATCGTATAGATAGCATTGACTGGGAAGTTCTTAAAATCCTTGTTCCAGTCGTGCTTCTCCCAGTAGTCGCGGTAATGATGGGCGCGTAGTGCAAGCCCCAGTTTCAGGATGTCGCTGTTGTAATCCTTTTGCAGCTGCGTGAAGAGCTTTTTCGCCCGAGCTTCCATTTCCTTTTTGACCAATGCTTGCATTTTCTTGATGAATTCCTCGGGTGGAATCTTCAAGTTTTCCGTTACCTCCACGATATCTCCCTGCAGTTCACAATAAAAGGTCGCTGAATGGTCACTCTGCTGCTTTCGCTCATTATTGTGCCCTTCATGTAAATCCAGCTTGGTTTTTACAAAATGCGGACGAAAGGTCACGAAACCATTCTTCGTGCCTGGCAAAGGAATGATGACATCCCCACCACGCTGCTTATTTCGCAGCTGCAGCAACGACCAGGATTGGATATCGTTGATCGCTCCTACCATTTTGTGACCCCGAAATACCGCGATCCCTTTCCAGCGCACTTCCGTCTCACTTGCCTGAACGTAATTCAAAAAGGGTTCCATTGATTTGTTTGATGTCTGGTTAAAATAGTCGCCAAGTGTCTGTTCAGGAATTGTACCCATCTTGGCACCGTTCTCGATCAAGTCCATCAAAAACACAACGGGAATCTGTGCCAATAGAGGTTTGATCTTGAGGAGAGAAGCAGCCTCTCCCTTCACAATAATGGGCCACATCAACCGTCGGATTTGCGGCTCCCGACGATAACCATCCATAATATCCTGAATGCCTCTTCTCGCCACCTCTTCACTGACGGCTAGGACACGCGTATGGCCTAGAAATAGCTTCTGATTCAACCTCAGCTGCAGATTATTCGCCGCATCCGTGATCGTTCTACCTGTCACACTCATGATTTTGACAGCATTCGAATTACCACCCCCACCTTGACCACTACTACCAGCGATTTTGATCGCGATCGGGATTTGCACTGTCATCTTGTATAAATCTTCTCTGCCCTCAACGATATCCACCGCGACTGCGAGCACTGAAGTACGTTCCTCTAATTCCCGTCTGTCCCAGCATCCTGTTAACAGTGTAATACAAGCCACGATCGTGGCTATCTGGCACCATTTTTTAGCCACCTGCTTTCCTCTCCTTTTCCCCCTGAACCATCCCTTTCATATACAGGATGATCCAGTAAAGAATCGGCACGCCTAAATTTAGAGCAAGGCTCACGAATCCCAAGTAAGAGCTGACCCGAAAAATTTCCACAATATTTTGCGGCCATAGAGCAATAAAGAAAAGGGGGATAAACATGAGTGCGGAAACGATTCGCTGAAACACGATTCCTTTGTTAAAGAGTTGGCGCAAACCATAGACAAAAGCGTAATAAGCATTAGCCACCGTAGTAAACACGGCGGCTACCCAAACGGCTAAAAACGCAGATTCCAACCTTTCCAGGATCAGACCTGGCACCTGCGTGGTCTTTACCAGCTCCAGTGTCGGCCAAGTAACCCGTTGTAGCTCCTCGAAACCAAACACCACGATGCCTGCCAATACAATCAACGTATAGACAAACATGGCGATCCCGATTCCATAAAAGCCGGCCCTTACCTTACTATTGTTCTCATGAGCGTAAGCAAAGAAGATCAGCATGATTTCGTACCCAGAAAACGAGTAGACAGCCTCATACACTCCATCGAAAAGTGACTTACCCGACGCTCGAAATAATGGGAACATATTGTTCCATTCTGCTTTTTGAAAGGAAGCAAGAGCAATAAAGAGAATAGGAAACAAGATGAGGGGAAACAACAGCTCGTTTACCCTCGCTACTACCTCTACTTCATGCATGCAGAGGATCTGTGCCAGGAGAAACATCGTGATAATAATGACTTCTAGGGGAGTATCCAGCAGGACAGAGGTCACGACTACTTCCCCAAAAATACGCGACACAATCCCAGTAGAGGTGTACATAAATAGCAGATAGCTAAGCATCCAGGGAAGACTAAGCCATCTCCCTTGTCGAGGCCGCTTGGCCGAGCCCCAAATAATCGGACTGTATTCAATAAACGTCTTCCCGGGGAATCGACGGCTGAGCGCAGCGATCATCCATATGGAAAAGAAGACCCAGATGGATCCCAAAATAGGAGCAATCCACCCAGCCTCAAATAGTCTCGAGGTAGTCGTCCGCGGCAAGGTCAACACGCCTACACCAATCAACGTGCTTGTAATCAGGGACGTCTGCTGCCACAAGGAAAACGTATAGATTTGGCTGCCCTCGTCCTGCTTGCTCACGGCTTATCATCCTCTCGCATACGTACTTTATCGTGAACATGAAACATGCCCGGCCGCGTTCTCATTAAGTGATGAGGGGCTCGAAAGAACAAATCTCGCATGCCGAGCAAGTTTAACGGGCTCAACGGTGACATGTAAGGCACTCCAAACGACTTGATCGATGACACATGGACCGTGATGACGATTAAAAACAACATGATTCCGTAGAGGCCGAACATTCCCGCCAACAGCATGACCGGAAACCTCAGCATACGAATCGCAATAGCAGCACTGTAGCTCGGTGATGCAAACGACCCGATCGTCGTAACCGCCACGATAATAACCATGACAGGGCTAACGAGACCCGCTGATACAGCAGCTTCGCCGACTACCAAAGCACCTACGATCCCAATGGTCGGTCCAATGGGGCCAGGCAAGCGCACACTCGCTTCCCGCAAAATCTCGATCGCGAGTTCCATGAATAACGCTTCGACTAGCGAAGGAAAAGGAACCGTAGAACGTCCAGCTGCCATCGCAATTACAAGCCGGGAAGGAATCATCTCCGGGTGAAACGAGCTGAATGCGATATAGAGAGAAGGTAGCAGCAGGGCGATCGAAATACTGATGATGCGGATAAAGCGAATTAATGTAGCGATGTAAAAGCGCTCGTAGTAATCCTCTGGACTTTGATAGAACTGGGAGAACACGGCTGGAGCGATCAAACCAAAAGGTGTTCCATCCACCAAGATCCCTGCTTTTCCTTCCAACAAGTTGGCGACTACCTTATCCGGCCTCTCTGTGTTCTGAATTTGTGGGAAAGGAGACCACCTGCGGTCCTGAATCATTTGTTCGATGTACCCACTCTCTAGCACTGAATCCACGTTGACCTTTTCGATTCTACTTATGATCTCTTCTATCATGGGCGGGTGGGCCAACCCTTCGATATACATGACGTAAATATCCGTCTGCGTCCGCTGCCCAACCACCATATGGCGCACCCTTAGGTTGGGATCCTTGAGCCGAAAACGGATGAGGGCTGAATTGACACAGAGCGTTTCGGAAAAGCCATCGCGTGGCCCACGCACGACTGACTCGGTTTGTGGCTCTTCCACCCCTCTACGATCCCAACCTCGTGTATTGTTCAAATACGCCTGACACTTTCCGTTAATCATCAATACCGCTGTTCCTGACAGGATGTTGCGAACCACCTGTCTCAGCCGATCCGTTGCTTCTAATTCGTTGGTTGCTGGACCTTCGTACGTCATGTCAGCTGTTGTCATGTACGCAATAATGAACTGACTAATGACGTTACGATCCACCATTCCATCCAAAAAGACGAGGACACAATCTTTTCCTTCCTTGTTCTGAAAGCGCCGAACAACCAGATCATCACATTTGCCTAATTGGAACTGAATTAAGGAAACATTCTCTTCCACATCGGTCGTGAGCTGCAAATCGGAGACGCTCTCCATACTTTTGTCAGCATGCTTTTGAAGTGTATTCGCTTGAAGGGTGTCCTTCCGTTTTTGCCACGCTTTCCAGAACTGGCTCAACGCTCTCCCCCCTTTGGCTCGCTCGTCGATAAAGATGTACGGATAGTGTGCCCAAGAAAGGAAATGAAAACCCCTTTTTGTGCAAACAAAAGACGGATGCGAATATAGCCTTCACCTCAATTAAAAAAGGACTCCGCACGAAACATCGTGCGAAATCCTTCTCTTCTACTGACCAATAGCTTGCAACAGCAGGAACAGTTGCAAGATACAGAACACAGGAACGACAATCATGAACGAGATATGCTTGGTCTTGTGGCGATAGGTCAGCATTCCTGCCAAGGCTCCGATCCCCCCACCCAAAATAGCCGTGAGCAGCAGGCTCGCTTCAGGAATTCGAAAGCCTCGTTTGGGAGCCAAACGTTTATCCGTCGCCATCAAATAGTACGCATACCCGTTCAAGAGCAAACCGCCTACTCCTGCCATCCACAGCATGGGGGTGACATAGCCCACGATCATCATTGCCCACCCCACGACGAGAATTAGATTGCGGTTGCGCTTATGAGCTTCCAATTGACGATGAAACATTTGTTAATCTCCTTTTGCCCGATACGCGCGATTGCTCAGCACATACTTGCGCACGAGAAACCCGATCACGATCAATACAACTAGCGTGAGCAACGTATAAAAGCCATACTTCCGAATCATAGCCACGATGTCTTCGACGTGATTCCCAAAAACGTACCCCAGCATGTAAAAGGCAATCGTCCACACCAGTCCGATTGGGTAGGACAAGAGGGCATAGCGGCGATATGTCATACCACCCATCGCTACCAAATACGGTACGACATGGCGAACGACTGGTAACAAGTAACTGATACAAAGCGCCGAGGTGCCATACTTCCGCAAAAGCTCTGTCGATCGTTCGACGGCATGCCGCATCTTCTCGCTTTTCGAAAGCCACTGCAAAATGGGCTTGCCAAAATACTTTCCAAGTAAAAAGCCTATCGTCAATCCGGAGGCCACACCCAGATACCCTGCCAAAAAAGAGTACACCGGGTTTAAGAGGCCAATCGAGACCAAGAATCCTCCCGTCGCTACGACCAACTCGTCAGGAATTGGCAATCCTACGATTCCCAGCCAGAGCAGAAAGAAAATGGCCAGGTAACCGTATTGCTCTATGATTGACATCAGCAGGTTGATTTCCATGAGCAAAATCCCCTATCCTCGCCACAGTGCGGCTGTTTCTAGGATTGCATGCAAAGGCTTGCTGTACAATTGTGACTTCTATGTAATACGTACGAGCGAGCTAAAAAGGTACTTGTCTATTTTGCTATAGATGCCTTTGTTTTATCAAGCGAAGAAATTTGTTCTTCTATAAATGCTTGAGCGCCTCTCTGCGGCTGAGGTTTGCCATCGATGTCATCTCCACAAAGTGACGCACAGCATCGGGGTTGGTCTTGGTATACTCCCTTAATGACCAGCCTATCGCTTTTTGGATGAAAAATTCCTTGGATCCCACACAAAATCGAATGTTATTGAAAAGAAGCTCTTGATTTGTCTTGTCCTTGTAAGATAGCTGGAACAAGAGAGCCGTTCGCTGCAACCACATATTCGAGCCTTCCAGCCAGCGCTCGTTACTAGTGAGAATCAGAGTGGGATAGAGTCGAAGCAATGTACCAACCGTATGTGAGGCCAAATAATCGACCGTATCCCACCAAGATTTCGTCGTAATCAGTTCTTCCGCCAACTCCAGATGCTCGGGAGTGAACCGTTTTTTCACTTTTTCCAGTAAATCGAGCGCGATGTACTGGTATTCACGCTCAGGCAGTGACCATAGCTCTCGAACGACAACGTCCCAGTCCTCCGGGATTCCCTGTTCTCGAAACAAACGCTTGCCCAGCTCTCTGCGCAAAGGGGATTTGATCCCCAAAAACGGAAACTGGTTCTTCATGTACGCTTCCATTGGTCCAGCCGTGTCCCTGTGCGGTAAACAAGTGAACGGCTGCATCCGTGAACGAGTGGGACATGTCTCTCCCCCTTTTGCTCCCAGAGACTTATGCGCTGGCTACAGGCAGTTGGTTGACGATGGTAAAGTCGTTTTGCTCGCCTTCCTTGTACGGATAGTAGACGACCAGCGTATAGTTGCCTTCGATGACGTCGCCCGTTTTGAGCCAAGTCTCAATATCAAAGCTCACCTTTGCTGTTAGCGTATGCTTAAAGTAATCTTTTTCCACAGATGCATGGCGGGCAAAGTCTTCACGCAGTTGCTCGCGTTGTTCGTAGACTGCCGCAAACGCCCCTTGCATCTCTTGTTTGTCCATGACATCTTCCCACCAGAGTCTTCTCGGGCGATGCTTCTGATTGTGCAGAAAATCGAACTTCATCAAGCTCATGACGTGATCGAGACGCTCCACCTGTTGGGTGTGCAAAAAGCTTTGCAGACGCGTGAACAAATCTTCCAGCTGATGACCGATACGGCTCCAGCCTTGATTTTCCCAGAAGTCGCCAAACGACTGGAAGAAATCAAACGGCGATTCAAATACCTGCTCCAGCATCCACTCCAGCGTATGATCCATCCGGTGGGCATTCCAGTACTTCTCGAGAACATCCTCGACACGCTTGATTTTTTGCATGTCACCAAAGGAAAGCACGTTATTACCGAGAATTTCATATGGCGATTCGTCCATGTAGACGTACCCATGATCCGCTGCGCGCGCACGTACACCTGTCCCCCGCAGCATTTTCAAAAAGCCCAGCTGCAGCTCTTCAGGGCGCAACGCAAAAACGTCATTAAACGTCTTGCGGAAGGACTGATAGTCTTCTTCTGGAAGACCTGCAATCAAGTCCAAATGCTGATCGATTTTGCCTGAGTTTTTGATCTGAGTAACCGTGCGTGACAAGCGGTCAAAGCGCTGAATACGCTGAACGAGTCGATTGGTTTCATCGTTTGTGGACTGTACGCCGATCTCAAAACGGAAAACTCCCGGTGGCGCATTTTCGGTCAGGAAGTCTAGCACGTCTGCACGCAAAATATCGGCCGTGATTTCAAATTGGAATACGGTTCCATTGTGGTTGTCGATCAAAAACTGAAAGATCTCCAGCGCATATTTTTTATTGATATTGAACGTACGGTCTACGAATTTGACAGTCTTAACCCCGTGATTGATCAAGCGGAGCAACTCTTCCTTTACCCGTTCCAGGCTAAAGTAGCGGACCCCATCTTCAATGGAGGACAGGCAATATTGACACTTGAACGGACAGCCTCTGGAAGCCTCGAAGTAAACGACACGGTTGTTCAGCTCATCCAGATGATCCTGGTATGGAGACGGAATGGAGTCCATCTCCTCGATCTGTGCGCGCGGCATGGAGAAACGCACGTACTCTCCATCGCGGTACGCAATCCCGGCTACCTCACGCAAACGAGGTGGTTGCTTTGTCTCGAGTGCCTCCTGATAGACTTGCAGCAGCTCCAGAAAGGTCTGCTCCCCTTCCCCAATCGCGATGACGTCGATCTCCGGATGCTTTTTCATCCAATGATCAGCATCATAGGTCACTTCCGGTCCACCCAAAATGACGGGCACATCCGGGCATACTTTTTTCAGGTTGCGAATAACGTCAAGGGTCTCGCGGATATTCCAGATATAACAGGAAAATGCCACGACGTCTGGCTTGCGCTTGTATATGTCGGCAACAATATTTAAAGTGATGTCATTAATCGTGTATTCGACGAGCTCAATAGTCGGGAAGGACGCCCCGGCATAGCTGCGCAAATAGCGCAAGGCCAGGGATGAATGGATAAATTTCGCATTTAATGTGGACAACAATATATTCATGTTTCGTTCTACTCTCCTTGCACATTCCGGCACCAAAATGACCCGTTGCACGGGTCCAGTAGGTGATGCCAGTCATATTCCTTTCGTAACAGTACCATAAGCGGACAATATACAGCAAATACAGTCCATGGTTATTTGTGTCTATCCGTTAAAAAAAGGGCACCCAGCGCATTTCGCCATGGCACCCTCCTGTCCTCTTTCATCGGTTCAGTTCGCGTACCACGTGTCCTAGCTCTGGGACGATCAGCTTGTTCATAGCCAACCGGACAGCTCCCGTCGATCCAGGTGTTGAGAAGATCATTTTGCCACTCCGCGTCCCGGCAATGGCGCGGCTCAGCATGGCGGCAGAGCCAATGTCTTCTGTATAGCTTAACATGCGAAATAGCTCGCCGAATCCAGGCATCTCTTTGTCCAGCAATCCGGACACCGCTTCAAAGGTATTATCGCGTGGAGATATACCTGTTCCACCGTTTAGCAATATGACTTGGACCTCTGCATGAGCGATACCGTTCTCGATCGCCGCAATGACCTCCGTAGGCTCGTCCCGCACGATCTGGTACAGCGCTGTGGAATGTCCCGCTTCTTCCAGCAATTGCTTCATGAGCTGGCCGCTTTTATCCGTTTCTTCGGTTCTCGTATCGGATACCGTGATCACCATGCACGTAACTTGTTTTGGCGACAAGGCTTTATGTTCTTGCGTACTCATGAAATGTCAGCTCCCATCCCTGTTCTCTCTCCTTCCATGATACCATGCTCTTTCTTTCCAACGGGAGTTTTTCTGATTGCCCTATACCGACAAACCTTTCTTTCCTATATAATTCTCATGACTGCTATTTTTGACAGACAAGGAGGCGCAGCCGGATGGCAAACCGCCCTTTTTTCGCTTTTCACTTCCATAAACAAGCCCATACCCCGATGTACGTACAACTCGCGGAGCAATTACAAACGGCTATTTTACGTGGCGCTTTCCTCGTAGACGGACAGCAACTCATTTCTTTGCGAGATATGAAGACCGTCAGCGGGTGCTCCCTCGAAACGGTAAAAAAAGCTTACGATCACTTGGCCGAAGAAGGATGGCTGGAAGCTGTCCACGGCAAAGGCTATTATTTGACGCAACGTGCCAAAGAAGCACGGCTGGAAAATCGGCTACCTCTCACCGATATTCCGATCGCCTCCCTGGCTGATTCTTCTCCCCGCCCTGGCGAAGAGCTGGTTAAGCGATTGCGTGGAGCCTTTTACGACAGCCTGACGGTGCTGGACGAACCTTCCGCTCAAAAGAAAGTCAGACGCGCGCATGCTGCCAAAGTATTTGCCGATCATTTGAGCCGACGAGGCCTCCCTCATTCACCAGAACGCATCCTTTCCTTTAACCGAAGCACGAGCGGCTTTGCTTTTTTAGCGCAGCGCGTCATGAATCCTCGGGATGTCGTCTACGTCGAAGAATATAGCTATCCCGTCTTTCTGCGATTGCTGAGCCAGTGCGGGATCACCGTACGCCCAATCCGGATGGATGATGAAGGGATCTCCATCGAGGCTCTCGATGCCGAACAGGAACATTACCCTGCCAATTGGCTCCTGATCAACCCTCACTATCATTTTCCTACAGGGATCAGCTATTCACACGAGCGCAAGGAAGCTCTTCTGGCATGGGCAGCACAAAAGAACGTGCGACTGGTAGAGAACGATCATTACGGTGACTTGTGGTTCTCTGCACCCAGCTCCCCTCTGTACCAAATGGCGATAGATGCGCAGAGCTCCGTACAGGTATACTACTTGCACTCCCTGTCCAAGACGCTCGCGAGGGATCTGCAGTTGGGTGTCCTGATGCTTCCTGCCGACCTGAATGAAGAAGACCTGGAGCGCTACCGTCAGATCGTCTCCATGACAGGTGCCGAGCCTTCCCTCCTGATCGTAGAAGCTGCTGTACGCCTGCTGGATGATCCATGGTTCTCCGAGGTGTACCTGGCAGACAGACGTTCCTTGTTTCAATCACGCTTTGAACGCTTGTGGAAGGAGCAACATCACGCTCTCCCTGCCCATGCCCGTATGTACCCGATTTCAGGTGGCTTGAACACTTGGATTGAATGGGGGACCCCTTCTTCTAAAGCGACAGAGAGCGAGGACAGAGTCATTGCCATGTTACTCGAGGAAGGTCTGGAACTTACTCCGGGGCATGCCTTCCGTGTCGCGGATGAGCCTGTAGATTCTGTACGCCGTCCAGCGGTCCGCTTTCCCCTGGCACCCATGGAAGAACGAGAGCTCAAGCACTGGCTGTATCGACTGGGAGCTGCTTTGATCCGATAGTCTGCCACTCTCGATTTTTTCGTTGTTTTCAATTTCTCACTTGCCCATTATACTTACAGTTGTTCCTGCCATACTAAGGTGAGAATGCCAAGTTTTTTACATAATCGAAAAGTCGAGGTCCTCCTCCCTATGATTCGTAAAATCGTCGAAAAGCTTCATCTCGATCCTCCCAAAACGCTGGTGCTTGGTTTTGCTTTGATTATCTTAATTGGGGCCACTCTCTTGACCTTACCCTCCGCTACAATGGATGGGATGGGACTTCCTTGGATAGATGCCTTATTTACTGCAACTTCCGCTACCTGTGTGACCGGTTTGGTCGTGGTGGATACGGGAAGCACATTCACGGTATTTGGTCAGATCGTCATTTTATCGCTCATCCAAATCGGTGGTCTCGGATTCATGACGTTCGCCACTTTTTTTGCTCTGATCATGCGGAAAAAGATCTCACTGCGCGAACGACTGATCCTGCAGGAATCGTTGAATCAGATGACGATTGAAGGCGTCGTTCGCCTTGCTAAAATGATCTTGATTTTTACGGCGCTAGCTGAGTTAATCGGCGGCATTCTGTTGTCCATCCGTTTTGCTTTTGATTTTCCATTGGGGAAGGCGATCTATTTCGGCTTTTTCCATGCCATCTCCAACTTCAATAACGCCGGATTTGACTTGATGGGTGATTTCGCCAGTCTGACCAGATACGTGGATGATCCCGTCGTCACGCTCGTCGTCTGTTCCTTGATTATCCTAGGCGGGATCGGCTTTATGGTGGTGAGCGAAGTTTATGATTACCGGCATACTCATCGGCTATCTCTGCATACCAAAGTAGTACTGTCTACTACAGCTCTGTTGGTGGTAATGGGGACCGTGCTCATTTTCTTGCTGGAATACACGAATCCCAAGACGCTGCAGCCGTTATCGATGCTCGGCAAAATACTCGGCTCATTCTATCAATCCGTGACGGCACGGACGGCCGGCTCCAATACGCTCAGCATCGGTGATATGCATCAGTCTTCCTTGTTCCTGATTATCCTGTTGATGTTTATCGGTGCCTCTCCCGGATCGACCGGGGGTGGGATCAAGACCACGACATTTGCTACCCTGGTCGGCGCAGTCATCGCGCAAATAAAAGGCAAGGAAGATGTCATTTTCTTCCGCCAACGTATTTTGCCACACATGATTTACAAGTCTTTGACCGTCACCATGATCGGACTTTTCATTGTGATTCTCATAACCATGGCGCTCTCTATCACAGAGCCGGGTGCCCAGTTTCAAATGATTCTGTTTGAAGTCACCTCGGCCTTTGCCACGACCGGATTATCCATGGGTCTGACACCGGAGCTGTCATCGTTAGGGAAATCTTTAATTGTGCTTACGATGTTCGCAGGGAGGGTAGGTCCCTTGACCATCGCCTTTGCTTTGGCCCAGCGAAGACAAAAGGAATACTACCGCTACCCGAAAGGAAAGATAACGATCGGGTAACACAAAATACCCCGTACTTCCTAAGCTTTTCCGGAAGTGCGGGGTATTTTTTTCACCACTTACCTCGTATCAGCCTGCTGTAATGCTAAATCACGACGAGCTTCTCTTTTCCAGTACCACCATCCTGCGAGTAGTGCCAGTGCACTCCAGATGCCACTGACAACGATCGGATCAATCCCGGTGACAGGCATGAGCCACCACGTCCAGAGGAGCGAAAACACGGGAGCTCCCCATATCGCGCCAACTGCCCAATTGGACTGAACCGGATGAATGTGGAACAGATAAAACACGACAGGGAAAAAGATCGTAACCCCGCGCAAGGTCATCGCCAAAAACGCCCAATGTAAAATTTTCGCTTGGTCGTCCCAGCAGACAATGGCGTAAGAAATCGCGATGATGGTCAGGATTAGACATCGGGATACAACCAATTTGCGAGCGTCCTCTCGAAAACGAGAAGTGTAACGTTGAATCACATCCCGGTTCAAAATCGTAGCAATACTCAGCGTCAAAGCAGCCCCTGTCATGACGACAGATAGCAAAATGATTGCGTAAGCCCCACCAGCCAGCCAAGCAGGCGAATGCATCAAGAAAAACTGCGGGATGGCCTCGCGAGGAGTCAATTCGGGATGAGCATCATACATAAACAAACCAATCCATGCACTAACCAGTCCGATCAGAATGATAATCACACCTGCGGTTATCGCTCCACTGCGTGCCTCTCGTGCTGAACGACTAGCGAAAATCGGCTGCAAGTACGCTTGCGTCGAAAAAATACCCACGACCATCGAGGCTCCCTGTGCCCAGCCCATTCCGGCTTCCGGTACGACGAGATCCAGTCTCCCTTCCTGCCACCATCTGACGTATGTTCCTCCGTCAATGCTCGCCAAGAGCCAGACACCCGTCCCAAGCAGTAGCAGGACGAGCATGATCGTCTTGAGCGTACCGACGATGCTCGCGCCCATGAATCCTCCCGCCCACACATAGGCGATAATCAACAAGGCTGGAATCAACGCCAAGATGGACAAATGCGTCTGCCAAAATACCGATACAAACGGGAGGGCAGCCAAAATTTGAGCAATCACTTGAATGAACATTCCTAGTGATAAAAAGATACTGCTTCCCAATTGCGCGCGCGAACCGTACTGCAATCCGATCAACTCAGGCAGTGTCTCGACTTGAAGCTGACGAAAACGGTTGGCAAAAAATCCAAGGAGAATGACAGCCACTCCCCCGCCAAGAGTAAACCAGAGCGAAGCAAGTCCATGTGAGAAAGCGAGCTCCCCTGTGCCCACAATCGATGTCCCACCGACAAAGCCGCCAACCAACGCGCCGGCTACCATCCCGGAAGTCAGGGAGCCGCTAGCATTGGTGAAATCGCTCGTCTTCTTGACCCTACGTTTCGCTGCAATTCCAACAATGACAGTCAGGAAAAGAATAAACATGAAGCAGAGGTAAAACGGTAATGATGCCACTTGCGTTCCCTCCAAAGCATCTGACAAGCCAAGTATATTAGTGTGTATAGTATACATTAATACTGAGTACAGTAATGAATAAAAAATTCGTTGGTCTAAGCTTCTTGCACAGCGCAAGCAAGAAAAACGCGGGAACTACACCCTCTTCCTTTTTTCACTCGTTCAGACTGTAGTGGAGGAGAGGAAAAAGGGGGAAAACGCTCCAGCTTCATAGGAACACCTGCTGGGGGGCATCCCTGTCCGGCTTCATATAAAAAACGAAACCGCGTCCAAAGCAGCCGTCTCAGGGAGCTTAATCAGAGGTGGACGCTTACAACCGTGTTTCGTTTTTTCTATTGCGCCTCGGTTGGTGTTCCAAAGATCTTCCGCTTATTTCCCCTTTTTCCTCGGCCAGCTTTGGCTCTTTCACTTGCCTTATTCCGGGGCTTTCCTAGGAGTTTCATTGAGAAAACCCTACTTGGGGCAATGCCTTTGAAGAATGAAAGCTTGGTCTTCCTTATTCAACCGCTCCTGTGACACTTCAAACGAACAAATTTGATGGCTTCGTTCTTCTATTGATTCACCCGTGTCCTTCAAAGCGAAAGGATTGGGAAACTACTCTTCTGAACAGAACCTCGTAATACCTAGAAACCACAACAGCTGGCAGGAGAAGCAGGTTTCCAGACGGAGCGACTCCGGAACCCTACATAGCGGAACAACGAATTCACAGGATCCAGAAGCGGTACCTCTGAGTTGTCTGCGGAGCAGCTACTACTTTACCGCTTCCCCGTGAATCGTTGTGGAGCGGACAGTCTCATCTTCTTCGCAGGGCCGCCGAACCTGTTCGGTGGGGAAAGGTCGAAGCGTAGATCTGAAACCTACTTCTCCTAACCTCCGCTATGTTGGTATCACCATAACTATTTTCAATTCTGATCAATCAAACGAAAAACCCTGCCAAATTTCCCGAAGGAAGGAGGCAGGGTTTTCTTGCTTATTTTTGCACCAACATTTTGGACAGTTCGTCGCGTACCAGTTGGCCCATCTCCAACGTACCAATTGCTTTGCTGCGATCGGTAGCGATGTCGCCTGTGCGATGACCAGCTTCGAGAACAGACCACACAGCATTTTCCACTGCATTTGCTGCATCGTCCATACCGAGCGACAGACGGAGCATCATCGCTACAGACAGGATCGTTGCCAGTGGGTTGGCGATTCCTTGACCAGCAATATCAGGTGCAGAACCGTGAACTGGCTCATACAGCCCAAAGCTGCCTGCCGCCAGACTCGCAGAGGAGAGCATCCCGATCGATCCGGTGAGCATCGCTGCCTGGTCACTGAGAATGTCGCCAAACATGTTTTCTGTTACGATCACGTCAAACTGCTTGGGAGCACGCACCAGTTGCATGGCGCAAGAGTCTACCAGCTGGTGGGAAAGCTCAACATCTGGATAGTCAGCTGCTACCCGCTCAGCGACTTTGCGCCAGAGGCGGGAGCTTTCCAATACGTTGGCCTTGTCGACGGAAACGAGACGCTTTTGACGCTTGCGAGCAATGTCAAAACCGACGCGAATGATTCGTTCGATTTCCGCTTCATTATAAATGCATAGATCTTCCGCTACTTCCCCATTCGGTCCATCGTAGCGTTTTTTCTCTCCGAAGTAGATCCCGCCTGTCAGCTCACGAACGACGATCAGGTCTACACCGGATACGACTTCTGGCTTGAGCGAGGACGCGTCTACGAGAGAGCTATGCATGGTCGCTGGACGGATGTTTGCAAACAGTCCCAGCGCTTTACGGATACCTAAGAGACCTGTCTCGGGGCGCAAATGACCCGGATTTTGATCCCATTTCGGTCCGCCTACAGCACCCAGAAGAACAGCATCTGCATGTTTCGCCAGCTTCACTGTTTCTTCTGGCAACGGTGTTCCGTCTGTATCGATGGCAATTCCGCCGATTCTACCTTCTTCACACGTAAAAGTGACACCTTCCCGTTCTCCGACGAGAGTGAGGATTTTGACCGCTTCCTGCATGATCTCCGGTCCAATACCGTCGCCTGGAAGAACGGCAATGCGATAATCTTTTTTCATCGTCTATCCCGCTTTTCTATTCTATAGTGGTTTCCGTTCTCTACTGATTTCCTTCGTCCTATCCAATTGTGGAAAGAGGATTGTTAGTTGACGCCGACTGGCACAGATTCGCCGCGACGCTCCAAAATCTTGTTGATCGCACGTACATAGGCTATCGCACTTGCTTCCAAAACGTCTGTGCTCACTCCACGTCCTGTCAACGTGAGATCACCTTGCTGCAGGCGGACGAACACTTCACCCAACGCATCTTTCCCTTGTGTAACGGAAAGGATCTTGTAGTCCACAAGCGTCACATCTTCGCCTGTCGCACGGTCAATCGCTTTGTAAATCGAATCGACGGAGCCATTCCCAATCGCTGCTTCTTCTACCGTGGAGCCATCCGGGCGCAGCAACCGTACGCTGGCCGTCGGTACCGAGATGTTGCCGTAAGCGAGCTGGACGGATTCCAGCTGGAAGGCTTCTTGGCCTTTTACCATTTTGGTATCGACGAGAGCGAGAATGTCGTCATCGCTGATTTCCTTTTTCTTATCGCACAGCACTTTAAAAGCTGCAAACGCGGTGTTCACTTCGTCCTGTTCGAGATGATAGCCGAGCTCGACCAGCTTCTCCTTGAACGCATGGCGACCGGAGTGTTTGCCGAGCACCAGCTTGTTTGACTTGAAGCCAACCGATTCAGGGCGAATGATTTCGTACGTCGTTACTTCTTTCAGCACGCCATCCTGATGAATGCCGGATTCGTGGGCAAACGCGTTTGCTCCCACAACTGCCTTGTTCCCGGGAACAATCATCCCAGTCAGACGACTCACCAGTTGGCTGGTACGAGCGATTTCTTTCAGGGTGAGCTTGGTCGTCGCCTGATAGTAATCCTTGCGAGTCTCCAACGCCAGCGCTACTTCTTCCAGAGCCGCATTACCAGCACGCTCGCCAATTCCGTTGATGGTGCCCTCGACTTGTGTCGCACCAGCCTCAACGGCAGCCAAGCTGTTGGCAACTGCCATCCCCAGGTCGTCGTGACAGTGGCAGCTCAAACGAATGTTCTCAGTAGCCGGCACCATACGTCTCAGATCGCTGAAGATTTGTCCGTACTGAATCGGCGTCATGTACCCGACCGTATCCGGAATATTGACTGTCGTCGCACCAGCCTTGATGACCGCTTCGACGACCTCCGCCAAAAAGTCGATTTCCGTGCGCGCCGCATCCTCTGCGGAAAATTGCACTTCCGTGAAGTACTTTTTCGCATACGTGACTGCTTCCACGGCACGAGCAAGCACTTGCTCCTTGCTCATGTTCAGCTTGTACTGGCGGTGAATCGGTGATGTTGCAAGAAAGACGTGGAGGGATGCGTTTTGCGCGTTGCGGAGCGCTTCGTATGCCTTATCCATGTCGTCTTTAACGGCACGTGCCAAGCTTACGATGGTGGAGTTTTTCACCCGCTTCGCCACTTCGGCCACAGACTTTTGGTCACCAGGGGAGGCAGCTGCAAAGCCTGCCTCGATTCTCGTAACGCCCAACTTTTCTAGTTGAAGGGCAATCTCCACCTTTTCGTTCGTGCTAATATTGACACCTGGAGACTGCTCTCCATCTCGTAAAGTCGTATCAAAAATCTCAATGGTCCGCATGAACTTTCACCTCCACATTTTTTTCCTACATTATATATTGTCTGTGAATCGGCCAATTATTGGCCGATTTTTACTTCTTCTTTTTTCGTATCTTTATTCAACCAAGACATCATGCCACGCAGTTGCTCACCAACCACTTCGATGCCATGCTCGGATTCCAGACGACGGCGGGAAGTGAAGCCAGGACGGTTCGCTTGGTTTTCCAAGATCCAGTTGCGAGCAAATGTACCATCTTGGATTTCAGCCAGTACTTTTTTCATTTCTTTGCGAGTCTCGTCAGTGATGATGCGGCGGCCTGTGCTGTAGTCACCGTACTCAGCAGTGTCAGAGATGGAGTAGCGCATACGAGCCAGACCACCTTCATACATCAGGTCAACGATCAGTTTCAGCTCATGCAAGCACTCGAAGTATGCGATCTCTGGAGCGTATCCAGCTTCAACCAGTGTATCGAAACCTGCTTTTACGAGTTCGCTTGCGCCACCGCAAAGTACTGCTTGCTCACCGAACAGGTCCGTTTCAGTCTCTTCACGGAAGCTAGTTTCGATAACACCAGCTTTGGTGCAACCGATACCGCTGGAGTATGCCAGTGCGAGGTCTTTCGCATTACCAGTTGCATCTTGATAGATTGCGATCAGGCCAGGTACGCCAAAGCCTTCTTGGTACACGCGGCGAACTAGGTGACCTGGGCTTTTTGGAGCAGACATGATTACGTCTACGTCAGCTGGTGGTACGATTTGCGCATAGTGGATGTTGAAACCATGAGAGAAGCAGAGAGCTGCGCCGGATTTCAGGTTTGGAGCTACTTCGTCACGGTATACTTGTGCTTGACGCTCATCTGGCATCAAGATTTGTACTACGTCAGCACGTTTGGTTGCTTCTGCTACTGTCAGAACTTCAAAACCGTCTTTAACTGCTACATCCCAAGACTTCCCTGGGCGAAGACCTACTACTACTTTATAACCGCTATCGCGCAGGTTTTGTGCTTGTGCGTGTCCTTGGCTGCCATAACCGATGATTGCGATCGTTTTTCCGCGCAGTACCTCTTGTTTTACGTCTGCTTCATAATACATTTTTACCATTTGTGTAGCCTCCCTAAAATAATGTTTAGCTTGAATTTTTATTCTGAATTTTGCAATTTAAACCGTTGCAGCGGCTGTTGCTGGAACAATACTGCGGGCCATCGCTACCGAGCCCGTTCTCGTCAATTCGAGAACCCCATAGTTTTGTAGCAAAACGAGCAGGGCATCAATCTTTTCGGTGTCCCCCGTTACTTGCACGATCAACGAGGTAGGCCCTACGTCGACGATCGCTGCGCGAAACGGTTCTACAATCCCATTCAGCTCAGCCAATTGGCTAGGAGAAGCACTGACCTTGATCAGAGCCAGTTCGCGTGACACATACGAGTTGGCACTGAGATTGGTAACAGAGATGACATCGATCAGCTTGTTCAGCTGCTTCATCAGTTGATCAATCTGGCGATCATCTCCCCCGGTCGTGATAATCATCCGGGACAATCCTGCCTCTTCTGTTCCCCCGACCGTGATGCTGTCGATATTGAATGCGCGCTGTCCAAACAACGTGGATACGCGAGTCAAAACTCCGGGGTAGTCGTTAACGAGTACGGCAATGGTCTGTTGCTGCATCTTAGTCATCCCCCAATTCCATCTGATCTAGCGTGTTGCCTGCAGCTACCATCGGATAGACGTTTTCTTCCTGTGCGACACGGAAGTCAACAACTACCGGGCCATCATGCGCCAGCGCCTCTGCCCACACCGCTTCGGCTTCTTGCGGAGTGCTTGCACGCAAGCCCTTCACGCCGTATGCTTCGGCCAGCTTGACGAAGTCTGGGCTGCAAGTCAGGTCGATTTGGCTATAACGGTTGTCGTAGAAGAGTTCTTGCCACTGACGAACCATTCCCAAGCACTGATTGTTGACGATGGCTACCTTCACCGGAATGTTGTACTGGGATACGATTGCGAGCTCCTGATTGGTCATCTGGAAGCCGCCGTCTCCTACTACAGCAATGGTTATGCGCTCTGGGTGAGCGATTTGGGCGCCGATCGCAGCCGGGAATCCAAAGCCCATCGTACCTAGACCACCTGATGAGATGAAGGAACGGGCATTTTTGAACTTGTAGTATTGTGCTGTCCACATCTGGTGCTGTCCTACGTCTGTAGTGACGATCGCTTCCCCATCTGTGGAGCGGTACAACAGTTCAATGACTGCCTGCGGCTTCAATGTGTCTCCGTCAGTCTTGTACTTGTACGGTTGCTTTTCTTGCCAGTCCTTTAACTGTCTGATCCACGCTTCTGATTCACATGCGGTGATCAGTGGAATCGCTTTTTCCAAGGTGCTCTTCACATCGCCTGTAACCGTCACGGCCGTCGAAACGTTTTTGCCCAATTCAGCTGGATCGATATCCACGTGAACGATGCGAGCATTCGGTGCGAACTCTTTGGTACGACCCATGGTGATCCGATCGTCAAAGCGTACACCCAAGCCAATTACGCAGTCTGCGTTGAGCAATGCTTGGTTGGCGGTGAAGTTTCCATGCATCCCTGGCATGCCGAGCGACAACTCGTGAACCCCTGGGAAACCACCTAGACCCATGAATGTATTGATGACTGGGATACGTGCTTTCTCTGCGAAAGCCAGCAGCTCCTGATCGGCGCTGGCTGCGATAATGCCGCCACCTGCCATGATTACTGGTCGCTTTGCCGCCTTGATCGCAGTGACAAAATGTTGCACCTCTTCATCGTCTGGCACCACAGAAGCGCGGTAGCCGCGGACGTCCACAGTCTCTGGATAGGTGAACGGTGCGATTGCGTTGGCTACATCTTTAGGGATGTCGATCAACACGGGGCCCGGACGACCTGTCGTTGCAATGTGGAAGGCTTCCTTCACGATGCGAGGAAGATCACGCACATCCCGGACAAAATAACTGTGTTTCGTAATAGGTACCGTGATTCCCGTAATGTTCGCTTCTTGGAACGCATCTGTTCCGATCAGCGATTGAGCTACGTTACCTGTGATGCACACCAACGGTACGGAGTCCATCTGAGCGGTGGCAATTCCTGTTACCAGGTTGGTTGCCCCTGGGCCAGACGTTGCGATACAAACCCCTGGTTTACCTGTTGCGCGAGCGTATCCGTCCGCAGCATGGATGGCACCTTGTTCGTGGCGGGTCAAAATGTGTTTGAAGTAACTCCCGTACAGTGAATCGTAAATCGGGAGAACTGCCCCACCCGGATAGCCGAAGATGTATTCTACTTGTTCGAGGAGCAAACACCGAAGCAACGTTTCTGCTCCCGATACCTCTTCACCGAATTGAATTGGTGGAATACTGTTCTTTTTCTGAATTTCGGCCATTTCAACACTCATTTCCTCTCCTCCTCCCACTTTCCAACAGGTATTGAAAATAACTATAGGAACATAGAAAAACCCTTTCGCCCCGACACGGTTAGATTTCCATGTCTTTTGGGGCGAAAGGGTTCGCGGTACCACCCAACTTTATCGGCGCCTCACGGTCAGCCGATCTCAGCCAGTCACAACGGATTGTGGACTGTAACACGCTAACGGGTGTTAAACGGTTCTGCCTACTACCTACTCGCGTAAGTTTCAGCGAAACAGCTCGGAGGCGAGCAATGCGCGCGCTCTTTACCCGGTTCTCAGCAATCCGGGCTCTCTGTTAAAGAGTTGACGCGCATCCTCCTCGTCATAGCCTGCTATTATAACAATTTTTTCAATATTGTTGTTGTCAGAATATAAAGTGTTACGTCTGATTATAGCTAGGCACCTAGGGGGTGTCAACGAAAAGAACCACAATTTTTTAGACTTTCGTCCGAACGAATGCTCAGTAAGAAATGGCTTTGTGGTAACTGTTTTGGGTGAAAGCGCATTCACAGACAACCTAGTTTGTCCTCCTAAAAAGCAAAAAAACGGAACGGTTCGACCCGTTCCACAGACCCGCTATCAACCTTTCAGCTCCCTCTCACGCATCCCCTCGATCAAAATCTTCGCCACTTCCGGTCTACTGAATTGCGGCGGTGGTGTCACGCCATTTCGCAGCATTTCGCGCACTTTGGTTCCGGACAAGGTCAGATGCTGATCGCCCTCGTGCGGACAGGTTTTGGTCGTGGCCATACCTTCACATGCATTGCAGTAAAAGCTGTGCTCGAAAAAGAGCAGCGATATCCCTAGTTCTTCTGGCGCAAATTCTGCGAAGATGTACTGTGCATCGTAAGTTCCGTAGTAGTCGCCGACTCCTGCATGATCGCGCCCCACAATAAAATGAGTGCATCCGTAGTTTTTGCGGACCAACGCGTGGAAGACTGCTTCTCGCGGGCCTGCATAGCGCATCGCTGCCGGAAAAGCGGCGAGCAGGACTCGTGTGGGAGGATAGTAGCTTTCAAGTAATGCCAGATAGCTTTTCATTCGGACGGTTGCCGGGACATCATCTGATTTCGTCTCACCCATTAACGGATTCAAAAACAAACCGTCTACGATCTCCAGCGCGGCTTTCTGAATGTACTCGTGCGCTCGATGCACTGGATTTCGCGTCTGAAAACCGACGATGGTCTTCCAGTTGTTACACTCGAATATTTCTCTCGTCTGGGCCGGAGTTAGATAGTACTCAGGAAACTGTTCCGGTACAGGCCGTTGAAGGACTTCCAGCGGACCGCCCACATACAGGTTACCTTTTTCAAACAGCTTTTTCACTCCAGGGTGGGCCACATCCGTCGTACGGAAAACAAGCTCTGCCTCCCGGTTTTTATCCGGTCGATAGCAGCTTTCTACTTGCAGGATCGCGTAGTTCACTCCGTCCTCACCCCGCAGCAGGACTCGTTCACCTGGCAGGATGTCTCCGTGGAGCTCCTCATCGACACCTAACGTGATCGGCAGCGGCCAGACCGCACCATTTGCCAAGCGCATTGTTTCCACAACAGAGAGATAATCGTCCTCGACCATAAAACCAGACAGTGGGGAAAAAGCGCCAATTGCCAGACAGTCGATGTCAGACAGCGTCCATTTGTCGATCGTAATGGTCTTCTTTGGCAGAGTCGAATACGTCATAGGTACGCCTCCCCGCTGGTCATTTGTGCAGACCACATTCCGTTTTTTCATGACCTGCCCATCGTCCAGAACGCGGATCTTGGCCTGACTTTACAGCTCGCGTACAAACACTACAACCAATGCTAGGATAATTTCGATCGTGCAAGGGATTGTAAGGAACATCGTTTGCGTGTATATACTCCCATACCTGTGCGTCCGTCCAATCCGCCAACGGGTTGAACTTCACTAGGTTGAACTTCTCATCCCATTCCACTTTTTTCGCGTTCGCACGGGTAGGTGATTGTTCCCGCCGTATACCGGTGACCCACGCTTCATACTGGGAAAGCACCCGCTTCAACGGCTCTACCTTTCTGATCTCGCAACAGAGGTTGGGCTCTCGCTCCCACAGCTTGTCACCATGCTGCTGTGCCTGCTCTTCCAGCGTGATTTGGGGAAGTACTTGAATAAACGTCGTCCCGTACCGCTCTTGCAGCCGATCACGGGTATGATAGGTCTCAGTAAAATGCTTGTTTGTGTCTAAATAAAAGACAGGGATAGTAGGTGCCAGCTTGTGCAGCATGTCGATCAGCACTACGTCTTCCGCTCCAAAACTGGATGCGAGGACGATGCCGCCCGCATAATTCTCTACTGCTGTCACCAAGACGTCCATCGGCGCCTTGGCTTCCAGACGGTATGCCCACACGTGCAACTCCTCATCCGCCATCATGTGGCGTTCGCTCATCTGCCAAACTCCCTTCTTGCATTGATTCACCCATCATCATATGTGGCAGAATCGCAAGTGGCGATTCGTCCCGAGAAAAGAAAACAGCCGTCAGACCCGTGTTGTCTGACGGCATGTTTGTTCGATTATTTTTTGTTGTTGTCATTTTCCGGTGGTGAAAAGAAATGAGCGGGACCGTAAGTGGGTACTTGTTTCTCTACGTGCAGGTACGTGGTTCCAAATAAAGTCGAAGACGGTGTTTCGTACGAATCATTCTTGTCTTTTGCAAACGCACCTGGTGCGAGCAATGCGGCACAAACCACAGCAGAAGCGCCCATCATCATCCATTTTTGTTTTTTCATCTAGTCTCTCTCCCTATCCAATGTTTTCCTGTAACGCTTTTTATTGTATGGCACAGGGGTGTCAACTCGACACGGACGTATGATTGTTTTTTATTCCAACCTGAGTCGGAGTTGCACTTCCAGCTTTTTCCCGATGCAAGACGAATTTGTTCACGTACACATAAAAAAGCACCCGGAGAAGTTCCGAGTGCCTGTAGTATTTTATCGTTCAATCATCAGTGCGATCCCTTGCCCGCCACCAATGCATGCCGTGACAAGTCCACGCTTGCCTCCCCTGCGCTTCAATTCATAAGCGAGCTTGGTGATGAGCATGGAGCCGGTCGCCGCAATCGGGTGGCCATGAGCAATTGCCCCTCCTGTGACGTTTACCCGATCGGGATCAAAGTGAAGCTCACGATCGCACGCGATTACTTGGGCAGCGAATGCTTCGTTGATCTCGACCAGATCGATATCGTCCATGGTCAGGCTCATTTTCGCCAGTAGCTTTTGCGTGGCAGGGACGGGTCCGATGCCCATGATGTTCGGATCCACGCCTGCTACTGCCCAGCCTGTGACGCGTGCCAAAGGCTCCAATCCTCTCTTCTCCGCTTCACGACTGTCCATGAGAACCAGTGCGGATGCTCCGTCATTTACCCCTGAGGAATTGCCCGCAGTCACCGTTCCGCCTTGTTTGAATGCAGGCTGCAGCCTTGCCAGCGCTGCTAGAGTCGAATCTGGTCTCGGATGCTCATCTGTGTCAAACAGAAAGCTTTCTCCTTTTTTGCTCGGAATGCTCACGGGCAGAATCTGCTCGGCAAAGAGGCCCGCCTCCATCGCTGTCCTCATCTTTTGCTGGCTTTGGAAGGAAAATTCGTCCTGCTCCTCGCGACTGATCCCATAACGCTCAACGAGATTTTCAGCTGTAATGCCCATCGGTGGATTCCCGATGCTTGGCGGAGACAATTCGCGGCGGACGAATTTCGGTGGTGTGCGATCATACGCCTGACTTGATGATTCCATCAGAAACGGGATGCGGGTCATGCTCTCTGTTCCGCCCGCCACCATGATCCCGGCACTTCCCGCCCGAATCGCTTCCGCTGCAAGCGCCACACTGTTGATACCAGACCCGCACTGGCGATCAATGGTCAATCCCGCCACAGAGACTGGCATGCCTGCCATGAGCGCAGATAGGCGAGCTATATTTCCACCACCATTGAGGCAGTTGCCAAAAATGACGTCATCTACTTCTTCCCCTTGCAGGTTCGCTCGTTGCAGCGCTTCCCGGATGACCAGTGCTCCGTACTCTGCCGGCTGCATGTCCTTTAAGGCGCCTTTTACTTTAGCGATGGGCGTACGCACTGCCGAAACTAGTACAGCTTCGTTCATCCGACTTCTCCTCCTTGGGCAAGCCTGCGCTGTTGCTCTTCCTCCAGCAACGTACGGCGCAGTATTTTTCCTACCGTCGTCTTCGGCAGCTCAGTTCGGAATTCGATCATTCTCGGCACCTTGAATCGGGCCAGTCGCTCCGTGCACCAGGCGATGATTTCGTCAGCTGTCACCTGTTCATTTTGTCGGGTGACGATCGCTGCCTTAACGGTTTCCCCACGGTAAGAGTCGGGCACGCCATAGACGACTGCTTCCGCAACGGCCGGATGCTGGTAAATGACCTCCTCCACTTCGATGGGGTAGACATTGAAACCGCCCGCGATGATTAGATCCTTTTTCCTACCGACGATGTAAAAATAACCGTCCTCGTCCATCGTGGCGAGATCCCCCGTGTAAAACCATCCGTCTTTCAAAACGGCCGCTGTTTCCTCTGGCTTTTTCCAATAGCCCTTCATCACCTGTGGTCCTTTGATAATCAGCTCACCCGGCTCTCCAGGAGGCAGCTCCCGCATTCCCGTCTCCATATCTACGATTTTGCTGTCCGTATTTGGCAACGGAATCCCGATACTGCCCGCTTTTCTGCGAGTAGATGGGTTGACATGTGTGCCAGGTGACGTCTCTGACAAGCCGTACCCTTCAATAATCGGCACGCCTGTTTTCCGTTCAAACTCTTGCATGACCTCCACCGGAAGTGGTGCCGATCCGCTCCCGCACGTCTTGATGCAATCGAGATCACCCGGCTGCAGCTCTGGATGATTCAGGAGTGCAATATAGACTGTCGGAACAGCGGGAAAGCCTGTCGGACGATGCTTGCGAATCAGCTTTAGCACAGTTTCTACGTCAAAGCGCGGCAGACAGATATAGGCCTGTGCATTGAAGATCGTCCCGTTCATCCGACTCATGCCATAGACGTGAAACAAGGGCGGCATTCCCAGAATCCGTTCCTCCACCCGCCTGACTCCCCCGCCAAAAGTAAACCCTTGATACACCGTACCGACCAGATTGTAATGAGTGAGCATGACGCCCTTGGAGCGTCCAGTTGTCCCCCCTGTATATTGCAGAACAGCAATATCCTCCCGTGGATTGACTTCGAGTGGCGGCATGCTGTTGTGACGTTCGCTGATCAAACGATACAAGCTGTCCTCTTCGAGCGATTCTGGATCCGCCCAGATTGTGTACAGCTTTCCTTCCATCCCGATCTGTTCTAGCTTTTTCGCTTGCTCGCGATACCCGATAAACCACTCTGCCTCGGAATCCTGTAGCAAGTACTCCAGCTCAGATGGCTGGTACATGGGGTTTACCTGGACGACCACTCCTCCGAGACGATGGATGGCGTAGTAGGACAAAATGTATTCGGCGCTGTTCGGGAGCATGATGGCCATGCGATCTCCTTTGCGCGCACCTCTGCTATAAAGGGCCGCAGCCAGACGCTCCACATCGGTCTGCAGCTGGGCGTAGGTCCATTCCCGGTCGCCATCGATGACTGCCGGTCGCCCTGGATAATCCTGTGCGGAGCGCTCCATGAGCTGGTAAAGCGAGATGGAAGGGATTTCGACTTCCGCAGAAACACCTTCCAAGTACCAACGATGCCAAGGTCTTTTCATTTGACTCCCTCCCTCGTATGGTTCTTGTTTTCGCATGGTGGCGGCTGCAAGCCATAGTCCACATACTCACCATGCATGCCGTGCGCCGACAAAAATCCTTGGTAATAATCTTGTATGGGCTCACCGTGCTTGAGGAGTCTCTTCAGATGCTTCACGACGCCCATCGTTTCAAAGGTCAAAAGCCGTGGCGTTTCACGTACGTTTTTTTGCAAATAAAACACTTCCTGATGAATCAGTTGCTCAAAAGACACGCCTTTTCTCACTGCCTGCAAGACTTTTTCTTCTCTCTTGTCAATGATCGCCATGTAGGTCTCTAATAGTCGCCTGTAATCGGATCGCTCCACGACACCCTTTTGATGCGACGTAACGAAGGTATCGGCATCGACCTGCAGGGTCATCTGCGCAGATGCAATCATCGCGTCAATATCGCTGTCGGCGTTGTTGTACCACGGTCCAAAAGAAGTCAGATCAAAATCACCAACGTGCAAGACTCCATACTCCGGAAAATACGGGCAGCAAAAACCTGCGCAATGACCGGGGGCATGCAGCATGATCACATTTACTCCCGCCAGTTCAAATGGCTGATCATAAGGATAAACGGACTTATCCCCAGCGAGAATACTCGCCCATGAAATTTTCTCGTGACCTTCTCTTATCTCGCCTGCTCTTGGCATCCTTTCTTCGCGCATCATCTGTCTGGCCTGCTGCTCGCCGAAGATCGCGTAATAGCCGTTTGCTCGAGCTATTTCGTCCAGATCGGAAAATTTGAGGATGTCGTAATGATTAATCCACCCTTTTGCCTCGGGAAACAGGTAGAGCCCCCAGATGTGATCGAGATGGTAGTGCGTCATGTAAATGTCGTGAATGCGGTGCTCCTTTTTCAAATGATCAAAAACGGTACGTCCTGCCCCGCAATCGATCAGTGCATCGGCTTCCTTACCCTTAATCAGGATGGAGGTCGAATACGGCGTACGGCTCTGTTTTTCACCCATGAACACTTCAATCGGTCCGATCTGCAGATGGCTCATGATTTTGTTCTCCTTTACGTCATCTGCAGTGCTTTTTTACACTCTTCCGTCAACAGTGGCACTACTTCAAAGAGATCGCCAACGATGCCGTAATCGGCCACCTGAAAGATAGGTGCTTCAGGGTCTTTATTGATCGCGACGATGACCTTGGCATTCGACATTCCCGCCAAGTGCTGGATTGCCCCTGATATCCCGCAGGCGATGTACAGATCGGGTGTGACGACCTTTCCTGTCTGCCCGATCTGCAGACTGTAATCACAATACTCCGCATCGCACGCGCCTCGAGACGCTCCGACCGCTCCCCCGAGCACAGCTGCCAGCTCCTGCAACGGCTTAAAGCCTTCCGCGCTCTTGACACCTCGACCACCGGAAATGATGATCTTGGCCTCGCTCAAATCGACGGTGCCTGCCGTTTTCCGTACCACTTCCTTGATGATCGTTCGCAAGTCTACTGCTACAGGCTCGAACGGAATGATCTGCGCCTGCCGACCGCTTTGTTTGACCTCAAAGTTGTTGGCACGCAGAGTGGCAAACACGATCCCTTCCAGGAACGCTTTTTGCTGAAAAGCTTTACCCGCATAGATCGGACGAGTGAAGATAATCCGTTCCTCCTGCACATCTGCATCTGTGCAGTCAGACACGAGTCCGATCTGCAGCCGTGCCGCTACACGAGGCGCGACATCTTTGCCCATCGCCGTGTGTCCTGCCAGAATCACATCAGGTTTTGCCTGCTCAATTAGCTGCACCAGCGCTTGAGAATACGCGTCAGGAGTGTATGTTTTCCAAGCCTCTCCCTCAATGACGTACAGGGTGTCAGCCCCGTGCTGTCCGATCTCGTTTTGAAAGGATGCGGCTTGTGAGGAGAACAGGACAGCCTGCACTTCCCCGCCGTCACTCAGCTGTCCAGCGAGCGTAAGCGCTTCCAAAGAAACATTTCTTAATTTTCCGTCTTTTTCTTCCAGAACGACCAGGATACGTTTACTCATCTTCCACTCCTCCTATCTCTATAACACCTTGGCTTCTGTACGCAGCATTTGGACCAGCTCACTCACCTGCATGGATATCTCTCCGCTCAGGACACGTCCTGCCTGTTTCTTTGCCGGGAGGAACTGCTGGATCACGGTCGTCTTTGCCGTCAATCCCGTTGCGTCCAATTGCAGGTCGGAAGCTTCTACACGCTCCACTGGCTTTTTCTTAGCTTTCATGATGCCTGGCAACGAAGGGTATCGCGGCTCATTCAATCCCTGCTGCGCCGTCGCCAAGAACGGGAGATTCACCTGTACCGTCTCCAGGTCACCTTCCACATCTCGCTCTACCGTCGCGGTACCCCCTTCGATGTTCAATTTGGTAATGGTCGAGACATGCGGGATTCCCAGCTGTTCGGCCACCCGGATCGCCACTTGACTTGCTCCCGAGTCGACCGCCATATTGCCTCCTAGGATCACGTTGTACGGTCGGTCTTTGATGCTGGCCGTGATCAAACTAGCAATCACGTGCTCGTCAGCTACTTCCGGTTGCTGGATCAAAATCGCACGGTCTGCTCCCATCGCTAGCGCCGTACGCAAGGAATCCTCCGCACGATCTGGACCGACAGTGACCAACGTCACCTCACCGCCATGTTGTTCCTTGAGGCGTATCGCTTCCTCGACGGCGTACTCATCATAGGGATTGATGATAAACTCCACGCCGTCCTCTTGAATAAGGCCATTTTGAATCACGATTTTTTCTTCCGTATCAAACGTTTGTTTTAGCAAGACCAGAATGTTCATAGGGTTTCTCCCCTCTCCAAAGGATGCTTGTTGTCCTCTATTCTTCTATTGCGCTACGACTTCCGCTGGCTTTTTCGACAGCCATGGACCTTTACTCATAAACAGAAGCGGGATATAGACGATCACTCCAACAGCCACTGCGATTGCGATCCATGTGCTCCATCCACCCGAAGCGACCACGGAAGGCAAGACGAGATTCATCACCACAGGTACGACACGGATGATCGCCCCGTGCAAGCCCCATGCTGAAGACTGCAGCGATGCTTTCACATCCTCCACATTTTCCGAGAACAGGGCATTCCACGGACCATACGTAATGCCCATGAGCCCACCCAAGATCGAGACGTAGACGATCATGGCACCCGCGCTGACATCGGTTCCGAACAAACTGACAAAGTAGATCATGTACAAGGCAAAGGCAACTGCCCCGAAGAGCGACACAATTTTCCTCAGCTGCAGTCGATCAGAAATCCAGCCCGCCACCAGTAAGGTCAACAGATTCAGAAACCAAAAGTACTTGGAAATGCTGGCTGCCTGATGCGCTTCGAATCCAAAAGAATCCACCAAAATCTTGGGACCGAAGCTAGCCATCGTGAAATACGTGAGCAAGAACAGGGAGATACCGATGCTCGAAAGCCACAAATGAGGCACTCTCAGCACTTGCTTCATCAAGGAGCCTTCTTCTACTTTTTTCTCTGCCTTTGCTGGCTGCTCATTGACTTGCTCCATTGTTTTCTTGGAATGGATGATCTGCGCTCGCAAGCGAGGGGAAAGGTCGCGAATCGTGAACAAGATGACAATCGAGGAGACGAGTGCAACAGTCCCTGCGATATAAAACTGGGATTGCCAGTGTCCGTATACAGGTAGGGTCCAACCCGCGATCGCAGCGGCAAAAAAGTTAGAGCCGACAGGTCCGAACGTCCAGAAGCCATAGGCCAGCGCTCGGCCCATCCGTGGGGAAAAGTCGCGTACCAATCCAGCTGTTAATCCAAACGCAACTCCATCGACAAAGGATAAGACCACACGCAGTGCAAACAGCTGGGAAATCGTATCCACGAAAGCCATGCCATATACACAGACAGCCGTTAAAAACAGACTGGGGACGAGAAATACGACACGGCCATGACGGTCGGCTAAAGGGCCAAATACCAGAGAGGACAAGGCAGCAGCGAGAATACAAACCGCAGATAAAATACCGTATTGATGCAAATCCATGTGGAGATCATTCAGCAAGAGCGGAAGCACAGGAGCGATCTGCGATTCATATGAGGCAATAAAATTCGCCAAGATGGCAATAAACAACAGCCAAACCCGAAAACCGCCCGTCGGATATGTATCCAGTTGACGGGAAAGAAAAGCTCCACCTCTTGACATGGTCTCTCCTCCTTCAAATTACCTTTGCTTACGCCTGCTCTGCCCGGGCAGACAGCTTTCCTTTCAACCCTACCCGGATGAAAAGCACAGTCGCTACAAGCAGGCCGCAGGCAAAGAAATATGGAAATCGTTCCTGATAGGCAAACAACCAGCCAGCTATCAACGGACCAATCGTTCTTCCCAAACTATTGAAGGTCATCTGAGATCCAAAGCTGCTTCCTTGCGAATGAACTGTTGTCCGAAGAGAGATCGCAGAGGTCATTGCCGGGAAAGCAAAGCCTCGACAAAACGCAAGCAACGTGATCGCCACAAACACCCAAACCACGCTGGTGGACAAGCCTAGCGTCAAATACCCAAGTGCGCCAAACGAAAAGCCTGTAACAATCGTCGCTTTTTCTCCCCATCTTTGATACATGGCAGAAAACATTGCCACCTGGATCAAGGCTCCTACACCACCGTTGACCATAAACGCCCAGCCTGCCATCGCCTGCGTAGAATGAAGAGTATCTGTCAGGAAAAAGGCCAGTGTGGACGTGACAGTCGCATCCGCCAACGTGAAAGCAAAGGTTCCTCCCAAAAAAGGTGTAAGGCTTCGGTCGAAAAATGCTCTCAGGTTATGCTTGATTTGCAAGAATCCCCTGAAAGAAAGCTTGGTCTGTTCATCCCCGACGGGTCTGGGAGACTCTTTCGGGAGTAGCCATAATGCCACAATGCCATTTACGATCGACAAAATTCCGACTGAAACGAATGGCACCTGTAAACCAAACACACTCAAGACAGCTCCTAGTGGTGGACCGACGATGAAGCCGATCCCGTTTACAGATCCCATATACGCCATGACTCGAGGTCGCATTTCCGGTGTGGTTGCATTTGCCGCCAGGCTCAGGGACGCGGGCATGACGGCAGAGCAGAGTGCACCTGATAAAAACCGCAGCAGGAGCAGTACCACAACATTGGGCGACAGCCCTACGAGTGCCGAAGTCACCCCATAGCCGACAATTCCGAGGATGAGGATCGGGCGTTTTCCCACCCGATCAGACATCCCTCCCCAAAAGGAACTGAACAGCAATTGGGCAATAGCAAACGCGGATAGAGCGAGACCCAGTTCAAACGTGCTGGCTCCTACTTGACGCGACAAAAACGGAAGTGTCGGAAGAATAATCCCAAACCCAATATTGGCGATGAACATCGTGGACATCAGAAACAACACAGTCGTCGGCATCACGTCCACTCCTATCCTCGCTGCGCGTTTTTGGGGATGCGATCTGGTCGCACCTCTTTTTCTAAAGCAGGGTCAAGGTAGCTTCTCCACTGGTGAGAGCTTTGCCCGACTCACGCTCTACACCGAGCTGCAATTCGATCTTACCGGCTTCTTTTTTCACCACCTTTGCCCGGCAGGTTAGCACATCACCTGGAAAGACCATTCCCGCAAAGCGCACCTTCAGTTCACTGACAAATGCCGAAGTCCCCGCTAACTGTCCAGCGTACTGTCCCAAAAAGCCCATGCTCAACATGCCGTGTGCAATCGTGCCTGGCAAACCTACCTCGCGTGCCGTCTCCACATCGGTGTGAATCAGGTTGAAATCGCCTGAAGCACCTGCGTACTTGAGCAGCTGGACTTTGCTAATCGCTGGCTTGACCAGTGGTTCCAGCTCATGCCCGACCTCGACATGCGCCCAATCAATCTGTACGGTTTGCATCGCGATCCCCTCCTCTCAACGTAGAATGGTCGTGCTCTTGCTCGTGTACACCAGCCTGCCGTCCAAATCCTCGCCTCTCACTTCTGTCACGAGAAACGTCATCTTGCCGCCTTGCTTCCCTTCTCTCTCGTATACGTCCGCCACGCGACTGACGCAGCGCAGTACGTCGCCAGCCACAATCGGCCGCTCGTAGCTGTACTCTTGTCCCCCATGCAGCACGCGACTTAATTCAAAGCGCACGTTTGGAATGGGGACGCGAAACGTTGTAGGAAAAGTAGGTGGGGCCACGAGGCTGGCATAACCTTGTTGACGGGCAAACGCTTCATCGGTACACAACGGATTGTCGTCACCGATGGCATGCGCGAATGCGCGGATTGCCCCTTTTTCTACCTCAATGGTCGTCGCCTCGCTCGTGCTCCCTACTACTGCGGGATCAATCAGCATGCCACATCCCTCCTTTTTAATTGGTTATTTGTTGCGACCTTATGACAGCAATTCGCCTACTTTTACATTGCCTTTTAGCAAATTGCGGGAAATGATATATCGCTGAATTTCGTCCGTGCCTTCAAAAATGCGCCACAAGCGAATTTCACGGTACCAGCGCTCGATCGGAAGCTCTTTGGTGTAACCCATCCCACCATGAATTTGCAGGACACGGTCAACGACCCGGTCTGCCATGTTGGATCCGTACAGCTTGGCAATGGAAGACTGATGGCGGGCATCCAAACCATTCTCCGCCATCCACGCTGCACGCAAGACGATCCAGCGAGTCGCTTCGATCTCTACAGCTGAGTCGGCAATCATCCATTGAATCGCTTGTCGCTCTGCGATCGGTTTCCCGAATGTATGGCGTGTATTTGCGTAATCAATCCCCATTTGCAGCAATCTCTCAGCCGCTCCCACCGCACGGGCCGGAATCACCCAACGGCCTTGGCCGATCCACTTCATCCCCAGCTCAAAGCCTTTGCCAATCTCGCCCAAGATGTTTTCTTCTGGCACCCGGACGTTATCAAAGACCAAGGATGCCGGGCCCCACTCGCCCATCGTATGGATCGGCTCTGATCTCCAGCCCATGTCACGGTCGACGAGGAAGCAGGTCACTCCGCCGCGTGCTCCTTTTTCCTTGTCCGTGACAGCGAACACCATGGCGAAGTCAGCTTCGTTCCCGTTGGTGATGAATACTTTCTCTCCGTTCAATACCCACTCGTTGCCATCTTTTACAGCAGACATCTTGATGTTCGCCGCATCGGAGCCTGCTCCAGGCTCGGTCAGGGCAAAGCAGGAACGACGCTCTCCCTCGATTGTGGGAATCAAATAGCGTTTCTTTTGCTCTTCGTTGCAATAGTACAAAATGTTGTCAGCCGAGCCGCCAAAGCTGAATGGGACAAAGGTACGCCCTAGCTCCATCGTGATCAGCGCGGTCATGACAGGCCCCAGGTCGGCTCCACCGAATTCTTCTGGTGTATTAATCCCCCAGAAGCCTGCTTCTTTTGCCTTTTGACGAATTTGCCGAACCTCTTCCTTGGTGATTCCATCCCGACCTTCACGCTCATTGCGAAGCACCTGCTGCTCCAGTGGTACCAGCTCGCGTTGAACGAAGTCACGGACAGTCTTTTGCACCATTTTTTGCTCATCGGTCAATGTAAAATCCATTTTTTAATCCCCCTATATGGAAAGTTTGTTTGGAAGCTTAGCGATTTCCACCGTTCACGTAGATGATCTGCCCCGATACGTAGCCCGCTTCGTCGCTGGCGAGGAATGCGACTACGTTGGCCACATCCTCGGGCTGACCGACTCGTCGCAACGGAATACGCTCAGAGGCAAGCTTCTTGTTCTCCTCAAAATCGATTCCGATTCTCTCCGCTGTCGCCTTGGTCATGTCTGTCGCTATGAAACCGGGAGCGACTGCATTCACATTGATGTTGAACGGTCCGAGCTCAATGGCGAGAGTCTTGGTAAAGCCCTGCAGTCCTGCTTTGGCCGCAGAGTAATTGGCCTGCCCGCGATTCCCCAATGCGGACGTACTGCTCGTATTGACGATTTTTCCATAGCCTTGCTTCACCATGTGCTTTTGCGCTGCCTTACTCGCCAGAAAGCTGCCTTTCAGATGGACGTTCATCACTGTGTCCCAGTCGTCCTCCGACATCTTAAACAACAGGTTGTCGCGCAGTACACCTGCGTTATTGACCAGAATGTCGAGACGACCAAAGCGACCGACGACTGCTTCTACCGCTTGGTCTACCTCTTCGGCATTCGCCACGTTGCAGCCGATCGCGATCGCCTCTCCACCTGCTGCTTGAATTTGTTCCACGACCTCCAGACACGCTTCTTCCTTCAGGTCCAGCACGCCTACCTTGGCTCCATCCTGTGCCAGACGCTTGGCCGTCGCTGCCCCAATCCCTCGTCCTGCTCCCGTAACGATGGCGACTCTCCCTTGCAAACGACTCATCTTCTACCGACCTCCTCGTTCGTTTGTACTGCGTAATACCACATCACGCCGTCGCACTGCTCTCGTAAGACACGCGACTGCTCCTGCAACAAATCCAGATGACCCTGCACCTCTGACAAGCCGAGGAACAAGGCGTTATCCTGTAGCCAAGGAAACATCTCCTTGCAAATTTGCATGACGTTGCGTGGCCGATCCGCCAGCAATGTTGTGATTTTGTCGCATCGTTCTGCCTGTTCCCGTCGCCGTTGGTCAATGAGCTGGCGATGGTCAGTGAACGGAGCACCATGCCCTGGATAAATCGTGCCAAATGGTAAGTCGTACACCCGCTGAAACGACTCCCTCATCTGCAGCAACGGCTTGGGCCGCTCTAGTTTTGCAGAATCAGGCGGGACAATAAAGGCATTAGCTGATATTTCTTGCAACAGAAAATCACCCACGATCACATCACCAGAAGTTTGATCCCACAAGCAGATATCAGATTGACTGTGTCCCGGGGTATAAATAATCTTCCAGTCTCTCCCCCCAGCGGCCAGCGTGTCTCCATCCTCCAGATAACGAACTTCTCCCCAGGCTTCCTCACGGTACTTTCGATTCCGTGTGAGAATATGCGCTGCCCCACAGTCTTTGATAAATGAATGCATAAATTCTTCTGTCTGCAAAAACTCTTTCTCACCGCTCGCAAGCGTCTTTTTGGCCTGCGCGTGCACATAGACAGGGATATGATTTTCCTGCAGGATCGTCTGGACGCCGCCGTAGTGATCTGTGTGCATGTGTGTTACAACGATTTGCTCCAGATCTCGAAAGGAGAAGCCTGCCTCGTTCATCCCTTCCCTCAGCTCTTGTATGGAGGTGGGTAAATGCGTCCCGGAATCCACCAAGGTGACAGGGGACTGCGGTAAAATGAAGGCGTTTACATTTCCTTTCGCAAAAGTCGTGGTTAGTTTGATTGGAATGACACTCGTACCGATTCACCCCCCTCCATCGGATCTATCGCTGAACGAAGTCCATGTACGGATCGCCAGCAAAATGACTTTTTCAATATTCTAACTATTGCAAACGTCGTGCCAACCGCCTAACAAGCGGAAAAAAACAGGGGCATCACCCCTGCTTCCATCGAATCATTCATTTTTGACTTAATTCATCGTCAAAATGCAATTCAAATGTGAGTCAATAATTCATTTTTGTATCGCGTGAGCAGCATGAGTCTGCTCTATCTCCAGATGATCTATAAAATGGGTCGTCGTCAAATTGTACTTCTTCAGCTTGCGGACGATCGTTGCCTGCGAGGTTCCCAGCTCTTCTGCCAGCTTGTAGGTGCTATGGAAATGCTGCACAGCCATCGCAAGCACCTCTTTTTCCGCGATTTCTGCGGCTTCCTTTAGCGGAATGAGCCGCGAGAAAGTCAGGGTCGTCCGATCCTGCTCCCGATATTCGTCCGGCAGCTCCTTGATCGTGATGACTTTGGAAGGAACCGTCAAGATCAGCCGCTCTACCAAGTTGGACAGCTCTCTGACATTCCCGGACCAATGGTGGCGATAGAAAAACTCCTGCATGCAGGGGCCAAATTGCTTGGACAGCTCGTATTTACTATTGAGCTTGTGGAGAAAAAAACGGACCAGTGGCAAAATGTCAGGTTTTCGCTCCCGCAAAGCAGGAATCACAATCGGAATGACGTTTAATCGGTAATATAAGTCCTCACGAAACGTTCCTTGTTTGACCATCTGTTTCAAGTCTCTGTTTGTGGCGGCGATCAGGCGAACGTCTACTTCTTTTGACTTCGTGGCCCCTATTCGCTGGATCTGCTTTTCCTGCAAGACCCGCAGTAGCTTGACCTGCAGCGCCATGGGGAGCTCTCCCACCTCATCCAGAAACAGCACCCCTTTATCCGCTTGTTCAAAAATGCCTCGTTTCCCCGTACGGCTGGCACCTGTAAACGATCCGGGCTCATAACCAAACAGCTCAGACTCCAGCAAGTCATGAGGAATAGCGCCACAATTGATTTTGACGAACTCCCCGCGATCCCTTCGTTGACTCGCTTGATAGATATGACGCGCCAGAACGTCCTTTCCAACCCCTGTTTCCCCGAGAATCAAGACGGTGGCATCGACATTGGAAATGCGATTCGCCATATCGTAGATTTCTACCATTTGCTTGCTTTCTACGATAACGCCAGGGTCTGGGAGACCTTTCGTCTGCAGCTTCTCTAGCACTTTTTTGTACTCGTTGTTCTCCTCCAATGCACGAATCAGCTCTTGATGGAGCCTGTTTTGTTTGGAGAGATCTCGAACGTAGGTGATTACTTTTTCAATCTTGCCCTTTTCATCAAAAATCGGAATCGCTGTTTTCAGTGTGTTTTGGTTGGAATCACTCACCCGTGGGGCTGTACGGACCGGCTTTCCTTGCTCAACCACTCGAAATGTGAGCATTTCCTTCAACAGTCCGATCGCCATAAGATCACGTACATTTTTCCCAATGAACGCTTCCTTGGGAAATCCTGAAAAGCGCTTGATGGCCCTGTTCGTCCGCAGCGTCATTCCATCCGGATTGGTGATGTAGATCACATCCTCTGAGCTCTCCATGACCGCGTCCAATTCACGCTCCAGCTCCAGTGCCTGTTGTTTGAGCGCACTCGGATAGCTGCCGTCCATGATGATCCACATGGTACTCGCATGCTCTTCCTGAGGCTGCTGGCGCGCAAGCAAAAACGGCTGACTGCGATGTCGGGCGAGCACCAGATTCGCATCCCACTCCTCCCACGAATCAAAGAACGCCATCAGATTCATCCCTTGCAGCGTACTATGCTCCGTCTCCAGTTCTTTCGTGACGGCGAGCTTGTGAAACCGTTCGTTCCCGCTCTCCATCGTAAGATCTCCCCGTGTCAACACCACAGGAAATGGGATAACCTCCAGCCAGTCTCGGAAATGCATCGTACATGCTCCCTCCTTCAACATCTCGCTATGGGTCAGAGTTGGATTGGAATGTGTCACGTTCAAACGGGAAAAGGAGCCCTGGTTCAGGCTCCAAAAATGCGGCTCTCCCTATACATCCACCGCTGTCTTCGTTTGCTTATACAGCTCTTCTATCGTTTGCCCTTTTGCCCGTGCCAGCACTTCCATGCGCACCGCCAATTGCTTTTTGGAAAATTGCTGCAGATCATCGACACGGACACCGTATGCACTTGACTTCCTTGTCGGATCGATGCCTTGATAGAGCTGACTCGCTAACGGGGCTAACTCTGTCATCTTATTGACGATCACATCGTATACGTGAGGGTGTTCACAAATGAGCCGCTGCAAGAGGAACGTGCCGTAGCTGATATGACGCGACTCATCCGTCTTGAGGTAGCCGATTCCTTTCATCAGTCCCGGCATCACACCCGCTTTGCTCAATCCTTCATAGAAGGCATAATAACCTGTCTCGGCCAGAACCCCCTCTACGAACATGTTGTAGACAGTGGAGGCTTCCGCTACCGCTTCTGGTGACTGGTCCGTCAACAGGCGATTCAGAGCAGTGGGCAGAATGTCATGGAAGATCTTTTTGTAGACATCCCCGTGAAATTGGTTCAAGTCTCTTTTTTCACCGATTGTATCCACGACCAGACGGAAAAACTCGGTATGCTTTGCCTCTTCAAACAAGAATGTGGTCAAAAACATCTCTTCCTCGAGACGACCTTCCTTTGCAATGACCATGATCAATGGCAAAAGATCTAAGGTAACCGCCTCTTCTCCTCCCAAGAAGCCAGCGATCCGCCCCAAGGTCTCATTCTTCTGTTCCTCAGTCATATTGGCATAGTCTTCACGATCTTGTGAGAAATCGATATCTTGGGGATTCCACATGCCAAACCGTTTTGCTTTCTGGTACAGCTGATACGGCAATGACTCCGTATTTAACCCTCTCTGACTGGTAGAAATAAAATCTTGTCTCATCGTAACCCTCCTATCGTCCTTTTGATACAAGGCAATTCCTTACCCTCTCGCTTCTACCTTTTCTGAAACATGTAGGAAATGTTGGATCGCACTCAAGACTTGCTCGGTCTGCTCCAAATTCACCAGATGAGCCGCCTGATCGATTATTGCCAGCTCGGAATGGGCGATGCGATTGCGAAAATCATCTGCGTACGAAACAGGCATGAAGCGATCTTGCTGCCCCCAAATCAACAGCGTCGGTGCTTTGATGCGGTGAATACGATGCTTTAATCCTTTATCAGGGATCGGCCATAGAAACTTGGCGGCTGCCTGCATGTTCTGCATCCGGTGAATCGTCGCTTCGATGCGTTCCTCTGGCTGACTCGGCATATACCGAAGCATTTCGGCTACGGGCGAAGACGGGTCCGCTACCATCATGTTCGCCAGTTCGTGCGGAAGCATGGCGAACATATCCGGCACAGGCTCCTCCTCTTTAAACAATCCCGCTGGTGCAATCGCGACAATCTGTTTGATTCGGCTCTGGTCCGTCGCAGCCAGCTCCAGTGCGATCATTCCCCCGAGCGAATGTCCAATCACGGTAGCAGATTCCAGTCCCAAACCATCAAACAGATCGTAGTAGCACAGGATCAAATCCCACAGGTCACGGATGTTCTCCAGCCCGGAAGATTGTGCAGTTCCTGGCATGTGCGGTGCGATTACCTGATAATGATTGGACAATTCATCAAGAAACGGATCCCACACGAGACCTCCCGCACCGTGCAGGTAGACGACAGGCTCCCCTTGGCCTGCTACTTGCACGGCAAAGGTGACATTCTCATTTGCCTGAATCAACTGCTCTATTGGTTGAGCCACCCGCTCCCCCTCCTCTTCCGTGTGCTACCTCTGGACGGTAGCTTCCTCCACCTGCTCCTCTGCATATCCTTTTGGCCAGTAATGGGAGTGATCCCATTCGCTGAAAATAGAGCTCAAATGCGGTTTTACTTCCTCTGCGAACAGCTGCATGTTCTTCTGGACGAGCCAGTGTGGCATAGAGCCGATATGAAACAGACAGACGACATTGCCGACCCGCATATCTTGCAAACTCTCCCGCATAATGTCCCGAACGGTAGCAGGTGACCCCGCCACGATGAACCCGTGATCGATCAGATCTTGCCAGCCCATTCCATCCTTCAGCATCTGACTCGCACTTTTTTGTGTCCCGTCAAATTGGGAAGTGAGGCCTGCGCGCAAGCTTTTCACGGTACGGTACCCCGGGGCTTCGGCTACGCGTCTGTCCACATGCAAGCATTTGTTGAAGAAATAGCGCACGTGCTCCTCGTAGTCGATCTGCGCCCGCTCATCGGTTTCCGAGACGCAAATGATCTGGCAATACCCAGCTTTGTATGGGTTGCGATCCGCCCCCAGCTCGTCGTTTCGCTCCCAGAACGGACCCATCACTTTTTTAGCGTACTTGTGACCAAAATAGCTCAAATAGGAGAACGAGTAGTTGTGGTTGATCGAAAAATCGTACGTCTCTATGCTCCCGCCACCTGGAATCCAGACTGGCGGATGTGGTCGCTGAGCCGGACGAGGCCACGGATTGATGTATCGGAATTGATTGTACTTGCCGTTGTACGTCAGGATATCATCGCTCTTCCACGTCTTCATGATGAGATCATGTGCCTCGTAATAACGCTCCCGTAGCTCAGCAGGATTGATACCGTAAGCGTAGTTTTGGTCCATCGACGTCCCTACCGGAAAGCCCGCAATAAACTTGCCTCCTGAGAGGACATCGAGCATCGCCATCTCCTCCGCCACGCGAATGGGGGGATTGTAGGAAGCCAGGCTGTTTCCCAGGACGATCAGGCTTGTTTTGTCACTGTTCCGTACCTTGCGAGATAGGATCGAGCCCATCAGATTGGGCGAAGGCATCAGTCCATAGGCATTGCTATGGTGCTCATTCACTCCGATCGCATCGTAGCCGAGATCTACCGCAAACTCGAGCTCATCCAGATAATCGTGGTACATGCGATGACCTTTTTTAGGATCATACAGCTCTTTGGGTGGTGTGACCCAGACGCTCGGGTACGTATTCTCGAAATCGGCAGGCAAATCTCGATAAGGCATCAAATGAAAGGCGACAAACTTCATCGGCGACTCCCCCCTTTGCGATCACATCGTTCATCCATTTACTTTACAGCCGCTCAAAAACCGAACGCAGACGACTAGATACTTGTGAAACGGCTTGCGCACCTTGGTCCATGATGCCTGCCATCCAGAAGAAACCGTGAATCATGCCATCATAGCGAGTGAGCTCGACAGACACTCCTGCCTTCTTCAGTCTTTCGGCGTACATTTCTCCTTCATCTCGGAGCGGATCGTATTCTGCCGTGATGACCAGCGCAGGCGGCAGTCCACTCAGATCTTCTGCTAGCAACGGGGACACTCGTACGTCCGTTTTCTCTTCCTCCGTATTCAGGTACTGCTGGAAAAACCATTGCATACTGTCCGCCGTGAGGAAGTAGCCTTCGCCATTTTCCCGATAAGACTCTGTGTCACAGCCTACTTGTGTGACTGGATAAATAAGTACCTGGAGCGAGATCTCTGGGCAGCCACGCTCTTTTGCCAGCTGCGAGATGACCGCTGCCAGGTTTCCTCCCGCGCTATCTCCCCCTACTGCGAGACGGGACGCATCCCCATTCAATTCCTGGGCGTGCTCGGCTACCCATTGCACAGCTGCGTAGCAATCCTCCACCGGTATAGGAAATTTATGCTCGGGAGCCAAGCGGTAATTCACGGAAGCCACGACACTCTCCGACTCGTGGGCAATATTTCGGCAGAGCGTATCTACCGTCTCTACATCCCCGATGACCCAACCACCGCCGTGAAAATAGACAAACAGCGGGAAGGTTCCGGCACCTTCCGGGGTGTAAAGGCGCAGCTCGATCTCTCCTCCATCCACCGGAATCATTCGGCTCTCCACTTTGGCCAGTGTCTTCGGCTCTCCAGACAGGGCCTTCAAGCCCGCAGTGCGCTCGCGGTTTTCTTCTGGTGTCAGTGTGCTCATGGCGGGCTCTCCTGCGGCAGCCCCCATATCAAGAAACGCTTTTGCCTTCGGGTCGAGTGTCATCGTGCAGCCTCCTCCTCTACGGATAATGGCAAACCTGCTACCTCTTGGGTAATTTTCATAATCGTATCTGGCGGTATCTTGAATGCGAGCGCAGTCGGATCACGGAGCACCGCCGGAACAATCTGCGTCAGGCTTTCCGGATCCAATCCGAATTCTGCAAAAGTGTCAGGCAAGCCGACGGTCGCCCGCAGTTCGCGGATAAACGCGATGACCTGCTGTAGACACTCCTGTGGCTCGACATCGCGAGCGGATAGCCCCAGCGCTTCCGCGAACCCGTTGATTTTTGGCAAGTATAATTGCGGCAAGGCAGCCATCACATTCGGAAGCAGAACGGCATTCGCCAATCCATGCGGAATCCCGAACTTCGCTCCAAACGCATGTGCCATATTGTGTACCGGGATTGCCGTAATCGCGAGACTGAAGGAGGTGATCGCCATGGAGCTCGCCATCAGCATGTTCGCTCTCGCTTGCAGATCAGCTCCGGAAGACACAGCCATCGGCAAATTTTCCACGATCATTCTCGTCGCTTGCAGGGCAAAGGCGTCTGTCATGGGATTGGCTCGTGGTGAGAAATAGGCCTCGACCGCGTGGGTGAGCGCATCGTATCCAGTAAAGGCTGTGATTTTCGGTGGAAGTCCGACCGTCAGCTCAGGATCGAGAACGGCGATATCCGCATTGATAAATGGACTGGACAGATTGGTTTTGATTTTTAGCTGATCGTTGTACACGACTGCGATAGGAGACACTTCTGCACCCGTCCCTGCCGTGGTCGGTATCGCGATATGCGGAATGGGGATCGGCTGTGCTTTGGGCCACATTTCCCTCGTCGTCCCCTGCATCAGGTCGCGAATGTCATGATGCCTTTTATGCAGCAACCACTTCGTCGCCTTGCACGCATCTAGAACGCTTCCTCCCCCGACGGATATCAGCGCATCTGCCTGACATTCCTTTACAAATCGGGCTGCCTTATTTACGTTTTCCGCCTTGGCATCTTGCTCGATCTCATCAAATACGCCTACTAATTGCACAGGACCAGGCATCAGCTCGAACAACTCCTTGATTTTGTCCGTGATGCCTGCACGATTGAGACCCTGATCGGTAAAAAGCACGGCCCGCTTTGCTCCCAGCCCCCGCAATAGCTCTGGCAGCAACGTTCGTGTCCCTGCCCCGCTGATTATTTCTGTCCTAACCCCATAACGAGTGAATGCTGTCGTCATACGCTCACCTGCCCTCCTCTTAAAATAACATCCCTGCCCACGGACGCTGCTTCAGCTCTGGTGCCAAAGCTGCATGGACATGCTTCACCTGAGTATATTCCTCCAACACGTGACGACCCAGCTCACGGCCAAATCCGCTCTGCTTGTATCCGCCAAAAGGAGCATCCGGTCGCATCGCGTGCCAGTCATTGATCCAGACCGTACCTGCTCGCAGTTCCCGACCGATTTTCAAGGCCTTATTGGCATCCCTGCTCCACACGCCGGCAGCCAGACCAAAAATGGTATCGTTGGCTATTTCAATGGCTTCCTCTACCGTCGAATAACGAATGACGGAAGCAACTGGCCCAAATATCTCTTCCCGAGCGATTCTCATATCGTTGCGCACATCTGCGAAAACGGTTGGCTCCACATAGTACCCGCGTGCAAGCTCTCCTTTTGTAGCACGCTTGCCACCGCAGACCAGGCGCGCGCCTTCGTCAACACCCGTTTGGATATATCCGAGCACGGTATCCAACTGATGGCGTGACACCAATGGCCCCATACCAGTCGTCGCATCCAGCGGGTTACCGAGCTTGACCTTGGAAGCCAGCTGCGCCAGTCGTTCCAGTACCTCATCGTACAAGGAATCGTGAACGAGAATGCGCGTACCGGACTCGCATACTTGTCCCGAGTGTAGGCAAAATCCATACAGGAGTCCCGGAACAGTGAGGTCGAGATCCGCATCAGGCAACACAATAGCCGGTGATTTCCCGCCCAGCTCCAGGGTGACGCGCTTGACAGTCCCCGAAGCCAACTCCATGATCCGTCGACCTACCTCCGTGGATCCCGTAAACGCTACTTTATCCACCCTCGGATCCTTCACCAGTGCTTCCCCAATACTCGCACCTGGTCCCGCTATGACATTAAACACCCCTGCCGGAATTCCTGACTCTATTGCCAGCTCGGCTAGCTTCAAGGTCGACAGTGGCGTATAGGACGCGGGCTTGACCACGATCGAATTGCCCATCGCCAAGGCCGGTGCGAGCTTCCACATCGCCAATATCATCGGAAAATTCCAAGGAGTGATGGCAGCAACTACTCCAAGTGGCTCTCGCCAGACCTGATTGTTGCTCGCCCCCGTCATCGCCAGACCCTCCACATAAGGAAACTCCAGCGCAAAAGCGGCTGTTTGCTGAAGAACGAAGGCAATTCCTAAAATGTCTGTGCTCATGGCTCGTCGTATCGTCGCCCCTGAGCTGATGACTTCCAGGTACGCCAGCTCCTGCCCATGCTCCATGATCTTGCGAGCAAAGCGATTCAAAATATCTGCGCGCTCCTTTGGTGTTTTTCGAGACCAGACCCCCGAATCATACACCTGCCTCGCCGTCGCAACCGCAGCTTCGACGTCTTCCAATCCTGCCTTGGCGACACGTGCCGCAACTTCTCCTGTAGCCGGATTGATCACATCAAACGTCTCTTTGCTGGCAGCTGGTGTCCATGTACCATTGATGAACAACTGGTAGTCCAGTGCCTGGTGTGTGGTGGCTGTCATGACTATCCCTCCTTTTATTGTCGAATTATTCCGAATATAGATTCTTTACGCATGGATAAGCATTTTGTTAAAATGAAAGCGCTACATTTTTATTATATGTCGTGACAAAAAACGGATATATCCCCAAAAAACAGGTAGTGCACGACCCCTAATATGGAGGGAGGCTGTCACTCCATGGTCAGTCCAGCTTTGCGAGAGTATATCCAACGCATCGAAATGGCTCCTCATCACGAAGAAAAATTAGTGCTTACCGTTCGCGGATTCATTGACCTGTTTCCTTTTATGGGTGCTGTCCTGTACAACTATTCCATGCTCAGCCAAATGGGTGAAGGCTTGCTCCGGGCAAATGCCGAGGGACTGCATTCCATTCGGGATCAGCGCGAAGACATCCGCAATATGCCCCCCATTTATTCTGCCATCCGTGAAAAGCGAGCCGTCCTGCTCGATTCCGTTCTCATCAGGCAAATTCCAGCGAAGTATGTACACGGCGCCACCTACGCACTCGTCGTCCCTATTTTCCACGGTGCCAACGTGATTGGTTACGCTGGCATTTCCGGACATCCGGACGGCTGTGACGGGATCAACAGCAGTCTGGTGCACGCGATCAGCTTCTACGGTGAACAGGTAGGAAAGGCATTGGCCACTGATTCACTCATGGCCAAATCAGTCAAATTGACCAAGCGCGAAGTAGAAGTATTGCAACGGATGTCTTGGGGTGAGAGCATCAAGGAGATGGCTGACCGCATCGGCATCAGCGAATTTACCGTCCAAGATTACGTCAAGTCGGCCTTAAAAAAATTAGGTGCCCAAAATCGGACCCAAGGAGTCGCTGACGCACTACGGCGAAGAATTATTCATTAATCACCTGACATGTCTGTGCTTCTTATCCAAAAGAACAACCGGCGCCTCTCGTCACGGAGCCGGCTGTTCTTTTCCTTTTTCTTACGAGTCCACCGCAGTCGGTATCCGCCCTGATAACGGGCGTTTGAACCAAGGACCCTTGCCCAAGCAGAGCAGAGGTATATAGATGATCGCGCCTATCAGCGTAATCCACAACCACGTATCCCACCCGTATCGTACGGCGATCAGATTGAGCGGTATCGCGGAGATGATGGCATATATACGGAGTACGAAGCTCCATACTGCCCAGCCCGATGCCTGTATTCCTCCATGCAGGTCTTCGAGGTTTTCTGAATAGAGTGCCATCCAAGGGCTATAGGCAAACCCGAGACATCCTCCCATCAAGGAGATCAGCAAAATCATCGTCGTTTCTGAAACGGGATTGTGCATGGTGAGGATCCAGATGCTCATTACCGCAATCATTCCGAGAACACCTATCAGCGAAATTACTTTTCGGAGTTGGAGTTTATCCGAAATGTAACCGCTTACAATTAGGGTAACGAGACTGAACAACCAGAAAAATTGGGAGACGAAGGCTGCTCTGGCTGGCATGTAACCAAAAGCCTGGACAAGAATCAACGGCCCGTAGGAGGCAAGGGTCAGATACAGCATCAAGAAGAATGTACAGCCGATAGCCAAAGCCCAAATGTGCTTTTGCTTCATGGCGAGTCGGAGTGTCTGCATAGGAGTCATCGCGTGCGAGCCTGTGGCATCTTCCACCTTTCCACTTATCGCTTGGCTCGTTGTCTTGGTTGCCTTCCGTTCAAATTCAGGCTGTGGCTGTACGTTCGGCTTGTTCACCTCATCTGCTGTGGCGCTATTCAGAATCACTTTTTCCCGCAGTCTTGGAGACAGATCGTGTATGGTAAACATGACAAATATGGCGACAATCAGACTTAAAAAGCCAGCAATGTAGAACTGAGATTGCCATGTTCCAAAATACGGCAGTGTGTATCCCGCCACAAGAGCAGCAAAGAAATTGGAGCCGGATGTCCCGTAACTCCAAAATCCAAATGACAACGCTCTCCCCATTCGCGGCGAAAAATCGCGGACTAAGCCTGCAGTTGCCCCGATGAATCCTCCTTCAATAAAATTGAGTACAACCCGCATAAACAATAGGGAACCAAAGGAATTGACGAATATCATTCCAAATACACAAAGAACCGTCAACAACAAACCAGGAACCAGGATCAGCGTGCGTCCGTATCGATCTGACAAGGGACCTCCTAAGAGCGCTCCAAAAGCAGCCGCTACGACAGACAATGAGACGATCAAGCCATACTCAGGATTGGAGATTCCGATATCTTTCAAAATCAATGAAAGCACAGGAGCCATCTGTGACTCGTAGTTCGCCACAAAATTGGCCAATATCACCACAAACAAGAGAAATATTCGCTTTCTCCCCGTAGGATACGCATCCAACTCCCTTACGAAAAACATCCATTTTGGCCTGCTCATTTTTTGCTTACCCTCCCCTTTTTTCTTAATTAACAGAATTTTCTCATTAATTATATCCCGTTAAAAGGACCAGCGATATACCACTGAAACAGGGGGAGGATCTACCTGATTTGGGGGGACCGTTTTTCCTCAAAAAGAAAAAGCCGATCATTCCCAGTAGGGAAGATCGACTTGATTTCTATTACGCGTTCAGTTTGCCTTTTGCAACAGCAGCCAGATCGTTGAAAGCTGCTTTGTCGTTCACAGCCAGGTCAGCCAGCATTTTGCGGTTAACTTCGATGCCAGCTACTTTCAGGCCATGCATGAGACGGCTGTAAGACAGGCCGTTCAGGCGAGCTTGCGCGTTGATACGAGTGATCCACAGTTTGCGGAAATCACGTTTCTTTTGACGACGGTCACGGTATGCGTACAGCAGGGATTTCATTACCTGCGCATTAGCGGATTTAAACAGGCGATGTTTGGAACCGAAGTAACCTTTCGCCAGTTTCAAGATTTTCTTATGACGACGGCGTGTAACAATGCCACCTTTTACTCTTGGCATACTAAACTCCTCCTGGTCTTTCCAGCATGGCGGCCTATCACTAGGCGCTTAGGGAGCTCATGCTGCGTGATGGTGTGTAATAAAGAAAAACTTACAGGTATGTGAGCATTTGCTCCATACGTTTTTGATCGCCTTTGGATACCAGTGAAGCTTTACGCAGGTGGCGTTTCGCTTTTGTGGATTTGTTAGCGAACAAGTGGCTACCAAAAGCGCGGTCGCGCTTCAATTGGCCGCTTCCGGTTTTTTTGAAACGTTTCGCAGCAGCCTTGTTGGTTTTCATTTTAGGCATCTGAAAAATCCTCCTGTCTAAACTACTATCTTACTTTTCCGCTTTCGGAGCCAGAATCATGATCATGCTGCGGCCTTCGATCTTCGGCCTGCGCTCAGGCGAAGCGAGATCTTCACACTGGGCAGCAACACGTTCCATAACGGCAAGTCCGATTTCGGAGTGGGTGATTTCACGTCCACGGAAACGGATCGTACACTTCACCTTGTGTTGATCCTCCAAGAACTTACGGACGTTGCGAAGCTTTGTTTGGAAATCGTGTTCCTCGATGTTGGAAGAGAAACGCACTTCTTTGAGCTCGATGATCTTCTGGTTTTTGCGTGCTTCCTTTTCCTTCTTGGCCTGCTCGTACTTGAACTTTCCATAGTCCATAATACGGCATACAGGCGGCTTGGCTGTAGGAGCAACGTTTACCAGATCCAATTCAGCTTCCTGGGCAATGCGCAAAGCTTCCCTAAAGGCTACGACTCCCAATTGGCTCCCGTCAGCACCGATTAATCGGACTTCACGGGCACGGATCGCTTCGTTAATCAACATTTGATCCTTGCTAATACTTGCCACCCCCGTCAATTTCGAGAAGGAACAAAAATGTGCGAACGCATTTTGCGCCCGCACATATCTCACCTAGCAAATTCATCAGATCCAAGGATCTTTGCGTAAGAGTTACCTGTCAACAGTCATGAATGACGTCGACCCAGGTGAGAAGCTGGGCGCCTCTGCTTGTTCTCGAAGTATGAAGTGTTTCGTGTTTATACACGCTTTTTATAATACAGGGCACATTTCCCTTTGTCAAGCACTGCTTGTGGTTTCTGTCAGCCCCCGATATGGGACATTTCCACCTTGGAGCGCTGTTGTAAGCCTGGCGTGTCGTCCAGCCTTACTTCTGAATAACGTTCGTCGCGCTGCGCCCAGATCTCACGAATCAACTCGCGGATCTCGTCATCGGTCTTTCCCTCACGCAAAGGCTCTCGCAGATCATTGCCAGAGGAGGCGAACAGACAGTTGTACAGCTTGCCCTCTGCAGACAAACGTGCACGTGTGCAGGTAGAACAAAAGGCCTGGGTCACCGACGAAATCAAGCCGATTTCCTGATCCGTTCCCACGTACCGATAGCGCGAGGCTACTTCTCCGTAATAATTGGGATCGATCGGCTCCAATGGCATCTCTTCGTGAATCATGCGGACGATTTCACTGGAAGGAACGACCTGATCCAGCTTCCATCCGTTACTGTTCCCCACATCCATGAATTCGATGAAGCGGAGGGTGTGATTCTGTTCACGGAAGTACCGAGCCATCGGCAAAATATCTTCATCGTTGACACCGCGTTGAACCACCATGTTCATTTTGACAGAAAGCCCAGCCTCGGCTGCGGCTTCGATCCCCTTTAGCACATCCGAAACGTGATAGCCTCTCCCGTTCATTCGTCCAAACCGCTCATCATCCAGGCTATCCAGACTGACCGTTACCCGATCCAGTCCTGCCTCCTTCAGCGCTTTTGCGTGACGAGCAAGGAGCGAGCCATTCGTGGTCATGGCGATATCCTGGACACCCTCTACTTGTCTGATCATTCTAATTAATGTAGGTAAATCTTTCCGCATCAACGGCTCTCCGCCTGTAATCCGGATCTTGCCCACTCCCACCGACGTGAAAATCGTCGTCAATCGCGTAATTTCTTCAAATGAAAGCAGCTTGTGCTGCGGGAGAAATTCAAAATCCGGGCCGAAAATTTCGGCGGGCATACAGTACTGGCAACGAAAATTGCATTTGTCTGTCACGGAAATACGCAGATCTCGGAGAGGGCGATTTCGTGTATCAAGTATTTGCTCTGGCACTGGTGATCACTCTCCTTATCCTAAAATGGGCCTGCATCCGTTGTTCCTCTATTTCATTCTTATATTTCTGACATTGATGTTGAAAAAACAATCTTTCCTGAATCGCGGCAGCTATATCCACCCAATGCTTCCATTTCTGCGACGAACTCGTCCGAACGGATACAGGTGAGAAGCTCCTGGCCTTGACTGCTCAGATAGAATGCTCTGGTCATCAACAAGTCATATCGTTCTTCTGATACCGGGATAAAATCCAGCTTCATCGCTGCTGCCGCTGAATAGATGCCGAGACCAGCATCTGCTGTTCCCCCTGCGACGGCTGCCGCAACACTCAGATGAGAGACTGCCTCTCGAGAGTAGCCGTAGATGCCCTCTCTGTCTACAGCTTCTTGCTTAAGCAAATAGTCAAAGAGCAACCTCGTCCCTGCTCCTCGTTGACGATTGATATAAGTAATTCCTGGTTTCGCCAAATCGTGTACGGACGAAATCCCAAGCGGGTTGCCTTTTTTCACAAACCAGCCTTGTTGTCGGTACACAAGCTGGACCAGTACGACATCTTTGTCAGCGAGATACTTTTCGATGTACGTCTGATTATACGTACCCGTTTCTTCATCGAACAAATGAACACCCGCGATATGCGCTTCCCCTTTTTGAATGGCCAAGATGCCACCCATACTACCGACATGCGATGAAATGAGGAAACGTCCCGGATTCTTCTTGCGTATAAGAGAATGAAGCACGTCCATAGATAGATCGTGGCTACCGGTGGATACAATCGTATGTTGAATTTGTTCCAACGGACGATACAGCTCTACGTCTACGACTTCGCCTTGCTCATATCCTAGGTTCCCTGGTGGAATGCGCAACAGCCCATCTGCACGTACCATGGACATCGTGACGCCAGCTGATCTAGTCAAAGGATTGGCGATAAACTGACCATCCATACAACCGATGGTCACACGAATGAAATCCTCTGCCCCCATAACGGATACGATACGTCGCCCGACCGTCGCTTGAATCCGCTGTCGCTCTGGCTCCAGCAGACCGTAATAATGGAAGACGAGCGAACGAGCAAACCATTCCAGATTCAGATAGGCAGATACGGGATAACCAGGCAGTCCAATCACCGGCTTTTCGTCAATGACACCTACGACAACCGGTTTACCCGGACGTGTCGCAACGCCATGCGTCAAAACCTCTCCCAACTCTTCTACCACATGGACGGTGAAATCCTCCCGCCCTGCAGATGATCCTGCATTTAAGAGTACCATATCCGCGTCCTGGACGGCGGATTTTACTGCACTTTTGATTAACTCGTAATCGTCTTTTACGATGCCGTGGTAGACAGGCTCTGCTCCCCACTCCTGCAAATAAGCGGCAAAAACAGTCCCATTAAACTCGATGATTTCTCCCTCTGCCACATTCTCAGAAGGCTCAATTAGCTCGGTACCCGTCGGAATAATCGCAACACGTGGCTTACGCAGAACAGGCACCGTGACATTGCCACCTGCCATTAAAGCCCCGAGATCTACCGGACGTAATTTGTGCCGATCTGGAACGATCACCTCACCTATTACGACATCCTCGCCGATCGGTCGAATATGCTGCCAAGGAGCGACCGCTTCCAATATTTCAACTGTCTCTTTATCGATTTGATGGACATGCTCGATCATAATCACTGCGTCGAATCCATCTGGGATCGGGTCGCCCGTATCTACTTCTACATAATCGACCTGATACCTCAATCGTACCGGATGCTGCTCATCGGCACCGTATGTTTTTTCCGCTTTCACGGCGATACCGTCCATGGCGGAAGCGTGAAAATTCGGCATCGATACCTTGGCGTAAATGGGCTGGGCAGTGACTCGTCCCAGTGCTTCACGCGTCGGAATCACTTCCACCAGCGGCATGAAGTGAATCCGGTTCGCAATCTGCTGCTGCGCTTCCTTAAGCGGCGTATCTTCTAAGTAGATTTTGCGCATGGTACCCCTCCTGCCATTGCTTTCGTCGTACTTTTATATGGTGTCTCTCATGGACAGACTCACTGAAATAGGTGTACATGTACGATTTCGCCTTCCAAAATTCCCTCTTTATTTGCGGATATTTCGACCATGCCATCACTTTTGACCAAGGTCGATATCAATCCAGATTTTCCGAAGACAGGAACGGCCCACAAGCCGCCCTCCCGCTCCTCCAGCTTAACACGGATGTAGTCCGAGCGTCCCACTGCAGACGCAATATTGCGAGAAATACGCGCAAGAATCCTCTGATCGTATTGGGCAAGCTCCTGCCCTTGCAGCCTTTTGATCAAGGGAGCGACAAACAGATGGAAAATAATCAATGCAGAGGCGGGGTGACCCGGCAGCCCCACGACAGGCTTGTTTCCTGCTTTCGCAAGGATCGTCGGCTTTCCTGGCTTGATAGAAACCCCGTGAACTAAGACGCCAGGATCCCCCAATGACTGCATAACCTGTTCGGTGTAGTCGCGCGTTCCTACCGAGCTACCTCCTGATAAGAGGAGCAAATCGGATCGCTCGAACAATTCCTTCGCTTTCTGCGCAAATGAAGAATAGTCATCCGGTACGATCCCGCCGTCTATGACCTCTGCTCCGCATTGTCTTGCTGCCGCGGCTACGGTAATGCTGTTAATATCGCGGATTTCTCCTGGGGCAAGCTCCTTTTTATCCGCAGGCACGATTTCGTCTCCCGTAGACAAAATGGCAACAATCGGTCTAGGGTAAACAAGCACTCTCGTCTTGCCGATCGCAGAAAGGACTCCCAGATCTTGCGGACGCAGTCGCTGTCCCGCCGCGATGACCAGCTCACCCTTTTCCACGTCGTCCCCTGCGCGGATAATGTTCTCACCAGGCGCTACCTGTCTATATACATTAAGCATGTCACCTACTTCCTCCACGTGCTCGATCATGACGACACTGTCAGCGCCATCAGGTATCATTCCACCTGTCGGAATCGACTGAGCTTGTCCTTCCCTGATGAGTAGGGAAGCTTCCTTGCCCATCTCAATCTTGCCAGTCACATCGAGAAAAGCCGGCAACGAATCAGAAGCTCCATAAGTATCGCGTGCCCGTACCGCATATCCATCCACAGTCGAACGGGCAAAGTGAGGGACCTGCTCACACGAAATAATATCTTCGGCAAGGACCATATCCAGTGCATCTATCAACGACACCTCAATGGGAGGTCGGTTCGGTCGAAATTCACCTGCAATCACTTCCAACGTTTCCGTTACGGTTTTCACATTGAAGAATTTCATGATTGCCTCCATTATCTAGAACGTTTAGCTTGGTCGCTACTTGAAGTATTAGAAATCTCCTTGGCGCAAGCAAAGCTTATGATCCACTTATACTATCAACATTAGATTTTTACTATTTACAAATAGTATAATAAAAAGAAAAAGGGGAATATTCAAAATGAGAGTGAAAGTCTTTGCCAACTTTCGAGAGATCTGCCAGGCAAAATCGGTGGAAGTACCCATGGACAGCGGCGATCGCGTCATTGATATTCTCGAAGCTTTGATTCGGATGTATCCTGCTTTAGACGAAGAAATCTTTACACCGGAGCGAACATTCAAACCGTTTGTCCATGTGTTCATCAATGGGCGTAATGTTATTCATGCGAATGGACTGGAGACCCGCGTACTGGAAGATGACCAGTTTGCGCTGTTCCCGCCGGTGGCAGGAGGATAAGATGATCGAGCAAACCATGGAGCTGCGCGGGATCCCACTACCCCACCTCGTATCCTACTTGATTGAATGCGGTGGCGCAGCCAAATCGGAAGTGCTGCCGATTTTGGTCAAGGGTGATCGTTGGCAAGCGGTATTGTTGCGGGAGGAGACAGTAACCATTACCTCCCGCTTTCAGGTCAACGCGGTCTTTATCTATTTCTCGGCAACCGATGAAGATAGTTTCGAGCGACTCATGAAACAATTTCGTGTCAAAGTCATGAGAGTCGGTGGTTAGCTCTATGATCAAAAATGGTGTGAAAAAGGTGGAAAGCAAGTTTCCACCTTTTTCTTGCTTTTAGAAATGGTTTTACACGATGTTCAGTTCCTTGAGTTTTTCTTCTGGCACGACACCATCAACCCATCCACGCACCTGATAGTATTCGTTTAGCATGACATCCATCCGGCTGACATGACCCGCGCTGTTTCCGCTAGCTGGCTCATCTGTAAAGCGTTTTGGCAAGTGGTCGTCCTCCCGCTTGTCAAAGCCCGCCAGATTATTGTAATGGCGCTCCAGGTTGTAGATGCGCTCGCCAATTTTCATGACGTCATCGGCCGTGACATTTACCCCTGTCATGGTGGAATATTGCTCGGCATAGTGCTCCGCATTCTCGGAGAAAGAGGAGAACTTGCAAATATTCATGGAATCGGAGAATGCCAAGAGGTCCTGGAACACTTTGAGCAGCTCCCCTTTTCCCTCTGGTACTAGACGGTCGGTCGGCATAGGAATCCCCGCAATTTCACTGGCTACCGTATACCCGCGCAAGTGACATGCTCCGCGGTTGCTGGTCGCATAACCGAGCCCGATCCCTTGGATACCGCGCGGATCGTAAGCAGGTATCGCCTGACCTTTGACGCACATTGCCAGGTTTTCATCTCCAAACGCTTTGGCTGCACGGGCTGTTCCTTCTGCGAGAATATCTCCGACTCCTTTGCGGAAGACCATCATCTCGGTCAGCTCGATCATGCGATCAGCGTCGCCCCAGTCGACTTTTTCTTCCGTCAGGCCTCTTTCGTACGCTTCCATCATACAGGACAGGGTGTTACCCAGCTCGATCGTGTCCATTCCGTATTCGTTGCACAAATTAATCATAAAAGAAATCGGTGCAGCGTCGCTCACGCCGCAGTTAGCTCCGAGCGCCCAACCAGATTCGTACTCAAAGCTCTCCACACGCGTCTTGTACTTGCCCTCTTTGACTTCGACTTCCTTCTTGCAAGCAACGGGACATGCGTGACAGGTGTTGTCGGCAACCAGCAGCGTAGCATTAACAGTTTCTCCACTGTGCCCCTCAGCTCCATCCCAGTGGGTGAACTTGGAGTTCATCGTTGGGAGCGCACCGACTTCATTAATAATGCTTGTTAAGACGTTCGTGCCGTAAACCGAGAGTCCACCTTTTTTCGGAGCAGTAAGGCCGCCCTCCATAATTGCCTTGAGAGCTTTTTGGTTTGCTTTTTTGTATTCCTCATCTTGCACTGGTTGCGGCATGTTCCCTTTTTGTCCTGCTTTGATCACGATCGCCTTGAGCTTTTTGGAGCCCGCTACCGCTCCCGTGCCACCACGTCCTGCAGCGCGGTCGTGCTCATTCATGAATCCTGCGTACCGCACCAGATTTTCTCCCGCTTGTCCGATGCAGATCACACTCAGGTCTTCCTTCCCATAGCGCTCTTGCATCGCCTTTACAGTGGCTCGCGTACCTTGTCCCCACAAATCACCGGCGTCCCGAAGCTCGCCCTGTCCGTTTTCGATGTACAGATAGACAGGTTTGTCACTCGCTCCTTTGAAGATCACATTGTCAATGCCAGACCACTTGAGCCGTGCAGCAGACCATCCTCCTATGTGCGAGTCCGTAACCGTTCCCGTCAAAGGTGATTTGGTAACCATGCACATGCGTCCGCTCATGGACGAACGCGAGCCTGTCACCGGACCAGTCATTAGACAGAGGATGTTGTCTTCGGAAAACGGCTCCACCTGAGCGCCGTTATCGTACACGTACTTCACTCCAAGGCCGCGACCACCGATGAATTTCCTCGCCAGCTCTTCATTGATCGGGCGATAGTCAACCGCACCTGCGGAGAGGTCAATCAGCATTTCGCGATTCTTGAATCCCCCCAAATTCATCACTTGTTCCCTCCTCATTTCTTCATTCTTATTAAACCAACGAAATATACGTACTCTTTCGACTATTATATGGGTAATCCTTCCTGCATACCACGAAAAACCAGCAATATTACTAATTTTTCGATTATTTTCTTGCCTAGCTACCCATTGGTAAAGTATGTTATTTATAGACCAAATCATGTAAAACCAACAAAAACTAACTTGAACCAATTCAACCAAACTGAAAAAGGGGGTGACATTTTGGAAAGCGATTACTTAACCCCGGATGAAGTGGCGGCCGAGCTAAAACTCACCCGTTATACCGTCTACGAGATGATCAAACGCAAAGAATTGCCAGCCTCCAAAATCGGACGCACACTTCGCATCTTGCAGTCTGATCTTGACAGCTTCATGCAGAAAAGCAAATCACGGGAAGTTCATCTTCCTTTTGCACCTTTTTCATCCCATCGAGAGTCAGCCCAACCATTTGAAATTATATTTGCAGGCAGTCATGATTTGACGATTGATCTGCTTACCCGCAAGCTGGCTGAACGTGGGATTACCCTTTTACCCGCCTTTTCGGGTAGTCTCGACGGGCTTATTGAACTTTATAAAGGACGTGTCGAGATGGCGGGCACACATCTACTGGATCGTACAACTGGCGAATACAATCTGCCTTACATCCGCTGCCTATTACCTAACGAAGGGGTAACAGTAGTCAATCTGGTAAGCCGTTGGCAAGGATTTGTCGTTCCAAAGGACAATCCGCGAATGATCACCAGCTGGGAAGAGTTTTTCAGCGGGAGCCATCGGATCGTGAATCGGCAGCGCGGTTCTGGTACACGTGTGCTGCTGGACTTCAACATGCAGCAGAAAGGCGTATCTCCGGAGACGATTCCCGGCTACGATGTGGAACTGAACACCCACTATGCGACCGCAGCTGCTGTCCTGCAAGGATCGGCTGATGCAGCGTTAGGAATCGAAAGTGTGGCTCGTGGACTCGGGCTAGATTTTTTCCCGATTCAGGAGGAGCGCTACGACCTTGTGATCCCTGCCCGCTTCATCAAGCAAGAGCGATTTCTTGAACTGCTCTCTGTGCTGCGCGACCCGGTTTTTAAACAAGCTATCGTCGCCCAGGGAGGCTATAACGTTTCTCTTACTGGCAAAGAAATTGACAGAATGCATTGACTATTTAACCTTGCGAATGGGAGTGGAAAGGATGAAGCATCTACGTATTGTCACGTCGTTTCTCATGTTGTCACTATTTTTGTTGCTCTCTGCCTGTTCCTCGCAGACTCCACAGCAGCCGTCTGCAGCTGCACCTGCCCCAGAGAAAAAAGAAGCCAAAGAAATTACACTCGCCACTACAACTAGCACGCAGGATTCCGGCTTGCTCGACTACTTGCTCCCCATTTTTGAGCAACAGTCCGCGATAAAAGTGAAAGTAGTCGCAGTCGGTACTGGACAAGCCATCAAGCTCGGTGAAGACGGCAATGCAGACGTACTGCTGGTTCACGCCCGCAAATCAGAGGATGAATTCGTCGCAAAAGGATTTGGCATCAATGCTTACGACGTCATGTATAACCAGTTTTATATCGTCGGACCTGCGGATGATCCTGCTGGAGTCAAGCAGGTCCAAACAGCTAAGGAAGCCTTTGGCAAAATCGCTGAGAAAAAAGTCACATTTATTTCTCGCGGGGATGATTCCGGTACGGATAAGAAGGAGAAGAGCATCTGGACAGAAGCCAAAATCAAGCCAGATAACAGCTGGTACCTCTCTTCGGGACAAGGAATGGGCGAAACCCTGCAAATGACCGATGAGAAAAAAGCATATACCTTAACAGATGAAGCAACCTTCCTCTCCCGCAAGCTGAATCTGGCCGTTGTGATGCAAGGGGACAAGTCTCTGTTGAATCCGTATGGGATCATCCAAGTCAAATCTTCGACCAAGCAAGAGGAAGGCATGAAGCTGATCGAATTTTTCACAGGGGCTGAAGGTCAAAAACTGATCGGACAATTTGGACAAAAAGATTACGGGAAAGGCTTGTTCGTTCCCAACGCCAAGAAGCGCTAGGTGATTTCACACATGATGCTTACCCAGGATGTATGGGAGGTCATCTGGCTCTCCTTGAAGGTTACGACTTCTTCCGTTCTGATCGGAATGCTAGCGGGTATTCCCTTTGGCGCGTTCCTCGGTCTCTACTCCTTTCCCGGGAAGCGATTGATCGTCGCCCTGATTTACACCTGTATGGGACTGCCTCCTGTCCTGGTTGGCGTTATTGTATACCTGCTCCTCTCCCGCTACGGTCCACTCGGCTCATTTGACCTGTTGTTCAGTGCAAAGGCCATGATCATCGCTCAGGTCGTACTCGTGACGCCGATTATGGCCGGTCTGACGATGGCAGCGGTACACAGCAAAGAGCGTGCCTACTGGGAAACGGCAAAAAGTCTGGGAGCAAGTCCCCTGCAGATGATGCTTACCATTATCCGCGAGGCTCGTGGGGGAATCTGGTCGGGGGTGGCGGCTGCTTTTGGTAGAGCCATCTCTGAAGTGGGCGCAGTCATGCTGGTCGGCGGCAATATCGAACACCACACCCGCGTGATGACGACCGCCATTATTTTGGAGACGCGAACAGGGAATTTCGCCGCTGGCCTGCAATTGGGTCTCGTTCTTTTGGCTATCAGCTTTTTGTTCAACAGCTTTCTGATGGTGGGTATGATGAATCAAATGAAATCAAGGCGGAGATGAACAGATGGAACGAGTAGAATTGCAAAATCTCGAGGTCGCCTACGGGGAAAGGGCTGTGCTGCAGGTCGAACAAGCTGTATTTGAACGGGGAGGAATCTACGGGATCGTGGGTCCTAGTGGAGCAGGAAAAAGCACTCTCCTGCGAGTCATGAATCTGCTGGAAAAGCCTTCCCGCGGCCATATGCGTCTTTTTGGAACGGATGTGGAACTTCCCACACTCACCTATCGCAAGAGTGTTCCGATCCAACGACAAATGGCTTTCGTGGCGCAAAAGCCTTCCATGTTTCAGGCAACCGTTTTTGACAATGTGGCATTGGGACTTCGCTATCGAAAAATGGACAAGGCTCACATACGATCCAATGTCGATGCAGCATTGGAGCTCGTAGAACTCTCCCACCTGAGTGCACAGCAAGCCCAGACATTATCTGGTGGAGAAGCGCAACGAATCGCTCTGGCACGAGCGCTCGTCTGTGAACCTGACTTGCTGCTGCTCGATGAACCTACCGCAAGTCTCGATCCATACAACATCTCGATTTTTGAGCGTGTCATCCAGTCAGTTAATCGTGAAAAGCACACCACTATTCTCATGATTACTCACAACCTCCCACAAGCAAGAAGGCTGGCCCAGTTCTGTCTCTTTTTGCACAAGGGCAAAATCGTTGAATGGGCTGATACGAAGACCTTTTTTCATCGACCAGCTAGTGAGGAGCTTCAAGACTTTGTGTATGGGCGAATGATTTGCTGATCGTTTGAAAGGAGCAAAACCATGGATTCCATCCGCTATTCCAGACAAATGCTGTTTAGCCCGATTGGTCCGAGTGGGCAGGAGGTGCTGGCGAATAAAAAGGTAGCGATCGTCGGGATGGGTGCTTTGGGTACGGTTCTAGCTAATCATCTGGTTCGGGCAGGGGTCGGCCATGTCCGGATGATCGACCGTGATTTCGTGGAAGCAAGCAACTTGCAGAGACAAATCCTCTACGACGAAGCGGATGCGCGGGATCATTTGCCAAAGGCAATCGCGGCTGCAAACAAGCTTCAAGCCATCAATTCCAGCGTCATTGCCGAAGGGATCATCGCAGACCTGCACGCTGGAAACGCCCAGTCTCTGCTAGCAGATGTAGACCTCATTCTCGACGGCTCGGACAACTTTCAGGTCCGCTACCTGATCAACGACATCGCCATTATGTATGACATTCCGTGGGTATACGGAGGAGCCGTCCATTCACGAGGGATGTTCGCGGTGATTCGTCCGGGCGTCACTCCATGTCTTCGCTGTTTATTTCCACATGCACCGGTGGGACGGGGGGAAACCTGCGACACCGTAGGCGTCATCGGCCCCCTCGTCTCCATTATCGCTTCGTATCAAGCGACAGAGGCAATCAAGCTGTTGGTAGGTGACTTGGACCACTTGAATCCGTACCTGGAGCAACTGGATGTTTGGCAAAATGACCATGACCAGCTGTCCATTGCGAATGGCCGAAATCCGGACTGTCCCGTATGTGTCCGAAGGGAATTTGACTACTTGGCGACCATGGAGGGCACAACGGAGGACTTCGCTGCCCTGTGCGGTCGCGATACCGTGCAAATTCGCCCGGTTCACCCTGAGAATGTCGACCTAGCCCTGCTTGCAAAGCGATTCGAACCACTTGGAGCCATCGAGCATAATCGCTTTTTGCTCCGTTTTCATGTGGACGGACACACCCTTGTTTTTTTCCAGGATGGGCGTGTGCTCGTGCAAGGGACGGATGACCTGACGAGCGCCCGGACCTTGTATGCGAAATACGTTGGCCATTAGATCAAAAATGGGCGCAGGGTACGCTCCAAAGGAACGAAAAAAGGGCAGCCCCTTACTCAGAAGGGAACTGCCCTTTTCTATGCTAGCGTCAGACGCTATTACTTCATTTCATTAATTTCTGCACGAATTTTTTCGACGAACTCGTCAACGCTCATCGCGCCTTCGTCACCTACACCGCGTCTACGCACGGACAAAGTGCCGTCTTCCATTTCTTTTTCCCCAATAACGAGCATGTACGGAATTTTTTGCACTTGAGCTTCACGGATTTTGTAGCCGATTTTCTCGTTGCGTGCATCCAGCTCTACGCGGATACCAGCTTGTTGCAGTTTTTCCTTCACTTGCTCTGCGTATGGAGTGTGCACTTCGCTGATGTTCATCAGGCGAGCTTGGATCGGAGTCAGCCATACAGGGAATGCACCTGCGTAGTGCTCGATCAGAATACCGATGAAACGCTCCATAGAACCGTACATCGCACGGTGCAATACGACCGGGCGGTGTTTTTCATTGTCTTGACCTACATATGTCAGGTCAAATTTCTCAGGGAACTGGAAGTCCAACTGGATAGTACCGCATTGGTGGCGGCGTTTCAGAGCGTCAGTAATGTGGAAATCAATCTTTGGACCGTAGAACGCTCCGTCCCCTTCCTCGATCTTGTAAGGTAAGCCGGATTCCTCGAGCACATTTTTCAGAGAGCCTTCTGCGATTTCCCACAGCTCATCGGAGCCCATCGAGTCTTCCGGACGAGTGGAGAGCGCAACACTGTATTCAAAGCCGAACACCTTGTAGATGGTGTCGATCAGTTTCATCATGTTTTTAATCTCGCTCTCGATCTGGTCAGGGCGGACAAAGACGTGTGCGTCATCCTGACAGAAAGTCCGTACGCGGAGCATTCCGTTCAAAGCACCGGAGTACTCGTGGCGATGAACCTGACCAAACTCGGAATAACGGATCGGCAGGTCACGATAAGAATGCATTGTGTTTTTGTAAATGAGCATATGCCCTGGGCAGTTCATCGGCTTCAATGCGTAAGTCGCGTTGTCCACCTCAGAGAAATACATGTTCTCATGGTAGTGATCCCAGTGACCGGATTGCTTCCAGAGACGCTCATTCATCAGGAACGGGGACCGCACCTCTGTATATTGTGCCAGCTGTTGCAGACGACGGGAGAATTGCTCCAGCTCGTTGCGGACAGTAAAGCCGTTTGGCAGGTAGAACGGCATGCCTGGTGCTTCCTCGGAAAACATGAACAGTTCCAGTTCTTTACCCAATTTGCGGTGGTCGCGTTTTTTCGCTTCCTCAATGAAGTGCAAGTATTCTTCCATATCCGCTTTTTTCGGCCAAGCAGTACCGTATACGCGTTGCAGTACTTGGTTTTCCGATTTACCGCGCCAGTAAGCACCTGCTACGTTCATCAATTTGAACGCTTTGATGAAGCCAGTCGATGGCAAGTGCGGTCCGCGGCACAGGTCGAAGAATTCACCTTGCTCATACAGCGTAATAGTCGCATCCTCTGGCAGGTCGCGAATCAGCTCCAGCTTCAGATGGTCGTTCAGGCCTTGGAAAATTTCAGTTGCTTCGTCGCGGCTTACTACTTTGCGGCGAATTGGTAAGTCTTCTTTCACGATCTTTTCCATTTCCGCTTCGATCTTGCCGAGGTCTTCCGGACTCAGCGACACAGGGATATCCATGTCGTAGTAGAATCCGTCTTCGATCACAGGACCGATCCCGAATTTCACTTCTTTGCCGTAAAGGCGTTTGACTGCTTGTGCCAACAAGTGAGCGGTGCTATGACGGTATACTTCCAAGCCATCTGTAGAATCCAAAGTCACGATCTCAATCGCCGCATCTTCTTCCAACGGAGTGTAAAGATCAACTACTTTGCCGTCTTTTTTACCAGCTACTGCTTTTTTCTTCAAGCTGGCGCTAATGGATCCAGCAATGTCTTCGATGGTTGTCCCGGCCTCGTACTGACGTACTGCTCCATCCGGGAAAGTCACATTAATTTGTGCCACGTTGGGTTCTTCCTTCCTGTTTTTGTAATTTAAAATGAGAAATAAAAAAACACCCATCCCAAAAAGGGACGAGTGTATTCTCGCGGTACCACCCTACTTCAAGTCTGTCAGTCATACCAAACAGACTCCTCAAGGAAAAATAACGGTTTAAAACCGGCTCACCGATACTTAAAAGGCATGGCCTTTGTTCCCGGCTGCTACTCAAAGGGGGTAGATCCATATGGGTGCGCAGCGGGCTTCCAGCCATGTCCCGCCTCTCTGTGAGCGACCTGCATATCGTCCATGTCCTTCTCATCGTATTGTCATGATGTGAAGTTGTTGTTGCTATTATAGTTTAGTCGGATTGTGCACGTCAAGTACACGTCTTTCTGCTAAACAGAGGGGGCACGATTGGCAGGTACTCAACCTGCTGTCAAAAATGCTGCGGATCGTCTGCGTCAGTCCTGGCCTGTCTGTCGCCATATGGAGGACAATGTTCTCCGGTGCAAGCGTCACTAGTGCACTGACCAAATAATCTTCGTCCCGGCAGTTTTGTTCGTCCATGCTGAGCACGGCGTCCAATTGGTCCAGCCACAGTCGATCCCCTTTTTTATCATAGAGATGGAAAGGTTTGTCCACACTAGGAACGACGTGAACCACCTCCTGCTTGGTTTCCTGGACAGCAATGAAATACCGTAGAAGCTCTACAAATTCCTGATATTGCTTGTCTTCCAGATATTCGTCTATCCCGGATTCCACCAACTCGAACAACTCATTCCAATGATCTTGCAGTCGGAAGCGGACAAAACCCAATGCATTGATCGATCGTTCTTGGTCGAGATACGTGAATGCTTTACGATAAACATTTGCTTTGCGTGTCGTGGCGGTAAACAGCTCTCCGCCAACCGGTTCATGCTCTTGGCACATGCGCTGGATGTAAGGGAGGATCTCGACCCATTCCTCTTCCAGCTGTTCAGCCTGAAGCAAATCTCCAGCCATTTCCTCTACGATTTCCGGTTCCTTGACCTGCATAATCCATTCTGCCAAAGACAGCGCTACAAAGGCCCTGGCCCAATCAATCGTCTGCGCATCGTATTCCTCTTCGCACCAGCTTTGAAAAAAGAACAGGTTGTAGTCATCCTGCTCCTCCTCCTTGTATGTAATACGCACCGGTGCAGTGTTGACCCGTTCCGTCATCTCTTTCAAGATGGATCGATACGTGCCACAATGCGCAGGGACATTCTCCAGCAATACGCGGAACGTCTGCATAACCATCCCCCCAACCGCAATTGTACTTACAGTATATGTCCCGTCAGGAGTGATATACTTTTAAACGGTTGGAAACACAGCACAAAAAAGGCACGGACCCTATCGGCATCCGCGCCTTACGTACCAGCACATTTAGTTCTGCATCACAAAATCTTTTTCTGCCGTCTCGCCGTCTTTGAAAACACGCAGGATGTCGTACTGGGTGTTGCGCTGCGCAGGAATCTTGCCTGCCCCGCGGATCAGCTCCAAAATTTGGTTGGTATTCACTTTGTGGGTACAAGCTGCAGCAGACACCACGTTTTCTTCCATCATCGTCTGACCGAAGTCATTGGCTCCATAGGATAGAGACAATTGGCCGTAGTGTGGGCCCATCGTCACCCAGGACGACTGGAAGTTCTCCACATTATCCAGCATCAGTCGGCTGATCGCCAATGTTTTCAAATACTCTTCAGGCGTGTTGTTAACTGCCTTCATGTTCGTGTTATCTGGCTGGAACGTCCATACGATGAACGCTTTGAAGCCGTGTGTTTCATCCTGTGCTTCCCGAATGCGCAGCAGGGAGAGGACGCGTTCTTCCATTTCCTCACCAAAGCCGATAACCATCGTCGCTGTACCTGGCAAGCCTGCACGATGTGCCGCTTTTTGGGTGTCGATCCAATCCGTCCAAGAGCCTTTCAGTCTGGAAATCTTCCGACGAGTACGATCGTCTAAAATTTCTCCGCCTGCTCCTGGCAAGGAATCCAGACCAGCAGACTTCAGTTCTCTCAATACATCCTCTACAGACATATTCGAAACCTCGGCAATTTTCATAACCTCAGCAACAGACAGAGAATGCATGGTGATGTGCGGGAAGCGCTGCTTGATAGCCCGCAGCAGGTCGGTATAGTAGTCGAGCTTTAAGTCCGGATTGGTTCCGCCCTGCATCAAAATTTCGGTACCGCCAACATCTACTGTCTCCTGAATTTTTTGGAAAATAGTCTCTCTTGGGAGAACATATCCTTCCGAAGATCCAGGCGCGCGATAAAACGCGCAAAAGCGGCAATACGTGTCGCAAACATTGGTGTAGTTGACGTTACGGCTAATGACGAATGTAGCGATTGGGTCTGGATGGTGCTTTTGCATCACCAAGTTCGCGTAATGCCCCATTTTTTCGATTTCACCACTTGCAAACAAGGCCAAACCATCTTCAAGGCCCAGGCGTTCGCCTGCAAGAGCCCGTTCCAATATACTGTCGATCATAAGGATCACTCCTTGTTACCTACGTAAATTCCACTCCACATGATATCACACTTGGCCTACCCCGGCTATTCCCAAGGTGCATAGGTGTAAAAACTTACATATCTAAAAAAACAACCCTGCCGAGGGCAAGGTCGTCTGTTTTTGCTATTCAAAACCGATTTGCTCGTATACTTCTGGCTCCCAATAAATGACCGTTTGGGCGAGTGGCAGATTCGTCTCGCGAGCGCCGTTTGGCTGGCCATTGAAGTAAATAATTTCCGTCACGGATACTCGTTCTCCTCGAACGTCAATTTCTCCTGACAGCTGTAAATTGGTACCATTTGGTGCGTAAAAAATGACTTTCCCCGAGCCTAGCGTTTTCATGAGTCCCCTCCCAATGATGTTTGTCCTCTCTCTATAGTAGTGGATATTATTTCCTACCGTCAACGATAAAACAGGACTTATTGACCAAGTAGGGAGTCTGAGATTGAATTCTTTTTGCGACTTCGGGTCTGTCTCCCCTCGCTTTGCTGGTACAGCGTATCGGTTGTTTCAATGCCTTGAGTCTGTAACGCATCCGTAGTGCTTGACGTATCTTCCATTATCCCGTATTGATCCGGTCGATAAGGCGATGGAGAAAAAGCAGGATTGGCATTCACTGGCGTCAAGGGCTTTTCTGATGGAGCGACTCGCGTTCCCCTCACTGTCTCTCTCATGAGATTCGCGGACATCGGGCCTTTTTCATTCACCTGTGACTGCATCGGACTCGGTATTGCTGGGCCGTCTGCTGACTCCGCTTGGGGACGTACTGGCTGATAACCACGCAGCAATTCAGCATTGGTCGCTTCCGGCATGGCAGCCCAGGTGTAATAGCCTTTGCGCTGCATATATCCCCACATTTCATGAGCCTGATGGGCGCAATTGACCGCCCCTTGTAAAAGCAGTTCACGAATTTGGGGATGCCCTGCCTCCAGAGTAGCTGCCATTTTGAGCTTTGCCCCGTTTTTGTACATGCCGAGCAGAGCTGAAGCCACGTCACGGTCATCGATTTGCGCGCCGTAATGCGGCTCTGTCCCTTGGGAAGGCTGAGACATCCCAGTGGAAGTCGGTGAAAAGGTTCGAGTCGGACGATAGGGCAAAAGCTCACCTGCCCCCAGGCCTTGGACCGTGTACACCAAACCATTGTACTCTCCTTGCATAAATTGCACCTGGTGGTGAACCATTTGCGCAAGCTCGGGATCACGAATAAACGGGACGTATAGATGGGCGGTATTGATCACGTCAACCGCGCCGTTTAAAACCTCATGCAGTTCGATCACTTCGTGTGCTCCATACGGATGGGATTGCATCGTGGTGTTGACGCCTCCTTTTCACTCGCTCTTGGAAAATCCCTAACAGTATGTCCGAAATTTTTCCATCCTAGTAGCAGGTGCTGAGTTTGGACAAACCGACATATCTTAACTACAGAAACCAGAATCTTTCCTGTATAATTGCTGGGAAAGGAAAATTCGTAAGGAGATGCCCATGCTTGAACAAATCACGCAACTTTTTATGAATTACGGAATATGGGGACTCTTCGGAATGGCATTTTTGGACTCGTTTATCAGTCCAATTCCACCTTTTTTCATGCAAATTGCGATGAGTTTGCTCGACCCAGGCTCTGCATTGCGATTTGCGACCGTTGCTTTTACTGCTTCGATTCTCGGTGCCCCCATCGGATTCATGCTGGGGAAATGGCTGGGGAAACCTCTTTTGCAAAAACTGCTGCCCGCTAAATGGACGACTCTCGCAACTGAGCAGTTTGCTAAAAACGGAGATGCTGCCGTGCTGATCGGCGCTTTTACACCCATCCCCTTCAAGGTGTTTACGGTGTTGAGTGGGGTATTCAACTACTCGCTGACAAAGCTGATGCTCTTCGCCATCATTGGGCGAGGATTGAAATTTTTCCTAATCGGCACTCTGTTTCATTTTTACGGAAAGCATGCAAAAGTACTCCTGGATGAATATCTGGAGCTCACGATTCTAGGGATTGGTGCCTTGGTTGCCATCGCCTGGTTCGTCTGGAACAAGCGCAGAAAACGGTATTCGTAAGCAGATGAGATAATTACACAAGCGCAAAAAGAAAAAGCGTCCAAGCCGATTCATTTGGCTGATGGACGCTTTTTTCATAGAAGGAGATTTACTTTGCAGCGTTGGATGTTTCCGTTGCTTTTTTCAATACGGTGTTCAAACGCTCAACAGCCTGCTGCAAAGCTTTTGCATCATTGGCTTGAAAAGCTTCCGCAATAGCTGGCAATGGTTGAGCTGCGTAGCCTGTCGTCAGACCCGGTGCCCAGATCTGATGTTTGTACCATGGGCGGCTCGGCAGACCTTCCGATACGATCAGATCACGCTCTTGCTGCATCATCGCAGCGTTTATTTTTTCTAGCTGACTGCGTTCTGCATCAGTCACTCCATCTGCAATCATCTTGCCTGCCAGCTCCTCCAGCTCTTTAGCAGAAGCTTGCCAGGTACGTGCCTGAGCGATGACAGAGGACAAATCGATACCTAGCGTTCCCTTTGCCGCGACCTCATCGAGCATGCTCACGACGTCAGCGGCATAAGCGGAGTATTGGAACGGCAAGGCATCCGCATTGGCCAGACGAAGAGCAGTGATCCCTACTAGCTGCGAGCCTGCAGCCTGATGCTCATAGCCCGGGTCAATGAAGCGCTCCATCAAATCCAGATTGTCGTAGGCGCTGTGATAAAGGCCACCTGCGACTCCGAAGCCCATGTCCAGCGACGGCACCCCCAAGTGCTGGATAAACGGTGTATAGTCGGAACCACTGCCGAGTTTGCCAATGTTAGGATCTTTACGTCCTTCTCTCACATACCAATCATCATAGATCGAAGTTCCGCTCCGAGGTTCGATCACTTCTTTGGTGACATCGTAGATCAGCTGTTTCACCGACGGAACAGCTGATGCCCCGAAGAACTGCCCGCCTGTTCCATCCATATTGATGTAAGCGACGGCGTTTTCAGTCAGTTCCTTTCGGTGCTCCTCGGCCCACTCTACAGAGCCGAGCAAGCCGTATTCCTCACCATCCCAGCCCGCCAATACAATCGTGCGATCTGGCTGCCACCCTTTCTGCACCATTTCTCCTAGCACTCGAGCGATTTCCAACGTCGTCGTCCAGCCCGACGTGTTGTCTCCTGAGCCGTATGCCCAAGTATCCCGGTGGGCGCCGATCACCACTGTTTGCTCAGGATGCTTTGCCCCTGGAATGCGGACGATCACGTCGTTAACAGGTTGATTCTTGTAATCGATGTCCAGAGCGATCCGCACTTTTGTCGCTCCAGGTCCGATCTTGTACGTAAAGGGAAGTCCCCCCTGCCAAGAAGCAGGTGCATCGTCTCCTTGCATCGCTTCGAGCAAGGGTCGGGCTTCTCCATAGGAAAGCGGTGTGGTGGGAATTTGCGGGAGTGACACCGCTTCGGACGGATCAAGTCGTTTGGTTGCTGGAACGGACGCTTCTCCTGGCGTCAACGGATCTCCCGGATAACGGAATATGTACAGAATGCTTCCTCGTTGAATTGCATCGTCTGGTCTCCATGGACCTTCCGGATAGACAATTCCTTTTGTATAGCCATCGTCAGCCGGATCACTGTAAATGAGCATGCCAATCGCTCCACGCTTTTCGGCTTGCTCAGGCTTGACGCCGCGGAAATTGGCACCGTATCGGGTAATGACGATCTTGTCCTTTACTGAAATCCCCCGTTTCTCTAGCTCTGCGAAGTCCTCTGGTCTGCCGTAGTTGGCGTAGACGATTTCAGCTTCTACCGTTCCTGCTGCCGAGTAGGCATTGTAGCCGGGAATGACCTCATTTGCGTACGGAGTTCCCTTTGGCAGGTTCTCCATGACTTGCAACTCGCGTTTTTCCGGATAGGTCTGGGAAACGGCGATCTTCTTTGGAACAGACATGTACACATCATACGTCTTTACTTCCGGCTCGAGTCCTGCCTTTTTCAGCTCCTCCACGGCAAACTTCACATTAGCCGCATTTCCAGGTGTTCCTACTACACCGGAGCGTACACTCATTTCTTTGGAGAAGCGGGAGATCGACTCCTTGCTCACCATCTGGGCAAACGCTTTTTCAAACGATAGCTGCCACTCTGCCTTTTCCGGTGAAAAACCAGCTACTGATTTGGAAGCAGCCAGTGTCTGGGAAGGGAATACTGCCGTCAGTGCGAGCGCCGACAGCACGGAAACGCGAAAAAGAAAGGGAGCTCGTCTCCCTTTTGAAGCGGATCGATCTTTCTTTTGATTCAAGGCATATCACTCCTAATTTTTCTGAATAATTTGACTAATACAAATTTACTACAAAGAGGACAGGATGAGACATAGTCCTTTTTTCTTATTTTTTCCATATTATTATAATTTGATAAAAATCGTTTCATTCTGACAGTACTCGACAAGCTAAGAGAAAAATTATTTCCGCCAATCACCGATTGCTAGTGCGCCCATATATTGTAATTGTGAGTTTTTGGAGGAGGTGAAGCAATGGCCGTAATCAAAACAAACTCGAGTGACGTAGCTTTACTAGCTCGATTGCTTCGTGCTGAAGCGGAGGGAGAAGGCGAGCTGGGCATGCTGATGGTCGGCAATGTCGGCGTGAACCGCATTCTTTCCGACTGCCTAGACTTTAAAAACATCCGAAACATGAATGACATGGTGTTTCAATCTCCGGGCGGTTATGAATCGGTGCAAAAACCGTACTTTTATCAACGCGCCAGAGATCGTGAGAAACGTCTAGCCAAGCGCACGATCAATGGGGAACGGACACATCCGGCTTCAAACGCCTTATGGTTTTATCGACCAGTGGGCAACTGTCCGCCTACCTGGTGGGATCAACGGAATTCCGGACGTTATAAAGCGCACTGCTTCTTCGTTCCGACACCGGCAGATTGCCCACGCGTTTACAACTAGAGAAGGATAGATAAAGGAGCGAGTTCATCATGAGTCAACAAATGCCTTACCCTCAGTATCCTCAACAACAATACGGATACGACATGTATCAATCGCCTCAAATGCCATATGGCTTTCCACAGCAGCAACAGCCTCAAATGGTACCTATGCAGCCCAGCGGTTCTCCGATTCCTGGGATTCCTTACACACCCGGTCAAATCGTCGAGGAGTCTTACATCGAAAATATTTTGCGTCTGAATCGCGGCAAAGTCATCACGGTGTATCAAACATTCGAAAACAACAGCCAATGGAATGCAAAGATTTTCCGCGGAGTACTGGAAACTGCCGGTCGCGATCATATCATCCTGAGTGATCCCCAAACCGGCAAACGCTACCTGTTGCTCATGGTCAACACAGACTACATCACAGCGGATGAAGAGTTGAACTATATTCCACCGTCTCTTCCTCCAGGTATTCGGTAAATTGATTCGAAAAGACAGACTTCCCGTCATCTTTGCTACAGGAAGTCTGTCTTTTTGTGTTCTGCTATAATGGTAAGAATCAAAGGACGAACCAAGACCGATAAGGATGAACGCCCGTGGCATTTGGAATTACCCGAGAAGAATTGAACCAATGGAAGCAAGCCGTGACGAGGGGGGAAATCGCCTACCTGACTCATTATTGGCTCGACCCACGCTTTCCCGATTCAAAAACAGTCACGAAGGTAGGCTGTTCGAATCGCACTATTCTAGTGAATTGGTGTGTGGCGAACGGATTGAATCCAGCGTACATCCATGAGCGCCCTCCCTTTCCTCACTTCGACCTGATCGGTTCCAAACAAAAGGAAATCTTGATGAAGGAAGGCTTGTGGGCACAGCTGGAGCGTTTTCACTTGCTGGACTGATGAACCAAGACGCCGAAAAAGCTGCCATTATGGCAGCTCTTATAGCTTTTTCATCTCGTTGTAGCCTTTGTCACCATAAGGCTGAAGCTTGTCGAGCCACTTGTCTTCCAGTTTTTCCAAGGCATCTGCGGCATCGAAGTAAGGCTCGTTCTTTTTCTCCAGTACCTCCAGTACTTCGAACACAAAGGCTCCTTCTCCGTACTGATCCCATTCTTTTTGCAAGGCCTTACTCGTATGGGACCCATGCTTAAGCATAAACTGTTTCCCGTTCATCGTCTTCAGGTTCGTCGTACTATCGATCCAGACTTTTCCATTTTGTGTATTTCGGATCTGATAGACGCCCGCTTCTGTCTTCACTTCTTTATACATTTGCTTGAGCTCTTGTTTTCGATTCATTTGCTTCTCCTGCTCCTCTCCGTTGTTTTTTACCCAATACTGGCTACCATCCGGGTTGCGACCCAAAAAGGAATAATCAATCAAGTACCTTCGAACGGTAACGTAATCTTCTTCATAAGTCCCTTCCAAAATGGCGTTCACTTCTTTTTCACTGTAAACCTGTGCAGGGTCAAATCGTTTGGCGATCTCCTCGAGTACCACCAAGCGATGCTTGTGCTTGCGTGGGATTGTATTCAATGCGCCAAGCGTACCTTCGGGAAAATATTTTTTTGTGATTTCGGCATACTCTGTAGGTGATACGGTCAATTCGGCATCTCGCTTTTTGCCGGACGCAGAAGGGGCAGGGGAAGCATGCGCGGCCTTTTTGCCCGTACCTTTCATGAGCTCCATCATCACAAGAAATACCTTGGCTTGGCGCTCTTTTTCCTTTAACGCAAAACGATGGTTGCGGATCGTAGACGCGCTCCCAATGCCCAGTTCCTTTTGCACATCCTGATCACTCATGCCTTGGTAAAAAAGGCGCATGAGGCTATTTTGATGATCGGACAAGCCTGTAATTCGTTTATCCAACTGACTCAGATGCTCAAATACAGATCCATGGTCAGCCTCAATATGGTGACGCATATATTTCGCAGCCTCATAGAGAAGTCCATCGACAGGGTAAATGATCCCTTTTTCAACCGTCTCACCACAGAGCAAACACAAATAATCATGCTCTTGTTCCGAATATCCCAGCCTCAATTCTTCAAAAGAAGCATTCCAAAACTGATCGGCAAGCGACATCCATAAACACTACTTTCTTTTGTTTGATTTATAATAGACAATTTATCATTTAGTTTATTATATGTCAAACGAAAAAGCTCCTCGTTGGCTCATAGGCACAACATAGGAGCTTTTCGTCTAGTTCGGGCTGGACTGCAGGCTGAGGTCAGACTGTTGCATCAAAAATTCGCGTCTACCGCCTTTCCAAAAGCGACTGTCCCTCACTTCTTTTTGATTGCGATAGCGGATGGCCAGCCGGTTCACCAGCCTGTTGATCTCGAGATGCTGAGATTCTTCCATCGTGAATCGGACTGCATATTCATAAAACTCTTCTTCCCAGAGTGTCGTTCGAACGATGTGACCGTACATCGTAATCGGCTCCGCACACAGCTCAGAATCGAACTGAAGAACGAGCTGGTCGTTTGCAGGCATTTTCAAATGGGACAGAAAACGGAGTCCTCCCGCCCCTAAATCCTCTACCAATACCTTCGTGCTTCCTATTTCCATGGCCTTGCCCTTGATGAGGACGATCGTCATGTCTGCACAGAGGGGATACTCCAGCTTCAAACGATAGTACTCTCGTTGATGCACCCCTGTACCGCTTGTCATATCGCTCACCTCTTCTCTGGAAATAGTTGCACTGGACTGTCACACCTTGACTGGCAACAGAAAGAGCGCCTGATATCGGCGCCTTCTTCCTTTTACTTTTTCTTCTTTGGATAACGTATGTCCTGCAAGTTCACATCATATTGTTCCCAAAGCTGACGCTGGTCGTGCGTGATCGAATCGCGACGGTCTAGACGGAAGAGGAGTTTGACTACAAACCAGACCACGAGTAAAAAACCAAAAAAGATGACGAGCGTTAAATAAATCACCCACTTACCCCCCTCCCATTTTGTACCATGATATGGGAGGCAAGAAGTAAAGATACCTACTTGTGTCAAAATCGTGACAATTTCACATTTTAGAAAGGCGTCGTGCTCCTCGGCTTTTCTCTTGCTGCAAAAAGCCTGTCCAAAAGCGGAATCGCTTTTTCATCACTTACCTCAGCTAGTCCATACAGATGCAATTTGCGCAAGCCGACCGCCCCCATCACGAGGGAAGAAAAGTCAGAAATATCCATCCCGAGCTCAACATCGGCTGTTCCTTCCTCGATGACATGAGGGAGTCCCTCCCGAAAATCAATCAGCCAGCTTCCCTCGTTCTCCGGAAGAAATGTATCGCGTATGTTCAAACGCAGCAGACAGCTCTCCTTGCCAAAACGACGCTGGGACAGCTGGTGGAAAAATCCGGTTACATCAATCACACGATACATCAGGCCGACACCAGACACGTGACTCTCGTGATAAACACTTGGCAGTATCCTATCCGTACCGTTTCCGGGGTCAGACAGCAGGACATGAAAATCCTCATCCGCTGTCGTCAGGACGATTCGATTGATCTGATCCGATTGACTTTGCAAAAAGGACAGCAGCTGCGCCATCGCTTCATACGTCTCGTACAAAAATTCTTTAACTACGATGTCATTTTGCAAGCGGTTCTCGTCGTGGCAGCGTTGGAACTGAAACACTAAATAGCCATTTATTTTCCCCTCTTTTTTATATCCGACAACGACCTGTTCCGGTTGTTCCAGAAAGCTCTTCAGCTCCCGCTCTGTCTTTTTGATCATTCCGTGCGTTTGTCGGACAATGCGATGATAGCAAGCCAGAATCTGCTCCCTGTCTGCCTCTCCCAAGTAGAAGACCTGATCCTTGGACGTATAGGGCAGACTGGCAGGCTTTATCCGGTATTGATTGATCTTGGTCCCTACCCCAAAACCCATCTTCTTGTAAAAATCAACACGAAATGGGTAGAGCGATACCAGACTGACCCCACGTTCACGGTAGGTCGTGAGAAATCCTCGCAGCATGGCCTTCGCCACTTTTTCCTTCTTATGCAACAAATCAACTGCGACAGTCCCGATACCGCCTGTCAGCAGCGGAACTCCATGTACATTCATCGGTAGATCGTGCCACTTCATGACTCCTACCAGACGTTGTTCCCGAAACAACCCATGGAAGCTGGCATTTTGGTCGTTATCCAGCGTGTCTCGTACTCGTTCGGTAAAACGTTTCTGGTTTTCGGGTGCAAGGAGATTGCTTCCTGGGTAAGCCATCGCAGTAATTCTGACAACCTCATTGATATCCTCAAGTGAAATCGGCCGAATTTCCTCCATCGTCCACTGCACTCCTTCTGTCGCGATTTGTATTTCCCCATTTTCTTACAGGAAAATAGTACCCAACATTCTGGGGATTAGGCAATCATATTTTTGAATTTTTTGGAAAAATGTACTTTTTTGAACACATAATTAGAAAAACCCGGGAACTTCGCCCGCGTCCTTTGGTTTGGTGGTCAATCAAACTGTGGTGGAGGAGAGGAAAAAGGAGAAAACGCTCCAGCTTCTTGGGTCCCCTGCTGGGGGTCATCCCTGTACATCTCCATAGATAAAGCGAAACCGCGTCCAAAGCAGCCGATTCACGGGTGAATCTCAGAGGTGTACGCTTAAGACCGTGTTTCTCTTTTCCCATTCCGCTTCGGCGGGTGCCCCAAAGATCTTCGCTTATTTCTCCTTTTTCCTCGGCCAGCCTTGAATCTTCCACTTGCCTTTCCCCGGAAATTCTTTGAGAACAACCTTACATGGGACAATGCCTACGAAGAACGAAAGCTTGTTTCACCAACTCCCTTAGAAGCGCAAGCGATTGGGAGAATAAGTATTTCCCCCCATGAATCTCGTAAAAACCAGGTAGCTAGAAACCACAAAAGCTCGCAGGAGAAGCAGGTTTCCAGGCGGAGCGACTTCGGAACCCAGCTTAGCGGAGCAACGAATTCACGGGATCAAGAAGCGGTACCTCTGTGTTCCCCGCGAAGCGACTACTACTTTACCGCTTCCCCGTGAATCGTTGCGGAGCGGACAGTCTTACCTTCTTCGCAGGGTGTAGACCGGAGCGGAGATCGGAAACCTGCTTCTCCCCGCCTCAGCTATGTTGATATCCCCATCTTTTTTATTTTCCTATTGATAAATAAAGAGCTTGTAATCCCTCAAAATTTTTACTTTCCGATATTATGAAAAAGACGCCGGCCAAATCACCGACGTCTTTTCTTATTTCCCTTTCATTTCAACAGTCCCACGTTGCGCTTTTGCGATCATCAGAGCGAGAACAAAGCTGCATGCAGCGACCACTAATGTCCCCGTGAAAACGACGTGTACTCCTGACGCTAAAATGTCGCGGATGTGTATCAGCTGCTCGACGGGCATCCCACCACTCTCAAACGAGGAGCCGAGATTTTTTTGACCGCTCGCTACCGTCACCATGTTGAAGAACATACCGAATACAGCTGCCCCAAAGGTCTGGCTAAACGTAGCGGTGAAGGTATTCAACGCGACTGCTGTCCCGCGCTTGTCTACTGGAACGGACGCTTGAATCTTGACCATGACGATCGGACTGATGAGCCCCATCCCCAAGCCGATCAAGCCGACCGCCACATAAATGAAGAAGCCTGGTGAATGAGCCGATAGGAAAAATAGAAGTATCGATGCGATCGTCAGTACAGCCGTGCCACCAGTAATCAATTGTTCCACGCGCAGTCGTCCTAGCAAATTGCCTGAAATGACCGAACCGAATGTCCAGCAAACGGGCATGGGCGTGAGGACGAAACCAGCCATGGTCGCGCTCTCTCCCAGTACCCCCTGACTCCAGATCGGCAAGTAGACCACCAGACTGATCACGATCGCATTGATGAGCAGAGTCAGCACGTTGATCAGTGTGACGTTGCGGTTCGTAAACAAGGAGAGAGGGATCAAAGGCTCAGGTGACTTTCTCTCTACTGACACGAAGATCACATATGTCATCAAGCTAAATACAATCAAGGAAATAATCGTCGGGCTCAACCACGACTGATTTTGGCTACCTGTCAAGAGGGCGTACAGCAGAGCAATCGTCCCGATACTGAAGATGAGCGCCCCTGGATAATCAATATGACGCTTGGCCTTGACGCCGAGCTTCTCCTTGTAAAAGAGAACGAGCATGAAAAAGGACAAGAAACCAAAAGGCAAGTTCAAGAAGAAAATGTAACGCCAAGAGATGGTATCAACCAAGAATCCGCCTACCAATGGACCTGCTACACCGGACAGACCCCATACCGCACTAATCCATCCCTGTGCCTTTGCACGTGAGGACTGGTCATTGTACAAGTCCCCGATAATGGTCATCGTAATCGGCATGACAGAACCTGCTCCCAAGCCCTGTATCGCACGATAAATAATCATCTGCTCCATGGACATCGCGAGTCCACATAGTGTAGAACCTACCAGAAAAATACCGATTCCGAACATGAGAACGTTTTTTCTACCAAACAAATCGGCCAGCTTTCCGTAAATCGGCGCAGAAACTGCCGTTGCCAGCATGTAAATGGCATACACCCAGCTGACCTGTTCAAATCCTGACAACTCACTCGTAATCCGAGGCACTGCCGTACTCACAATCGTCCCTTCCATCGCTGCCAGGAACGTCGCCAGCATCAACGCCACCATGATTTTTGCCCTCATTGAAATCTCCTCTCTATCTACCCATGCATCTCTATCTAAAAAAGCATTGTAACAGTATAGCACAGTTCCCCCAAGACTTGCCGAGGTCGCCTGTAAATAAAAATACCCGCCTGACATGCAGCAGGCAAGGTATTATTCCCCAACATATTCCGTTTTATATGGCATTTCCAAGCACGCGTATGGCGGTAAATACCTGCTGATAGTAATGGCTCTCGTGCGGCACAAACGCCGTTTGATCTACTTGCAGAACGACGTCTTGCCTCGTCCCATCCGGCTCGGACAAAAATCCTGCCACTTCGAGCTTGTCCCCGCTTCCCGCAAACAGTAGCTCCAGTTCGTCCAGATCAACCCAAACCAGACCCGTGACTTCTTCCGGTTGCAGAACATAGTCGTGCAGAGGCTGGTCAAATGGATAGGCAAACACATGGCATAGCTCCTTGTCGATAATGCCTGGAGCGGTCCCCACATCCTTGATCACCCCGATGCGATGGAGCTCATCAAAGGAAACAGTAAGCCCCAGTTCCTCCTCCAGCTCTCGTACCCCGTCCTCTGGCTCCTCAGAGGCTACCAGGTGCCCCGCTGACGTAATGTCCAAGAGATCCGGAAACGTATCCTTTTCGGGATGTCGTTTTTGAAACAGCAGCTGAATCTTGCCTTCAAGCACCCGATAAATCCAGCAATGAAAGGTCTGATGCCAGTGTCCAAGGCGGTGTACCTCTGATCTCGCTGCGACTCCGATATGCGCCCCTGTTTCGTCGAAGATATCCAGCTGTTCTTCCTTCATTCGATTCCACCTCTTCGTGAATGACGTTCTAATAATACCTTACCAATGATCACGAGTGTTGACTACAGCAATGTATGATAGCCGTCTATGAAGACCTTGCCCGCGAAATAGAGAAAAAGCAGGGCAGAAACAAACGAAAAACCACGAACGAGTCTGTTTCCTAACCATTTGCCCCCTTGGCTCGACACCCCTGCCATAAACAGTGACCAGGTGATGGAGGCCACAAAGAAGCCACCGAAAAACAGGAGAAGATCTGCTGTCGAATCTGCATTGGATGAAGCGATGACACTTCCGCCAATCGTCGCGAACCAAAGAATTGCGGACGGGGAAGCTAACGCCAGACCGAGTCCTGAGGAAAAGTCCTTCCAGCTCCGTCTGCGATCGATCTGTCGCTCTTCCGATTCTTGCAGGTCAATCTCCTTTGGTCTGCGGAACTCTTTGATCATGTTCCAGGTCATGTACAGCAAGATGACCGTTCCACCCAGCCAGAGCACCCAGCGGACGATGCGATTTTCAAGGAGCAAAGAAATGCCTAACATGGAAAGTAAGGCGTAGATCAAGTCACCAAAGCTGGAGCCGACCCCGATCAAAAAGGACGGAAGCAAGCCTCTCGCCACACCGGTACGAATAATGGCGACGTTCACGATACCCAGATCCAGACAAAGTGAAAGCGAAAGAAAAAAGCCGGAAAGAAACCAGCTCACACAAATCCCCCTCCCAAAAGAGCTATATGTCAGAAAATATAACATATTTCTAACATTTCATCGAGGGTTTTAGCGACGATTTCTTTCCTTTCGAATCAGGTTCCACCCAAATTCGCTCTAATATCAATACAATCAGCACTCCCACCAAAAGACCATTGCCCGCGATGTATTGGACGATAGCAGGCGCCGCTGCAAACGTATCCGCTGGCAAGAATAGAAGCGATGTCCCCACGAGGAGTGTCACCCCTAAAATCGTCAGTCTCCGCTCAGTCATGGCCTCCCGCATAATGGCCCTCACTCCCAGGCCTACCATGGGGACAAATGCGGCCAGCTCGACAGCATAGGCAACAGGTGCGGGCAGCATCGTCAGCACACCAATGACGGCTGGCATGAAGGAAAGACACGCCATGATCAGCCCACCTATCAAGAAAGGAGCGATTCTGCGATGCCCTGTCATCCGAACATAACCAGCACTTCCCCCTAGCGGAACGATGCCTACCGTAGAAAAGGAAGCAGAAAGCAAATGCGTCACCCCACTTACTGCGGTGCTTCGAAACACATGCTTCGGGTCCTCCTCTGCCTGCTTTTCGAGAACCTGATCCATCGATTCAGTCGCAGCCATGGTGCTAGAGAGCAGCATCAAGATAAGAGGGAAAACCGCTATGGCCATTCCAAGATCCAAGTGTGGCGCTCCCCAGACAAATACTTCCGGAAGTCGAAACCAAGTGAGATTCGCAACACTCATTGGTCGCAGCCCCAGACAGGAGAAAACGAGCCAACCGACTGCGATCCCGATCAGGACGGCATAGCTTTTCCACCATCCTTTTCCCCATACAGACAAACCAAAGACAAATAGAAAAACGCCTATCGCAATGAGTCCAGGTAAAGCATGCGTACTCGTCAAGGGGCCATGCCCCGCCCCCAGCATTCCTTTCAAAAACACGCCTCCCAATTGAATGGAGAGCAAGAGCATAAAGGAGCCAGTCACCAGGGGTGTAAACCAGCCCGCAAATCGATGTGCCACTCTGCTGATGAGCAGCAGGACAATTCCTGCTAGCATCATGCTACCCGTAAGCAATGACAAAGTGTTTGCAGGATCACCACCACTCCGTAGCGCCATATCTCCGAGAATGACAAATACGCTCAGCCAAATGCCAGCAGGCCCATCAATAATCGGCCGGCGATGTCCGAACACTCCTTGCAGGACAGTCGTTGCTCCTGCCACGAGGAACGTTCGCTGCATCAGTCCTTCTACCTCGGGAGCAGGCAAATGGTACAGCCCTCCGATCACGATGGGGATAGGAATCGAATAGACGAGCAAATAAACAAACCATTGCAAGGCTCCCAGCGATTCATGCCAGCCTGGGGATTGTATTCTCATGATGAGGGGTTCCTCCCAACAGAATCGGGGGATAGCGCGATACGCCATCCCCTTTTTCTCTATTGAATCGTTACCTTATCCAGCATCAGGTATCCTACTGGACTCAACCAGAAGCCACGAACATCTTTTGCTGTCACCGATACATGATCGATCGTACGGATCGGAATGACCGGCGCTTCTTTCAGCTCGATTTCTTGCAGCTTGGCGTAAATTTCATTGCGCTTCTGTGGATCTTTTTCACGGCGTCCGTCTTCAATCAACTTGTCCACTTCTGGATTGTTGTAGAATGCGAGGTTGCCGGCACTACCTTTGGAAGAACTATGGAACACGTTGTACTGGTTGTAGTCACCATCTCCCGTGGCATTGCCCCAACCGCCGATGAACATATCGTGCTCACCTTTGTCGGTGAATTCGAGATAAGCTCCGTACTCCATCACTTTAATTTCCACATCGATGCCAATCCCCTTCAGCTGGGATTGAATCACCTCTGCTACGTTCATCCGCTCTTTGCGGTCATCTGTCACGATTGTCGTTTTAAAGCCGTTTGCGTAGCCTGCTTCGGCGAGGAGCTTTTTCGCTTCATTGACATCATAGGAGTAGTCCTGCAGATTCGGATTGTAACCGATCACTTTGGAGGACATAGCGGATACCGCTTCGTTCCCTACGTTGTTATACACGCCTTTGACGATCGCTTCCTTTTCAATGGCATGCGCGATAGCCTGACGAACGCGAATGTCATCAAAAGGTTTTTTCGTTACGTTGAAACCAATGTATTCGACTCCCAAGCCTTCCGCGCGAACCATGGTCATGTTCGGTGATGTTTGGGCGCGTTCTACTTCAGTCACAGGCAACTGATCTCCGATATGAGCCTCGCCTGCTTCGATCATGGCGATACGAGTTGTGTCTTCTGGTACGACCTTGTAAACGACTTTATCTACCTTTGGTTTTTCACCCCAGTAGCTGTCATTATTCACGAGCGTCATTTCTTGACCTGGCGTCCAAGATTCAAACTTGAACGGTCCCGTCCCCACTGGCTGCTTGGAAAGCGTGTCAGAATGCTCGCTAATCGCTTTTGGACTGAGAATGCTGCCCTCAGAGCTCGCCAAGATGGAGAGCAATGGAGCAAATGGATAATCCAAAATAAATTGCACGGTCTGATCGTCAACTGCTTTGATCTCCTTGATCATGGAGAAATTGGATGCGCGTGGCGAAGCGACCTTTGGATCCTTTGCCCGTTCAAACGTCTTTTTCACGGCTTCCGCGTTGAAAGGAGCTCCGTCATGGAAGGTTACGCCGGTTCTCAACTTGAACTCCCACGTCAGATCGTCCACTTGCTTCCACTCCGTCGCAAGTGTAGGCTTGTACTCGGAATTTTTATCTCGTGAAATCAAGCTTTCATATACTTTGCCATAGATGTAGTTTGCGGATGGAATATTGGTAATGAAGTGAGGATCGAGATTGTTCGCGTCTGCTTTGCGAGCCACGATCAGCGTTCCTCCTGCCTTCGGACTTTCCGCTGGTGCCGAGTTTCCTGAACCTGTTTGCTCTTGTCCTGCACCGCAACCTGTCAATACTGCTCCGACGGTTAGCGTCAAGGCGAGCAAGGATCCAAACAAGCGTGCTTTCTTCATCTGAATGTCCCCCTGTAAGATGCTGTCGAAATTTCTGCAATGTTTGCTTAACTGCATTATACGGCAAGGGGTCAAACTAGCCTTTCAGCATCTTTACATCTATTTATAATATTTTTACTTTTGTTTAACTTCACACATTATGATTCCTTTTGCCAAACGAGGCTGCCTTGAAACATGACAGCAGCTTTCGTAGATTGTCGAGCGATGGCTTCTGCTGAACAACTCGCGTCAACAAATACAGCATCTGCCCTATCACCGACTCGAGGCCAAACGCGATTGCCTTTATCGTCCAAAGGAGTCACTCCGCCCGTGATGAAGCTCAGCGCCCGGGACAGCCTCCCTTCATCCGTCCAGCGGAAACGTTCCGCGAGTCGATTCGCTTTTTGCAGCATGTCCCCCGTACCGAATGAATCCCAGTGATCGGTAATGTTGTCGTTACCAAGAGATACACGGACTCCTTTTGCCTGTAAGAGCGGAACAGGTATGGTGGGCATGTCGATCGGAACCGCCGATATGACGGAAATTCGCAAATGAGCGAGTAGCTCAGCGATTTCTGCCGCGATAAGCTCTGGGACTTCTCCCAATCCATAAGCGTGACTGATGGTTACACGTCCCTGCCAGCCGGCTTCCTCGGTCAAGGCAGCCAATCGCTTCATAATGAATACCCCCAGGTGTCCCGGCTCATGCAGGTGCAGATCGATATCCGCATTTGCTTCTACCGCTAAATCCATGACCGTATGTAGCGACTTTTCAATATCTTCATCAAATGTAGCAGGATCCACCCCACCTACCAAGTTTGCCCCATTTTGCAGAGCTTCTCGCATCAAACCTACCGACTGACTCCGCAGTAGTCCATGCTGGGGGAAGGCCACCATTTCCCAGGAAAGTTTCCCCCTGTAAGTCTCCAGAGCTCGAAGGGTAGCCTCCATGTTTTTCAACCCGATGACCGGGTCAATATTGCAGTGGGTACGAACATGCGTAGCACCGTTTGATTGCAACAAGTGCAACAGCTTTTCTGCCCGCTCTTGTACCACCGGGAGCTGTTTGGGCAACAGCTCCTGCTCCTGTTCAATACGGAAAAATCGATTGGGAGCAGGGATACACGCCTGCCACGGTCCGCCATAAAACGTTTTATCCAAATGAATATGCATTTCCCGAAAGGAAGGCAGCATGAGAAGTCCGCAGGCATCCCAGCTCTGCACTCCTTCTGGAAGCGATTCTGATGCAGGGACGATCTTCTCGACGCGCTCCCCTTTCACTTGCACATGAAACCGCTCCGTTTGAGTACGGTCTACCCTCCCTTCCTTCCATTCAAAGCCGCATTCCAACATGGCATTGGCAATCCAGAAGCTTTCGTTTCGATCCGTCATTCATTTCTCTCCCTATCACTCAATCGTAATATCATTGATCATCATATACCCTGATGGACTGATCCAAAATCCTTTTACGTTTTTCCCTACCGCTGCGACGTTCTCCAAATTGCGGATCGGAACCATCGGCGCTTCGCTTGATTCAATTTCTAGCGCACGTGCATAAATGTCTTTTCGTTTTTCCGGATCTTGTTCCCTGCGTCCTTCTTCAATCAATTGGTCCACGGTGGCATTTACATAAAACGTCGTATTTCCACCTTTGCCAAGAGAGCTGGAGTGGAACAGATTGTATTGGTTGTAGTCGCCGTCTCCTGTGGCATTTCCCCAACCGCTGATGAACATATCCGTCTCTCCATTATCTTCCGCATCCAGATAGGCTCCGTATTCGAGAACTTTCACTTGCACATCGATGCCGATTCCTTTTAATTGCGACTGGATGACCTCCGCCATATTGATCCGCTCTTTGCGATCGCCCGTCCAAATGGTCGTCTTGAAGCCGTTCGGGTAACCTGCTTCTTTTAGCAATGCCTTCGCTACATTGGGATCGAAAGCGTACCCCTGCAGCTTTTTGCTGTAGCCAAGTACTTTTGGGCTCATCGCGGAATTGGCCTTGGTTCCTACCTGATTGAATACTCCCTGGATGATCGCATCGGTCTCAATCGCATAGCTGATCGCCTGCCGTACACGCACATCATCAAACGGCTTTTTCTTCGTATTGAAACCGACGAATTCCGTTCCCAAACCTTCACTGCGGTACAAATCGATCTGCGCGGAGCTTTTTACCCGATCGATTTCCGTGACTGGCAAAGGCTCTGCGATGTGAGCTTCTCCTGTCTCCACCATGGCGATTCTTGTCGTATCTTCTGGAACGACCTTGAAGACGGCCTTATCCACCTTTGCTTTTTGTCCCCAGTAGTTATCATTTTTCACGAGAACGATTTCCTGACCCGGAGTCCATGACTCGAGGACAAACGGCCCCGTGCCTACGGGATGCTTGCTCAAGTCTTTGCCATATTGTTCGATGGCTTTCGGACTAATGATGCTTCCCTCGTGATTCGCCAGAATCGAAAGCAGCGGCGAGTACGGATAGTCCAGCTTGAATTGGACGGTGTAGTCATCGATGACCTTCACTTCTTTAATCATTTTAAACTGAGTAGCCCGTGGAGAACCCACTTTTTCATCAAGCACACGACCGATGGTTGCCTTTACTGCTTGTGCATTAAATGGTGTTCCATCATGGAATTTGACATCCTGACGCAGCTTGAATTCCCACGTCACGTTATCTAGCTGCTTCCACTCGGTTGCCAGCATTGGTTTGAATTCCATGCTTTCATTCCGCTGGATCAGCCCTTCGTAAACTTTATGCTGGACCACACTCGCCGCATTGATGGCGGAAATAAAATGCGGATCCAAGTTGTTGGCATCAGACTGACGAGCGATGATCAATGTCTTTGGCGCAGATTGCGCTTCATTTCCGGCTGGCTTGCTGGCTGTCTCTTGCTCTTTCCCAGTCGAACACCCTGTCACCAATAGTCCTGCCGTAAGCACACTTGTAAAAACCCATTTCCACGCTTTGTTTTTGCACATGCTTCAACGCCCCCATCGATCATCTAATTTCTATACGTATTCTTTATAGACCAACAGCATAGCTCGACCCCGACAGGCATCTCGCTATGCTGCTCAACTGACTCGTTATTATGGAAGAGTTACGTCGTCAACCTCGATGTGACCAGCTGGGCTGATCCAAACGCCCTCTACACCCTTTTGAATAGCTGCGAGATTCTCAGAGAAACGGTAAGGAATCAGCGCGACGTCATTCATTTCGATTTGCTGTGCTTGCTCATAAATCTGCTTGCGCTTGTCCGTATCTTTTTCCTTGCGACCGTCTTCGATCAGCTTGTCCACTTCTGGATTGCTGTAGAAGGAGTGGTTTCCTGGTGCACCCTGCGATTTAGTGTGGAACAGGTTGTACTGATTGTAATCCGCGTCTCCAGTGGCATTTCCCCAACCGCTGATGAACAGATCCGTTTCACCTTTGGATGCTGCGTCGATGTATGCACCGAATTCCAGAACCTTCACTTGCAGATCGATACCGATTTGTTTCAGCTGTTGTTGAAGAACCTCTGCTACGTTAATGCGGGCTTTGTTGTCATTCAAGTAAATCGTTGCTTTAAAGCCATTTGCATAACCTGCATCGGTCAGCAATTGCTTCGCTTTTTCCAGATTGTAGTCCATACCTTTTACGTTTTCGCTGTATCCGACCATGGCCGGTGTGATGGAGGAGTGCGCTGGTTTACCTACGTCATTATATACACCTTTGATGATCGATTCTTTATCGACTGCATAGGCGATTGCCTGGCGGACGCGTGCGTCATCAAACGGCTTTTTCTTCGTGTTGATTCCGATGTGATCGCTAGAGAAGGAATCGAATCGTCCTAGAGTCATACTTCCGGAATTTGTCACGCGATCTACTTCGGTAACAGGTAATTGTTCGGCTACTTGTGCTTCGCCTGTTTCTACCATGGCAATGCGGGTCGTGTCCTCTGGAACGGTTTTAAAGACGACCTTGTCCAGCTTCGGCTGTCCACCCCAGTAGCTGTCGTTTTTCACGAGAACCACTTCTTGTCCAGGTGTCCACGATTCAAATTTATACGGACCGGTACCAGTCGGATGTTTGGTTAAATCTTTTCCGTACTGTTCGATTGCTTTTGGTGAAAGAATGACACCTTCTGCGCTTGCCAACACAGACAAGAGCGGCGCAAACGGGTATTGCAAAATAATTTGAACCGTCTGGTCATCCACGACCTTCACTTCTTTGATCGCTTCAAACAGATTGGCCCGGTTGGAACCGACTTTCGGGTCTTGTACGCGAGCGATTGTCTTCTTGACCGCCTCCGCATTGAACGGCGCGCCATCGTGGAACGTAACGCCTTGGCGCAGTTTGAATTCCCACGTCATATCGTCCAGCTGCTTCCATTCCGTAGCCAGAGATCCGATGTACTTGCTCTCCTTGTCCATCCGAACAAGTCCTTCGTACACCTTGTGATGAATAATGGCAGCGGAATTGATTTGGGTGAGGAAGTGCGGATCCAGATTGTTCGCATCGGACAACCGTGCGATAACCAATGTTCCACCCGTTTTGCCCGCAGCTGCGCCGGCTCCCGGCTGTGCGGATCCATTGGTGCCCTGACTAGCTTCCTGACCTGACGAACAACCAGCCAACGCTGCCGAAACGGCAACTGTCAGCGCGATCAGCGTCTGAAAAAAGCGCGTCTTTTTCATGTAGATGTCCCCCTCTTTCGCGCGTCCTTATTATGTTAATTATTTCATCATTCGCGCATGTCTCATTTTACCTACAATTCTGTCTATATTTTTTCACTCTCTTTACTTCTATTTTCACTTTCTTTACTGATTTTTAATGCTAACTATACACATCCATTTTTCCGATATATTCCATTGTTGAATAGGCACGTCTACGGAAGACATTTGAGCATCCTCCCAAGCGTTGGCTTCGCTACCTGAATAGCTCAAGTCGCTCATCAACAAATTTACGTATTGATGCCACAAAAAAAGGATAGAGGCGGTCAGAAATGATCTGATCCTCTATCCTTTTTCATTACTATTGAATCGTCACATCATTGATTTCCACATAACCGGACGGACTGATCGTCACGCCTTGCACGTTTTTCGCGATGGCGGCGAGATTTTCGCTGCTGCGGTAAGGGAGTAACGGGACTTCGTCCATCTCGATTTGCTGCGCCTGCTCGTAGATTTCTTTGCGTTTTTGCGGATCTTTTTCCTTTCGTCCTGCTTCGATCAGCGCATCGACCTTTGGATTTGAATAAAAAGAGTGGTTGCCTGGCACCCCGTGCGATGTGCTGTGGAATAGATTGTACTGATTGTAGTCGGCGTCACCCGTTGCATTTCCCCAGCCGCTGATAAACATCTGCGCTTGACCTTTACCCGCCAGGTCCAGATACGCCCCGAATTCCATCACCTGGATTTGTAAGTCGATCCCGATGCCTTTCAACTGTGATTGCAGAACCTCCGCTACGTTGATGCGAGCCTTGTTGTCATTTAGGTATACCGTTGCCTTGAAGCCATTCGCATAACCCGCTTCTGCGAGCAACTGTTTCGCTTTGTTCAGGTCGTATTCCGGTGTTTTCAGATTGGGGCTATATCCGATCACTTTTGGTCCCAGTGTGGAGATCGCGACTTTCCCGACATTGTTATACACGCCTTTGATAATGGCTTCCTTGTCGATGGCATGGGCAATGGCTTGACGGACCCGCACGTCATCAAAAGGCTTCATCGTGACATTCATCCCGATGTGATCGACCGCAAAGGATTCATAGCGCCCCAGAGTCATGCTCGAGGAATTTTTTACGCGCTCAATTTCCGTCACTGGCAATTGTTCAGCGATATGCGCTTCACCAGTCTCGACCATCGCCACGCGCGTGGTGTCCTCTGGTACTGTTTTAAAGACAACTTTGTCTATTTTGGGCTTGGTTCCCCAATATTTTTCGTTCTTCACCAAAACGATTTCTTGTCCCGGCGTCCACGATTCAAAGACGAATGGTCCCGTTCCGACTGGATGTTTGTTCAAATCTTTTCCATATTGCTCCATCGCTTTAGGACTGATGATTCCACCCTCTGCGCTCGCCAATACGGACAACAAACCAGCAAACGGATAGTGCAGGATGATTTGCACTTTATGCGAATCCACTACCTTTACTTCTTTAATCATGCCAAACATATTCGCCTTCGGTGTCGGCGCTTTTTTGTCCAAAATGCGGGCAATCGTCTTTTTCACTGCTTCTCCATCAAAGGGAGTACCGTCATGGAAAGTCACACCGTCACGCAGGACAAACTCCCATGTGAGGTCGTCGAGCTGCTTCCATTCACTTGCCAGGAGTGGCTTGTACTCGCTGTTTTGATCCAGCATCACGAGTCCCTCGTACAACTTGTGTTGAACGACTGCCATGGAATTGATTTGAGTACTGAAGTGAGGATCGAGATTGTTTGCATCTGAAAGACGAGCGATGATCAATGTACCTCCGCCTGTTGCTGGCGCTGCTCCTGTCTGACTGCTCACTGTGGTGCTTGCATTGTTGGATGGACTGATTGGCTGTCCGGATGAACAACCTGCGAGAACCGTTGTGAACAGCACGGATAGGGCGAGAATGGATTGTAGCATGTGTTTTCTTTTCAAATGAATGCCCCCTCTTATTTCAGATGAAAACAAAAATGAATCATTCCGTAGTTCTAATTTTAATAATTTTCTAACTATTTTTCTTTCGACTATCTTTACCTTTCTTTTCAATATTTTTACCATTCCTATTTTTTGCGATCATAAACTTTTGATCGATAAGGAAAAGGGAGAAAAAATGCTCCAGGTTAGTAGGGTCACTTGCACGGAGGACATCCCTGCACGGCTCCATTTCAAAAGTGGAACGGCGTCCATTCAAGTTGGACGCTCAGGCGTGTTCCACTTTTTCTATTTCGCCTCGGCTGTGCCCCAAATACCTTCGCTTTTTTCTCCCTTTTCCTGGTCAGTTAATGATTTCGTCAGAGATTTGCAAGCCCGAATCACGAAGTTTATCCCACCTCACCCAAAGAAAAAAGGGACAGCCTTGTAGCTATCCCAAAATGATCCATGCAATACGCCAAAAAAGCACAGCCACCCTGATGAGAGGGCAACTGTGCCTGTTCCTTCGTTGATGCCATGCTACTTCGTTACTTCTACGGACCAGCCGAACTTGTCTTCCAGCAGTCCATATTGGATGCCAGTCATTTGATCGTACAGCTTAGTCGTCAATTCACCCGTTTGCTCGCCATTGATGATCATTTGGTGGCCGTTCCAGTTCATTTCGCCGATTGGGGAAATCACAGCAGCCGTACCCGTTCCGAACGCTTCTTCGAGCTCATCTTTGGTGTAGGCTTCATACAGTTCTTCCATAGAAATGCGTTTTTCAACGACGGTAACGCCCCAGTCTTTCAGCATATGGATCGTGGAGTCTCTGGTGATGCCTTCCAGGATGCTGCCATTCAATGCAGGCACCCACACTTCACCTTTCACTTTGAAGAAGACGTTCATGCTCCCGACTTCTTCCACGTATTTGTTCTCGATACCATCCAGCCACAGGACTTGCTCGTAGCCTTTTTCCTTTGCTTCTTCCTGTGCTTTCAGGCTACCCGCGTAGTTTCCGGCTACTTTTGCGTTACCTGTTCCGCCTCGTACGGCACGAACGTAATTGTTTTCCACATAAATTTTTACCGGCTTCATCCCTCCAGAGTAGTAAGCGCCTACTGGGGAAAGCAGAATGATGAATTTGTACGTATGCGAAGCGCGGACGCCAAAGCAAGGCTCGGTCGCGATCACAAACGGACGAATATATAAGGAAGTTCCACTATCTGTTGGAATCCACTCTTTTTCAGTGGCAACTAGCTGCTTCAGAGCTTCGATCATGAATGCCTCGTCAATCAAAGGCATGCTGAGACGGCTCAGGGAACGATTCATTCTTTTGAAATTTTGATCTGGTCGGAACAACCACGCTTTATCTTCATGGTTGCGGTAAGCCTTCAAGCCTTCGAATACAGCTTGGCCATAGTGGAACACCATTGCAGCTGGATCGAGTGTGAGCGGGGAATACGGTACGATTTGCGGATCGTGCCAGCCTTTTCCTTCTGTGTAGTCCATTGTGAACATGTGGTCGGTGAAATGCACGCCGAAACCGAGTTTGTCACTAGCAGGCTTTTCTTTTTTCTGTTCTGTCAGGGTAACCGTTAACTGACACTCCATCTTCTACATCTCCCTTGAATTTAAATCCTACACTTCTAGTACTACATAATTATTATTAAAATATCAACTATTTTGAACGATTTCTAGCGTAAGTTTATTCCGAAAATAATTATTTTGGTAAAAAACACACTTTCAGGCTTGTTCTACATCCAATCTTCATAAACCTTCATACTTTTTTCAGAGCTACTACAGAAATGTCGTTTATAACTGGTTATGAAGATGATCTCCCTTGGGGAAAGGGAAAGATGGAGGATGAATACCATGAAAAAAACCTGTCGTTTTCTCACACTCACAGCTGTAATGGCTGTTACTGCTTCTTTGGCTGTTCCAGCATTTGCGGCTAGCGAGCCAGGCGAAACTGAAGGCACTTCTAGCTTCTTCAGCACATTTGTTGGGGAAAATCACGCTATCACAAATCCAGTAACAGAAGAAGTCGCACCTGTTCCATCAACTACAGATGGTACTACTGCTACAACTACACCTGCAGTTGACACAGCTGACGTTCCTTTCTCGCTCGGCGGTGGCTGGATGAACTTCCCAGTACAAAGCGACAACGACAACAAAAGCTAAGTAGTCGCCTAACAGAAAAGGTGCTCCGCATTACTGGAGCGCCTTTTTTTTACTGTGAAGGCATTTACTCCTTATATTCCTGAGAAGCGTAACTATTTATAATAATAGTGAATAAGGAGGTCTTTTTCGATGACTAGCCCTACCATTTTAATTGCAGATGATGATCCAGATATCGTGCGCTTGCTGGCGGAAAGCTTCCAGGATGAAGGCTTCCTCACAGTCGAAGCGCAAAATGGCAAAGAAGCGTTGGAAAAAGCACTTGACCCCACTCTCTCCTTAATATTGCTCGACATCATGATGCCGGAGATGGATGGTTTGGATGTGTGCCGAAAAATACGTAATTCCGTCAACATTCCCATTTTATTTCTCAGTGCGAAGGATCGGGAATTGGATCGGGTCATCGGGTTGGAAGTGGGTGCTGACGATTATATCCTGAAGCCGTTCAGCATCTCCGAGTTGATCGCCCGCGTACGTGCGCATTTGCGCCGGGAAAATCGATACATATCCGCTACCAAATCGATTCATAGTGGGACTTTGACCATCAATAAAGATACCTTTGAAGTGTTTCATCACGACAAACGGGTGGAGCTTTCCACAAAGGAATTTCAAATCCTTTTGTACATGGCGGAAAATGCAAATCGTGTATTAAGTCGGGAACAGATTTACAATGCGATCTGGGGAGAGACCGAATTTGGGGATATCAATACGGTAACGGTGCATATCAAAAATTTGCGGTCCAAGCTAGAGCATGACAAGCACTACATCAAGACCGTCTGGGGTATCGGTTATAAATTCGTCGGTGACATGCAGTGAAACATCATATTCAGGTAAAGATGCTCATCGCCCATTGCATCGTTCTTTTATTAAGCCTCTTGATCCTCGGAATTTATTATTGGAAATTTGAAATCGCGGACTTTGCAACGGAATGGGAAAACCTGCGTCATCAGTTTCAGCAACAGGACCGTCATTTTATCAATGAAATCAACGAGCGTCGCGGAAAGATAGACGAGACACGTGCGTTTTTGTACAGCTACGCGCAGGATCAATCCATGCGCATCAGTATGTATGATCGAGCGACTGGGAAGTCCTTTACGGCAGATTCCTTGTCGCACAACGTGTTTTCCGTCACGCTGCAAGATGATCAATACACCGATGAAAAGCATCAATATGTATTTACGTTTACCCACCCTGTCACGTGGGAAATGCTACGACCGCTCCAGGTATCCAGCCACATCCTGGGCGTATCCGTTTTGCTCTTTTGCCTGTCTACCATTTTCCTGGCGATCTACAGCAGAAAACTGGCAATGCTGCCACTCGTGACGTTTTATCAAAAGCACAGCGAGCTCTTCCAGACAGACATGCATCGCTATTCGAATGAGATGCAGTGGGAGAAGATTTACACTTCGTTGATTCAGGCGAATGAAACCTTGTCCTTGGAAAAGCGAAAGCAATCCGCAGCGATGGCAGCGATCTCACACGACCTCAAGACACCGCTGACCTCGATCAAAGGATACATCGAACGCCTCATGAAAGGCCGCGTTCATTCAGAGGAAAGACGACAGGAATACTATCAAATCATTTATCGCAAAGCGACTGAAATTGAAAAGCTGACCCAGGACCTTTCGGAGTACGTCCAGAACGACAACCATCCACTACTGGTTCGAAAAAAAGTATCTCTCGTCACTTTTACAAGATCGATCGCGTCTGAGTATGAAGAGGAGCTACCTACTTTTTCTGCGGAAATCAGCTATATTTGCTCCATCGAGGGGAATCCCTTTTTATTCGTGGATGAACAGCGAATTCGTCGGGTTTTTGCCAACATCATTCACAATTCCCTGAATCATGCCCACACGCAAAGCTACGTTCGCATTTCCTTTCGGGTCTACACGGAAAATCGGAAAGCGGTTTTCGAGCTGGAGGATAACGGGCCAGGAGTGCCTGCGGAGGAGTTGCAAAAAATATTCGAGCCGTTTTATCGGGTGGACAAAGCCAGATCCAAGGTAAAGAACGGCAGCGGACTTGGACTTGCGATCTGCAAAGGAATGATCGAAAAGCAAGATGGCCACATCCATGCCTATCTTCCAGCTAAAGGAGGACTCGGCATTAAGATTGTCCTTCCCATCCAGGAAGTGGAGTAAAAGATGCCCAGTCCACGCAACTTATCTGTTGCACAGACTGGGCCATTTATCGTACCGGAAGGATCCTACTCGATGACGATCACCACTTTGCCGCGCCCGTGTCCAGACTCGAGCTCACGATGCGCATCGCTTGCCAAACGAAGTGGGAATGTTTCCCGAATGAGCACCTGAAGCAAGCCACGGTCATACAGATCCACTAGGGCTTGCAGGCGGGTAGCAGAGCGCTGACTGCGAATCACTCGCACACCAAGCTGCTGGGCCAGATCAAACTCCACGATCGTTCCAATCCGATCTCTTTGTTTGACCAGCTCCACCGAAGCCGCTAAAGCCTCTCCCCCTATGGCGTCCAATGCCGCGTCTACACCATTTGGCGCCACCTCTCTCACCCGATCAACCAATCCTTTCCCGTAGCTGACAGGGATGACTCCGAGAGAGCGCAGGTACTCATAGTTACTCTCACTAGAAGTACCGATAACGGTCGCGCCACATGCACGGGCAATTTGTACAGCAAATGTACCTACACCGCCAGCAGCCGCATGAACCAGCAGCGTTTCACCCTCGTTCACCCCCAGCACTTCCAGAGCCGTATGTGCGGTCTGTCCCGAAGCAGATAGTGTCGCCGCTTCCTCCCAAGGCATCCGCTGCGGTTTTCTGACCAACTGATCCTGCGGCACCACGACATACTCAGCCTGGCATCCCAGCACACGAAAGCCGATGACCTCGTCTCCGACGGAATAACCGGTTACCTCCTCCCCCACTTGATCCACGATACCTGCGAACTCGTTGCCCAAAATCTGTGGAAAATGGACCTTTCCTCCCGGTGGAGTCCAACCACTCCGCACGGACAAATCAAAGGGCTGAACTCCAGCTGCCTTCACCCGAACCCTCACTTGATCGGCATTTGCTTGGGGCGTATCTACCTCGATCAATCGCAAGACCTCTGGACCCCCAAAAGCCAAGATCCCCGCTGCTTTCATGAAAATCATCCTCTCCTCAACCACATTTATCTTCCACGTGGAAACTGCCGCGATCTTGTTGTCAGCTTGCAGGATTTATTCTACAATCATCCTTACATAAACAGAAATATATCTTTCCTTATCTCTTCATACACTCGGGTATATGAGAAGGGGTGTAACGAGTGGAACTACTGCAACTGCAATACTTTTGCAAGGTTGCCAAGCTGGAACACATGACTAAGGCTGCTCAAGAGCTTCACATTGCACAACCCGCACTTAGCAAGACCATTTCTCGTCTAGAAGAACATGTGGGCGTCCCGTTGTTTGATCGGAATGGACGACAGATTCAGCTCAATGCTTTTGGGAAGGCGTTTCTGAAAAAAGTAGAGGCGGCTCTCAGCTTACTGGAAGAAGGTCAGCGGGAGCTCATCGATCTGGCAGGAATGGAGCGTGGACGCGTCATGGTCGCAACGACGACGCACAAATGCTTCTCAGAAATGATCGGTTCATTTATGTCCTTGCATCCCGACGTCCAGATGCGCATTACCCAGGCGTCATCCGAGGAAAAAGAGCAGCAGCTCCAAAAGGGCGAAATCGATTTTTCCATCACCTTTCCTCCACTGGAGCTAGACGGAATAGACGGAGTGAACATCCTCACAGAAGAAATCATGCTCGCCGTTCCTCCCACCCATCACTTGGCCAGCCGGGACTCGATCAATTTGGCGGAGGTTGCTCACGAGCCATTCATTTGCATCAAAGAAGGCAATCCATTTCGTGCGATGACGGACGCATTCTGCCAGCAGGCTGGTTTTGCACCGAACATTGTTTGTGAAGTAGATGAGCATTCCGCAATCAGTCATTTTCTGCATGCAGGGATTGGGATCGCCTTTTTACCGGAGACGCTCGGGGACAAAGTGAACTCCTTGCGCTTGATACGCTTGGAACGGCCATTTTGCCAACGCACGTATCAGCTCGCCTGGCGAAAGGACCGTTACCTCTCCGTGGCTTCGCGTACATTCCGCGATTACGTCATCAGCTATTGTGCGGGTCTCCAGAAGCATAGCACTGTCGCTACCTCTGAAGAAAAGTGAACAAACTTCTATCGAGACTGGTTCCTTTCCGCAAAAAAGTCAGCCTGCGCACTTCTACAGGCTGACTTTCATCATGGTAAGGTACTTATTCTGGTTCTCCTGATTAGGAGAAAAAGGCTTCTACCTGATCGTGATCGTGAGAAGCATCTCTCGCCTCGTGATCACGCACCGCCTGATTGCTCGCCGCCATAAACGCCTGCGCGACTGCCATCAGCACGTCCCGATGCTCGGAAACTCCTTTGAAATGACTGCCGTTTGCACTGACTGTCACGATGGCTTCCCCTGTCGCATGCTCGCCGGAAGACAGGGAATAGAGCTCCATGTCGGTGAACTCCACCTCGAACGGCAACGCCTGCTTGATACCTGCGACCAAAGCCTCGACAGGTCCCTCACCCGTGCCAGAGTATGCTTGTTCTTCTCCTGTGGCATTGTTCGTAATCGTGCAGGAAGCCATACGATTTCCAGATGTCCCTGTCAACACCTGTGCATTCACCAGAGTAAATGGCTCCAATACCGCATTCACCGTGTGTCCTACCAGCTCGAGCAGCTGATGATCCTGCACGACCTTTTGCTTGTCAGCCAGCTCTTTAAACTGGTTGTACAAGGTCTCCATTTGCTCGTCTGTCAGCTGCACACCAAATTCGTTGACCCGGTGCTTGATGGCATGTCGTCCGGAATGCTTGCCGAGAATGATCATGTTACGAGGAACACCCAGTCTTTCTGGATCCATGATTTCGTACGTGCTGCGCTCTTTCAAGAGACCATCCTGGTGAATCCCCGCTTCATGCTGAAAGGCATTGCGACCGATAATCGGCTTGTTGAAAGCAATCGGGAAGCTCATCGCACGGCTCACTTTTTGCGAAGTCGTGTAAATGTGTTCCGGTCTGATTCCGGTCTCCGCGTCCAGGGCTTCCTTGCGCGTCTCAATTGCCATCACCAGTTCTTCCAAGGAGCAGTTGCCTGCCCGTTCACCGACGCCGTTGACCGTTACTTCGACTTGGGTCACACCTGCGCGGATCGCCGCCAGACTGTTCGCTACCGCCAGACCGAGGTCATTGTGGCAGTGTGCGCTAAACTCGACCTTGTCGCTACCCCGGACGTTTTTCATGACGCGAGTGAACATCGCTCCGTACTCTTCAGGCAGTGCGTATCCAACCGTATCCGGAATATTGATAATGGTCGCTCCCTCTTCAATCGCCGCTTCAATCATCTCAAACAGGAACTCGTCTCCCGTCCGTGTCGCATCCATCGGAGAAAATTCGATCCGGTCGACGAACTGTTTCCCGTATGCAATCATAGCCCGAGCAATCTGAATGACTTGCTCTCTGGACTTCTTCAGCTGGAAGTCCAGATGGATGTTCGAGGATGACAAGAAAATATGCAGTCTGCGTCGCTCTGCTGCTTCTGTAGCTCGAACTGCTGCATCGATGTCTTCCTTCATCGCGCGGGCAAAGCCACAAATCTCCACTCCATGCACTTCTTGAGAAATACGCTGTACGGCCATGAAGTCCCCTGGACTGGAAATGGGGAAACCCGGTTCGATGACATCTACACCAAGCTCTGCCAGCTGCTTGGCAATCACGATCTTTTGCTCGGGGTGCAGAGAAGCACCTGGTGCTTGCTCGCCGTCACGTAAAGTAGTATCAAAAATATGGATTCGTTTTGTCATGGGTATTGCCTCCTCATGGGGTAGTTGTTTTCGTCTTTTTTGGGAACAGAAAAAGCCCGCCGTCTCCTATACAAGAGACGACAGGCCTGTCAGCTGCCGCGGTACCACTCTCGTTGATCCCCTTTTGTAGAGGGAATCCACCTCGTTGCCCCGATGACGTGAGACGATCCGTCAAGGTCTACCGTCCATCGTCTACCATGGCTCTCAACCTTGCCGCTCCCGGGTGAGATTCAAGCATTTCCTGACTGCGTCGCACCTACCCGCAGCTCTCTGGACAAGAAATTCGCTTTACTAGCTCCCGTTCTTTGCGTTTGATTATATGTCGTTTTTTCAACTAAAAAAGGCCTGTCGTCTCTATTCGAAGAGACGACAGACCTTGTCTATCGCGGTACCACTCTCGTTGACCCCTGGCCAAAGCCGGAAGTCCACCTCAAGTACTGATCACATACGATCAGTACGACCCGATCACGGAGGTAAACCGTCAGAACTTACTTACTCGATGCAGCGCTACATCTTTTCAGTCCTGCCGCTCCCGGGCGAGTTTCATTGGCTTCTCTGACTGCGTTGCACCTTCCCGCAGCTCTCTGGACAGATCACACCACTTACTGTTCCCGTTCTACGCGTTGTTTGTTATCGATGTTTGAAATTGTATTCCGTTTGTTTGCGCTTGTCAATGGCACTTGATGATAAACATTATTTTATTAATCAACATTTCATCTAATACCAGCTCTGGGGCTGGTTGGGTTGAGACACTCCATCGAAAAAACGATGAATTCACCTGTTACACAAGCAAGGAAAGAATGAGCGACACGGAGTTATCAACGAATGATCGCTCGGGACGAGACTTCATCATCACAGTAAGTCCGATTAGCGACACGACTAATGTCTGTGCGAGAGCTTTTGCATGTAGATCCTTGGAAAGCTCTCCTGTTTGGATGCCGCGCTCAATAGTTTCCTGGAAGAGTACGGATAGATACATCTGATGCTCCCTTGTAAGGATTTCAAATATCTCGTCATGAGGCGCTAGTTCTACCATGGTATTGATGCAAAAGCACCCACGATTGGAACCTCCCCCATATTCCGCTTCCACTAACCCCTCAAAATACGCGCGAAACGCTTCTTTTACGGATGGACGGCTCTGCAGCTTGGCTCGAACATAGGTAACGTGAGATCGTGTGTATTTGCGTAACGCAGCTTCGAATAATTCCTTTTTGCCTCCAAAGGCGGCGTACAAGCTCGGGCGCTGAATCCCCATTTTAGCTGTCAAGTCACTTAAAGATGTAGCTTCGAATCCCTTTTCCCAAAATAGTTGCATGGCCGCTTCCAAGGCCTTGTCCTCATCAAATTCACGAAGTCGAGCCATATAAACGCCCCTTTTTATATCGGTCAGTATATTATGATTTTATATGTAGCAGGAACTGATGTCAACTTCCGCATAGATCATCAGCATCTAACACTCCACGGCGTTGACAAACCAAGTTTTCAGGAGTTATATTTTTCTAAACTCATTTTGTACCAATCAGTATATTATACTTTTCGGTACATAATCATCAGAAAAAGGAGTGTAAAAGATGGCGAAGATGAATCCTAGAGGTGCAGTCATTGCAGACGAGTGCGTCGCTGATCTAGAGAAGATAGATGGGGCGCTCAAATGTGTCCCCGTCTCTCCCATGCCACGCTATGTGGCACTGTTATTTGCAGTTGCCTGCGGCTTGGCCGTTTCCAATATCTACTATGCACAGCCGTTGCTTGACGCTCTGGCAAGCGAGTTCGGTATCTCCCATGCATCCGTAGGCATCGTAATTACCGTTACACAAATTTGTTATGCGCTTGGCCTATTCTTTTTGGTACCACTCGGCGATTCTCAGAATCAACGCCTGCTTATCGTAGGTATGATGCTTTTTAGCGCGGTAGCGCTGATTGTAGTGGGTTTTGCTCCCACCATCCCTGTGCTGTTCACGGGCTTAGCTGTTGTCGGAATGCTGGCAGTCGTGACGCAGGTACTCGTATCGTATTCGTCCACTTTGGCTGCTCCGAACGAACGTGGACGAATTGTCGGCCAGGTGACAAGTGGAGTAGTCATCGGGATTTTGCTCGCCAGGACCGTTGCTGGTGTATTCACTGACCTTCTCGGTTGGCGTTCTGTCTATCTCGTCTCTGCAGCGCTCACGCTTCTCATGGCTGGTGCATTATTTTGGTTACTACCGAATTATCGAGTGGAGAAACCTTCACTAGCCTATCCGCAGCTACTTCGCTCGGTGCTCGAGCTCTTTGTGCAAGAGAGGGTCCTACGCATCCGCGCCCTGCTCGCTTTCCTGATCTTTACTGCTTTTAGTACGCTATGGACTTCGCTGGTGCTACCTCTCAGCTCGCCTCCCCTGTCTCTTTCGCACACCGCAATCGGGGCATTCGGTCTCGCTGGAGTTGTGGGAGCACTAGCTGCAGCCAGAGCGGGTCGACTCGCTGATCGAGGCTTAGGTCAAAGGACTACCGGCATTGCACTGTTGCTGTTGTTGGTATCGTGGTTACCCATCCGCTATACCGAATTTTCGTTGCTTGCTTTGGTTATCGGCATCGTTCTCCTTGACTTGGCTGTTCAAGCTGTTCATGTCACCAACCAGAGCTTGATTTTTACCGTTCGTCCTGAGGCGCGAAGTCGGCTTACCGCCGGTTACATGATATTTTATTCGATCGGCAGCTCCACGGGCTCTATCGTTTCGACTAGCATATACGCGTACGCTGGTTGGAGCGGGGTTTGCCTGTTTGGTGCCAGTGTCAGTGCGTTGGCCCTCCTATTTTGGGCTTTGACGCTCCGTACATCGGACATCGTAAAAAAGGAATAGAAAGAACACGAACAGACCTTTGAGATATTCCTCAAAGGTCTTGCTTTTTCACGAGAAGCCTTACCTGTTATCCGTGCTGGGCTGAGAGCCATCCTACGATTTTTTCTTGCAGCTGTTCCATTTGGCGGGAGAAACTATGGTCGGCCTCCTCGATCAAGTACAGCTCTTTTGGCCCTGCATACACCTTGGTAAAATGCTCTGAGCCTTCTGCAGGTACCGCCGTATCCGCTGTTCCATGAATCAAGAGCACCGGATTGTCATAGGTTTGGCAAGCCTTCAATGGGGAATGTCCATGCTGGATGATGTCACGAACGAAATCAGGTTGCAAGGCCATCCCTTTTCCGTAAAAATGACTGATTCTCTCTCCAGACTCCGCCGCTGCCCAAAGCTCGGGGCCAAGGATCGTATCGTGAAAGTTTTCCTGTGTGTGAATCACGGGAGCTAATGCCATTCTACCGGCTACTGGTAGATTTGCGTCATCGTGGAGGAGCACGATGCAGCCTCCTAGACTATGTCCGAGCAAGTAGATCGGGGAGTTTTGAAAAGCCGGTTGTTCCTGTACCCACTCGACGACTATGTGCAAATCGTCTTTCCAGCCAGAGATCGTGGTATCACGTTCAAATTCGCCCGCACTTTCTCCCGAGCCTGAAAAATCAAACCGGACAGCCGCATAGCCTGCCGCTTCTACCGTGTTCGCCAGACGCAAGACGAACTGATTTCCCCCTACTTTTTCACCCGTGAACCCGTGGCAAAAAATGATAACGGGCGGATTCTCAACCTTTTCTGGCGTGTGAATCATTGCTGATAGACGCTTCCCATTTCGCTCCACCCATTTGTGGTCCTTCACAGCGATCCCCTCCCCCAATAAATTCCTATTATACGTTCCATTCCATTTTTTTTGCAACATTTTGACGGTAGTCTGATTGATAACAAGACAAGCACAGCCACTCCTTTCGAAGCGCGGCTGTGCTTGTTTTTTCGTTACCTATGTTTTTGGATTACGGCTTCTGAATCCGAAAGGAAGGAGCGAACAGCGTTTCTTGCCCTAGTTGTTGGTAGTCTCTCTCTACGTAGCCTTGTCTCATTTTTTCAAAGTAGCGCTGCCCTCTTGCCTTGATTTCCTCCAGGTCTATGCCTGGAATCAATCGGTCCTTCATGACGACACGTCCCCCGATAATCGACAGCTTGACGTCGCGACCAGAGCCGGACATGATCAACGTACGGATCGGGTCTTCGATCGGTCCGAGGTGAAAGCCATCCAGGTCGATGACGATCAGGTCCGCTTTCGCTCCTGGAGCCAATCGCCCCAGATCCTCCCTGCCCAAGAAGCGAGCCCCACCCAATGTGGCCGCTCGGAAAATGTCCGCGTAAGACGAATCTACGACATCTCTCTCCAAGAGGCGGGAGAACATGCTTGCCGTCCGGATGTTTTGGATGAAATCAGGAGGGAAGGTATCTGTCCCGATCGCGATGTTAATGCCGCGCCGTTTGTAGCGGGCAAATGTCTCCAGCGCATCTCCGTGACGCCCAATCACCAGCGGGCAGTGGATCACCGTAGTGCCTGTCTCCTGTAACATCGCCAGGTCGTCTCCTTCCCCGATCGACGCTCCACTGTATCCGGGAACATAATGAGCATGAGGAATGGCTGTTCTCTCGCCTAGAAAGCCCAAGTTATGCAGGAACTGGACAGGGGATTGATTGTGTCGGCGGTGCATTTCGTTGTATTCAAAGCTGCCTTGAGCGGCATGAAGGCGGATCGGGCAGCCTAACTCCTCACTGTAGCGCTTGGTGTTGATTAAATTGTCCGGCGTCTGTGTCTCGATCCGCTCTGGTGCAAGCATCCCACGGATCAGACCGTTATAAGCACCATCGAAATCTTTCACGAATTGAACCGCTCGTTCCAGGCCTGCACGTCCCTCTTCTTCATTCCACAGAACTTCCATTTCACCGTTTGCCTTTACTACTCGCATCCCCGACTGATAGCTCGGCCCCATGTACATCCGCAAGCCCAAGCGTCCTGCATGCTCGGCTGCGGCTGCCAGCTCCTCGTACGTCTCCGCCCAGCGTTTGTAAAAGACCGATGTGATCGGCATCGCTGTCGTCACGCCGTTTAAAATCAGCTGGCTGTAGGCGTACAAGGATTTGAACGCCTCTTCTTCAGGAGTCATGACCTCATGGTAGCCTTGGCGGTAGTACTGTTCGGACCAGAGCAGGTTCTTTTGTCTGCTGGCTGGAGCCTCCAAGTGAACGATGTCGTGATCGATATCTCCCAAAGCATTTAAGTCGATGAACCCCGGACTGACCACCGCGTTGCCAGCGTCGAGTACCTCATCCGTTTCCCCCTCGTACTTATGACCGACGAACAGGATCGTATCATTCTCATAAACCACTTCACCATCTCGAATGATCACGTGGTCATCCCCGTCAAAACCGATGACATATTTGGCTGTCACTTTCGTTTTCATCTAGCGCTCCCCCTCGTGCTTTTTCTTCCTCTATGTGTCCAAGACTTCTTCTGACTATCGTAAGAAATATTCTGGCAAATGTGTTGCACTCACTTTACTTGTATTTGCACAATCTTTACTACTTTTTGAAAATAACGTTTTTTCATCCAACACGTAAAGATCATGCAAAAAAAAGTAAAGAACCTGAAACTAGATGTTCGAAATATTCTTTACAATTTAAGTGACAACATGACCATAATGAAGTAACTGCCCGTTTGAATGAGACGAATGAAGGGACGGATTTTGCATGATGAATGCTTTTTGGTTAACAAATGTACGCTTGGACAGCGGTTTTGAAAAGGGACCAGATGGAGTCGACCATACTCTTACGGAATTATCCCACCTGCTCATTGAGGATGGACGCATCGCTCGAATCGAATCGGCCGATCAGCCCTTGAACACGCCCCTGCCTACGCAGGATGCCCATGGACTTTTAGCTCTTCCTTCGTTTGTGGAAAAACATAATCACCTCGACAAAACCTATGCGGGCGCAGCCTGGAAATCGTGTCTGCCACCGAAGAAACTCATCGATCGCCTGCAATTCGAAGAACAAGAAATGCCACTGATTTCCGGCACGACCAAGCAGCGCGCGCAAGCCATGCTCTCCTGGTTGCTTGCTGGCGGGGCTACTCACGTGAGGACACACGTGAACATCGATCCTTTCATTGGTCTGAAAAACCTCGAAGGAGTGCGCGAAGCTCTGGAGTCTTACAGCGACAAAATGACCTACGAAATCGTAGCATTTCCTCAACAAGGCCTGTTGCGGACAAAAGCGAGCGATCTGATGAGGCAAGCCATGCGCGAGGGCGCTACTCACGTCGGTGGATTGGACCCGGCGGGCATCGATAACGAGCTGGAAGGCTCCCTGCGTGAAATGATGGACATCGCGGTAGAAGCCAACGCTGACGTCGATATTCACCTGCACGATCCTGGCACACTCGGTTTTTATACGATCAAACGAATTCTCGACCTGACCGAAGAGGCTCGCTGGCAAGATCGGATGGCGATCAGTCATGCCTTTGCACTCGGAGACGTGTCCCCCGAGGAAAGCACCGAAATGGCGGATCGCCTCGCGCAAAATGGCGTGCAGATCATGACGACCGTCCCGATCAATCGCCCGATGCCTCCTGTACCGATCCTCCATGAAAAAGGAGTGCGTGTCGCGCTTGGCTATGATGGCTTCTACGATTCCTGGTCTCCCTACGGAACCGGTGACATGCTGGAGAAGCTGAACCGTCTGGTTGAGCGTTATCGTTGGGTGGATGAGCGTTCTCTCGTTCAGTCGCTCTTTTTCATTACGGGTGGAAAAACGACGCTGGACAAGGAAGGGAAACGCGCGTGGCCGATGGTGGGCGACGAGGCGAGCATCGTCTTTGCAGAAGCCAGCTGCTCTGCTGAAGCGGTGGCGAGACGTTCGCGACGTGCGGCTGTCATGTTTAAAGGGAAGATTGTGCTTGGGGAGCTGGAAAACGCAGCCATTGGTGCTGGGGAGTAACGGTAGAAAACGGCACAGATAGATCTTTTGATTTACAAAGAAAACACCGCAAAAAGCCGGTGTTTTCTTTGTATCAGGCAACAACACAGTTCATTCTACATGGTTCTCCTAAAAGTGCGGATCCCTCTTACAACTCCCGCAGCACTGCCCTCACTGGACTCCCATCTGCCTCGACAAGCGGGAGGGGAAGCGCGATTAACTCATAGTCACCTGGCTGTACGTCTTCCAGTACGATCCCTTCCAATATGTGAATGCCAAGGCGGGTGAGCTCGTGGTGCGCAGGAAGTTCCTTGCTATCTAGCAAATCAACGGAAGGAAGATCTAACCCGATGAGACGGACTCCGAACTGGGCGAGATAGACGGCCAACTCCGGTTCCAAAAAAGGAATGCTTTGTGGAAACGCCTGACGGTTCACCCACGCGCCAGTGCGGATCAACAGCCGGCTGACCCCTTCCAAATTCACGTTTTTCACATCATCAATCCCGATCGAGTTCGTAGCAGGAATGTGAATGACGCGCGCTGGTCCGACATATAGCTCCAGATCTAGATCGATGACTCGCTTCCCTTCATCATCAAAATGAAAGGGCGCATCGATATGGGTTCCCGTATGAATACTCATGACGATTTTCCCTACATTTACAGAACCGCTCTGTGCTTGGTTCCAGGCCAAGGAGAATGAAAACGGCGTATCTCCCGGCCAACCCGCTACGTGGTTATCCAGTCGTTGTGAAATGTCGATCAGTCGTTTCAAGGAAAGCCCCTCCTACAATTGCGTGCGCAGACTCCATAGCTCAGGGAAAAAGCGATGATCCAGTGCACGCCTCAAGTAGCTGACCCCGGACGATCCCCCAGTTCCTGACTTTTGCCCGATAATCCTCTCAACGGTATTCATGTGATTGAACCGCCACTGCTGCTGCTGGCTTGCAATGTCCACCAGTTTTTCAGCTAGCTCATACAGATCCCAGTACTTGTTTACATCGCGATACACGGTCAGCCATGCCTGCTCTACACTCTCGTTAGGCTGGTACATCTCCGACCAGTTCCGTTGCAAGCAAACAGCTTCTACCGGCAATCCGCGGTTCGCCATGGCGGCAATGGCCGCGTCATAAATACTGGGCGCGTCCACTAATTGTTTCAGCTTGCTGTACAATTCTGGCTCGTGCTGATAGACGGAAAGCACATGCTCATTTTTGTGTCCGAGCATAAACTCAATCATCCGATTTTGATACGATTGGAAACCGGAGGAATAACCCAGTTTGTGACGGAATTGCATGTATTCAGCTGGTGTGAGCGTAGAGAGCACGTCCCACGACTTGATCAGCTGCTGTTGAATACGAGATACCCGAGACAACATTTTAAAAGCCGGCTCTAGTTGATCCTCCTGTATGCTCACCATGGCAGCGGACAGCTCGTGCAGGATCTGTTTCATCCACAGCTCACTCACCTGATGAATCACGATAAACAGCATCTCATCATGATGATCGGACAATCTCGTTTGACTAGCCAGCAGCCGATCCAATTGCAAATAATCACCATAGGTCATGTCTTTGCCGAAATCCGTATGAATGTCTTTTTCCAGTTCATTGCTGTTATTGATCTGATGTTGCCCCGATTGATTGGTCATCCGCGCAGGTCTCCCCTTTTTTATCCCAATTTAACCGATTGTTTGAACGCTAACGTCAAGCGCTCCATCCCGATCTGAATTTTTTCCGGACTGGAGTGAGTAAAATTCAGTCGAAGCGTATTTTGCTTCGGATCTTCTACAAAAAACGGAGCTCCGGGAATGAATGCTACTCCATGCTCTAAGACTTGTGCCAACAATTCGGTCGCATTGATGCTCTCATGTACCTTCACCCAGATAAACATCCCGCCTTTGGGCTCTACCCAGGAAACCATGCTATGATCCAAAGTTTTTAAATAATTTTGCATGATGCTCATATGTTGATAGTAATTTTTGCTGAGCATCCGGATATGTGCATCCAGGTCCATGTCTCGTAACAAGTAGTACAATGCTTGTTGATCCAGCGGGCTCGACATGAGATCTGCTGCCTCTTTAATCTGGGACATATATTTGAGCACGGGTTCAGGTCCCGTCACCCACCCGATGCGCAGTGAAGGGACGACCGTCTTGGAAAAGGAGCTTGTATAGACGACCTGCGTTTTACGATGATCCATGGCGGCGATGGGCGTGTACTTTTCTTCCGCATGAAACTGAATGTCTCCATACGGATCATCTTCTAGAATGATCGTATTGTATCGATACGCCAGCTCCAGCAGAGCCACACGTCGCTGCTCGCTCCACACTTTTCCATCGGGATTCGAAAAGGTAGGGACAACATAGATGAATTTCGGCTGGTATTGCTTGATTTTTCTTTCCAGATCTTCGGGGTCCATCCCATCTTTGTCCCCTTCTACGGCAACCACTTTCGCCTCGTACGATTCAAAGGACTGAACCGCAGCCAAGAACGTTGGATTCTCCGTCAAGACCACATCTCCCGGTGAAAGCATCACGCGACTCAGTAAGTCGATCGATTGTTGCGACCCTGTCGTCAGCAAGATATCCTCCGGCTTTGCCTGGATGCCTTTGGACTTGATCCGTTCGCTAATGGCTGCCCGTAATGGCATGAATCCCGTTGTCAGCCCGTACTGCAGACTTGCATTTCCCGATTCAAAAACTCTTTCAAACGCCTGTTTTATTTCTGCATTTGGGAAATAGGGTTCATACGGATTCCCTCCAGCAAAAGAGATAACATCCTTCCCCTTTTTTTGGATCATGCCACCAATCTCCCGGATAGCCGAGGTTTTAAACATTTTGGTCCGCTCTGCAAAACGATAGCTCATAGTCTGAACACTCCTTTCCATTATGTAAAAGTTTAAAAAATGAGAATATTATTTCGAGTGGGATAGTTAGAAATATGACGCGATGTCATTAATATAAAATAAATGTGACATGACGTCAAGTAATGCCATCTAACCGTCGTTGGCGCCTTTGATTTCCTATCATATTTGTGTAATATCAGTAATAGAAAAGGAAATATGGTCGAAAAGAGGAGCATACGTGACGAAGATCACCGAACATATAGACGGTAGAAATCTACGCTCGATCAATACCCGTAAACGATTACTTGCTGCCGGTCACGATATATTTATTGAATATGGATTTCAAAAAGCAACCATCTCCCAAATCATCAAAAAAGCAAAAACCGGCTATGGTACGGCATATGTTCATTTCAGCGGGAAGGACGACTTGTTAATCGTGCTGATGGAAGATGTCATGAATCGCTTTTATGAGATTGCGAAAATGAGCTTTGAACCAACATCCAAACAAGAAGCCATCGACATGATTACGATGCAAACGCGTTTATTCCTGGAAAACGCTATCAACGAACAAGCGATCATGCAAGTATTTGTGGAAGCCATTCGCCATTCGGATAAGGTACAGGAGAAGTGGAGCGAAATCAGAGAAAGCTTCGTGGAACAAATTGCAAAGGATGTCGCCTACGCCCAAACGAACGGACTAGCCCGGACAGATTTGGATAACTATTTGGTCGCGAGAAACTGGTTTTCGCTCAATGAAACGCATTTATGGGATATTGTGAACCATACCCATAAACACACAGTAAGCGAAATTGTTCATAATATTACGGCGCTTTATACGGGGGGACTGTATTATTAGTTCTGGGAGAAGTTCAGTGGGGTATCCAAGCATGTCCACGGCATTCCCCCCTTTATAACTAACAAAAGGGTGTCCCCTCTAGTAGCTTCCACTACTTCAGGTGACACCCCTTTTCTTTATCTAGTCATATAAAATTCATCGCATTGTCTTGTTGATGCCCTATCTGTCTCTTACAAAGAATCTTACAAGGAACCGTGCACGACCTTGCCTTTAAACATAACCGCTTGACGTTTGGAGCGGCGAGCCACGGCTTCACCCGCGGATGCAGCGTGGAGGAAGACGATGTCTGCTTCGTCGCCGACGTTTGGCCATTGGCGGTTGCCTTCTTTGTCCAGCGGTGTCTTGCCACCCGTGATGAAACCGAGCGCTTGGGAGAGGGAGAGTTCGTCCTGCTTGCGGAACCGCTCGGCGAGGCGTCCCGCTTTCTCCAAGCTGTCTCCTTGGCCAAATGGCGACCAGTGATCGGTAATGCTGTCATCTCCAAGGGAGACGGATACGCCTTTTTCATGCAGCAATGGAATTGGAATCGTCGGCTTGACGACCGGAACTGTGCTCGTGATGGAGATACCTTGCGCTGCAAGCATCTCGGCTACATCTGCTGCTTCTTCCAGACTGATGTCTGCCAGCGAATTGGCGTGGCTAATGGTGACTCTGCCTTTCCAGCCTGCATCCTCCGTCATTTTCGCCAGTCGCTTGAAGGTAAAAATCCCCAAGTGATCCGGATCGTGCAGATGCAGGTCGATCGGTGCGTCCGCTTCGACTGCCAGTTCAAAAACGGTAGCCAGCGACTTTTCGATGTTCTGATCCACAGTAGCCGGGTCGACACCACCCACGTAGGTCGCACCCATTTTCAACGCCTCACGAATATTTTCCACCTGATTGCTGCGCAACAGGCCTTGCTGAGGAAATGCGACCACTTCGACGCTCAGCTTTTCGCGGAATGTCTCGATGGCAGCCAGGGTCGCCTCCAAATTTTTCAGTCCGATATACGGATCGATGTTGCAATGAGACCGCACATGAGTCGTACCTGAGGAGAGCAAGAGGGCTAGCATCTTTTCCGCGCGCTCTTGTGCCGTCGGCAACAGTTTGGTCATGAGATTTGCTTCTTCCGCCAGTCGATCCAAAATGGTCTTGATTGGCGTGACTGCTTTCCAAGGGCCGCCGTAATACGTCTTGTCGATGTGGATGTGCATATCCCGAAAAGACGGCAATGCCAAAAGTCCAGCCGCGTCCTGTTTGGGAAGGTCGGTCTGCGGCACTTGTGCGCCGTATTCGATTCGTGCGATTCGTCCGTCCTCTATCAAAAGATGCGCTACCTCAGTCTGCGTGGCAACGACCTTATCATTTTCCTTGCGATACCCGCTCTCCAAGCGAACGTTGGTGATCCAATAGCCTGTAGACATCTATCCTGACACCCTTTCTTTGTAAAAATATACGATGCGTAAGTGAGCGCAGCCTACCACGTTCCGGATACTCGGTTGCCTTGATACAACACGACCCTACGCTGAGCGCGTCTCGCTACCGCTTCTGCCGAGCACGAAGCCTCGACCGCCATCAAGCTGGCCTCATCTCCTACCAACGGCCAAATCCGATTGCCTTCATCATCGAGCGGGATACGTCCTTCTGTGACGTATCCGAGCGCGACTGATAATGACCGTTCGTCGATCAGACGAAAGCGCTCCGCGAGTCGTCCTGCTTTTTCAAGCAAGTCCCCAGATCCAAACGGCGTCCAATTGTCTGTCAGGCTGTCGTTACCCAGCATGACGGCGACACCAGCCTTATGGAGCAAAGGAATGGGGATCGTCGGACGGTTGATGGGGACGGTAGAAGCAACAGAAATGCCGAGTGACGCTAGCTGCTGTGCCATATCCTGCGCCTCATCTACCGACACCTCTCCCAGTCCCATTGCGTGACTGACCGTGACGCGACCTTGCCAGCCTGCTTCTTCCGTCAACGCCGCTAGTCGCCTGATCGTGAATAAACCGAGATGACCCGGGTCATGCAGATGCATGTCGATATCCGCATCTGCTTCGACAGCCAGTTCTATCATCGTGTGCAGCGATTTCTCTATATTTCCGTCAACCCCGCCAGGATCGACGCCACCCACGTGCGTAGCCCCTTGACGCAGCGCTTCTCTTACACTGCCGGCCGCATTTGTACGAAGCATGCCGTAGTGAGGAAACGCGACGATTTCGTGAGACAGTCGTCCAGAAAACGTCTCAAAAGCCCCGAGCATTCCCTCCAGAAAGCCAAGTCCCACTTGCGGGTCTACGTGGCAATGCGTTCGTACGTGGGTGACTCCTGTTTCCACCAGCAAGGACAGGATGTTTTCCGCCCCCTGTCGCGATTGCTGCAAATATTTGGGTAACAATCCCTTGTCTTCTTCGTGCCGTTCAAACAAGTTTTTTACCGGTGTAGTCGCCTTCCACGGTCCACCATAGTAGGTCTTTTCCAGATGGATGTGCTTTTCTGCCATAGACGGCAAAATGAGCAGCCCTCGGGCATCCTTCTTCGGGAGACCGTCTTCCAGAATCTCGCTTGAAGGAACAATCCGGCTGATCTTTCCATTTTCAATCAGCAAATCGCATAGCTCTGTCTGGGTAGCGCTGATCGTACCTTGCTCCCGTTCATATCCGCACTCCAGGCGAGCATTGATGATCCAGTACGGGGACGGCATATGGACTCAAGCCTCCTCAGCGATCACTTCTTCCAGCTTTCCTGCTGCCAAGTTGCCACGGAAGAATACAGCTTTGCGATCCGCACGTCTCGCCACAGCTTCTGCTGTGCAGCTCGCCTCTACCAGTACAAGGCTGGCGTCTGTACCTACTGCTGGCCACAGCTGGGTACCATTCACATCCAGCGTCGTTTTTCCTCCGGTAATAAAACGCAGCGACTGGGAAAGAGACAGCTCATCCAACCAGCGGGAACGCTCAGCCAATCTCCACAAACGCTCCAGTACGTCTCCATTTCCGTACGGCTGCCAGGTGTCGAAGATGTTGTCGCAACCCACAGCTACGTCTACACCGTTTTGGTGCAGCAAAGGAACCGGTGGAATGACACGGCTGTACGGAACACTCGTGATGATCGTAATGCCTGCTTCACGCAGGATCGTCGCCATTTCTTCTGCTTCTGGTGCTGGAATGTCGCCGAGTGCAAACGCATGGCTGATCGCCACTCGTCCTTGCCACCCTGCGTCTATCGTCATGGCAGCCAAGCGCTTCATGGTGAAGGTTCCCAGATGCCCTGGATCGTGCAGGTGCAGGTCTACTCCCGCATTGGCTTCCACTGCCAGCTCCATCATTTGATGCAGAGATTCCTCAATATCTCCATCCACCATTGCAGGGTCTACACCCCCGACATGTGTCGCTCCTTGTGCCAACGCCTCACGCAGCAAGCCTTTTGCTCCCGTGCGCAACAGTCCGTGCTGCGGGAACGCAACGATCTCATGGGAGACGAGGTTCTGATAAGTGGTGAGTGCTTTTTTGACTTCTTCCAGATTGGAGATACCTGCCTCCGGATAGATGTCTACATGTGTGCGCACATGAGTGGATCCGTACGACAGAAGTACCGCGAGCAAATTCTCTGCACGTTCCTTCGTCGTCGTCGGCAGTCCTGGCAGCACGCGCTTTTCGATCTCGCAGCGTTCAATGATGTTGGAGACCGGAATGACTGCCCGCCACTCCTCGCCCAGCAAGGTCTTGTCCAGATGCACGTGTTTTTCCACAAAAGACGGGATTGCGAGCAATCCACGAGCATCCCTTTGTTGGATACCATCCTGTAGCACTTCTGTTGCCGGAGCAATCCGCGCAAATTTTCCGTCTTTTATCAAGATGTGAAACAATGAGGCTTCCGTCCCGCTGACGACACCGTTATCTCGGCGATAGCCCGTCTCCAAACGAACATTGGTCAACCAATAGGTAATGCCCATCCACCATCCATCCTCTCTGCTTTTGGCTCTCTCCATGCCTTTCTTCCCCATTATCATGCACGCTCCGCGACTAGATTTGCACAATCTTTACGTCTATTTTCACTATTTTTACGAGTTGTTCAAATTGCCTTTACTTCATACATTTTTCTGATAACTTTGGACTAAGCAAAAGGAGGGTTGCATCATGAAGGTTGAGTATGCTACACCAACCAATCAAGCTATTCCACCCAAAACTGCGGCTGCACGCCCAGGCAGGTGGCGAACTTTTTACCGCAAGCTACGCAAAAATAAACTTGCCATGGTCGGCGGCTTCATCGTCGTGTTCTACATCGCGATCGCCTTACTGGCACCACTGATCGCCACACACGATCCGTACGAAATTGATCTGGTGGGCAAGCTCAAGCCACCCTCAGCCGAGCACTGGATGGGAACTGATGACAAAGGCCGCGATGTGATGAGTCGCTTGTTGTACGGGACACGCTTGTCCATGTCCGTCGGTTTTGTTGCCGTCTTTATCGGAGCGTTTTTTGGAATCATTCTTGGTTTGTTGTCCGGCTATTACGGCAAATGGGTAGATACCGTAATCTCCCGTGTCATTGATGTTCTACTGGCGTTCCCCGGTATCCTGCTTTCGCTTGCCATTGTGAGCGCACTCGGTCCGAGCCTGTTCAACGTTATGATCGCCGTCGGTGTGTTTTCGATCCCCGTGTTCGCTCGGATCGTTCGTGGTTCGACCTTGACTGTGAAAAAATTGGAGTACATTGATGCGATCCGTTCGCTCGGAGCCAGCGATTTTACCATCATCTTTAAACATATTTTTCCAAACATTCTGTCACCGATCATCGTGCAGGCTACTATGCGCTTGGCGACAGCGATCCTATCAGCAGCCGGTCTATCCTTCCTCGGCTTGGGCGCTCAGCCTCCTTTGCCGGAATGGGGCGCAATGCTGAGTAATGGACGGGACTTTTTGTTCACGGCTCCGTACCTCGCCATGTTCCCTGGACTCGCCATTTCGACGCTCGTTCTCGGCTTCAACATCTTCGGAGACGGCCTGCGGGACGCTCTCGACCCACGGATGAAACAATAGGAGGGAATGCTCAATGTTAGTCTACCTAATTCGTCGCTTGCTGCAGATGATTCCCGTCCTGCTCGGTGTCATTTTGGTCGTATTTCTCATTATGCAAATGGTTCCGGGTGACCCTGCTGTTCTGCTCGCTGGTGAAGGTGCTTCAGCAGAAACCATCGCCAATATTCGTACACAGCTCGGCTTGGATCAACCTGTCATGGTCCAGTATTTCCATTATGTAACGGATGTTGCTACGGGTGATCTGGGCACGTCCATGCGCTCGAATCTGCCCGTGTTCGATGAGATTATGGCTCGTCTGCCTGCTACCATCGAGCTTGCCCTCGCCAGTATTTTTGTCACGATCGTACTCGGCATGATCGCTGGTATCATTTCCGCTACCAAGCAGTACTCTGCCGCTGACATTACTATCATGATCGTCGCTTTGCTCGGGGTATCCTTGCCCAGCTTCTGGTTAGGTCTGAGCCTGATCTACTACTTCTCTGTCAAGCTTCATCTCTTGCCTGTAGCTGGTTGGGGTACGTGGAAGCACGTCATTTTGCCAGCCATCACACTGGGTACGGGTGGCGCTGCGATTGTCGCACGGATGACTCGCTCCAGCATGCTCGATGTCGTACGTCAGGACTACATCCGCACTGCCAAGGCAAAAGGGCTGCGTGAACAAGTAATCATCTACAAGCACGCACTGAAAAACGCGCTGATCCCGATCATCACTGTCGTTGGTCTACAATTCGGTTACCTGCTGGGCGGTACCGTCCTCGTTGAATCCGTCTTTGCCATCAATGGTCTGGGTCGTCTGATTGTCGATGCCATCCGCATGCGTGACTTGCCTGTTGTCCAAGGCGGAGTACTCATCGCCTCTATTATTTTCGTTTTCGTAAACTTGCTCGTCGATTTGTTGTATCGCTATTTCAATAAACGAATTGACTTGAACTAAGGAGGGATCACCATGCCGGGACAACAAGATAAAATCCTGGACGTTCGCAATCTGCAAACGCACTTTTTCACAGACGATGGTGTCAGCAAGGCCGTGGACGGCGTTGATTTCTCCCTGAATAAAGGAGAGACGCTAGGTCTGGTAGGGGAATCAGGTTGTGGAAAAAGTATTACTTCCCTCTCGATTCTGCGATTGATTGCCAGTCCTCCGGGAAAAATTGTAGGAGGAGAGATTCTCTTTAAAGGTCAGGACTTGCTGAAAAGATCCGAGTCTGAGATGCGCGCCATACGTGGCAACGAGATCTCAATGATTTTCCAGGAGCCAATGACTTCACTCAATCCGGTGTACACCGTAGGAGAGCAAATCGCGGAAGTGCTGCGTCTGCACCAAAACATGGGCCGCAAAGAAGCGTGGGATAAGGCCGTCGAAATGCTCAAGCTGGTCGGTATTCCTTCTCCTGAAAAACGGGCAACGCAAGAGCCACATGAACTGTCCGGCGGGATGCGTCAGCGGGTCATGATCGCTATGGCCTTGGCTTGTCGCCCTGAAATTCTCATCGCAGACGAGCCGACTACTGCTCTGGACGTAACGATCCAGGCTCAAATTCTGGAGCTGATGAAAAATCTGCAGGTGGAGCTGGGCATGAGCATTATCATGATCACTCACGATTTGGGTGTCGTAGCGGAAACCTGCGATCGCGTGGCCGTCATGTACGCAGGGAAAGTCGTCGAGTATACGACTGCGAAAAACTTGTTCGAAAACCCTCGTCACCCGTATACGATCGGACTAATGAACTCCCTCCCCCGTCTAGATGAAGACGTGGAAGAATTGCAGGCGATCAAAGGGAACGTTCCTAGCCCTTACAACATGCCTGTCGGTTGTCGGTTTGCCCCTCGCTGTCCACATGCGACAGCGCTGTGCGAGACCCGCTTGCCTGAGCTTCTGGAGCAAGCAGATGGCAGCCAAGTGCGCTGCTGGATATACACCCCGGAGTGGGACGGACAAACGAAGACTGCTATGGAAACGGGGGTATAAACACATGACAGGACTGGTTCAACACGAGAAAAAACCGTTGCTCCAAGTAACCAATCTCAAGCAACACTTTCCCATCAAAGGCGGCATTTTCGGTCGTACGGTCAACCAAGTAAAAGCGGTAGATGATATCAGCTTTACCATTTTCGAAGGGGAGACGCTTAGTATCGTGGGAGAATCCGGCTGTGGCAAATCCACGACCGGACGTGCCATTCTGCGCCTCGACGAACCGACAAGCGGATCTGTCTTGTTCGAAGGCAAAGATCTGCTCGCCATGTCCAAGTCGCAAATGCGCGATATGCGTAAAGATCTGCAGGTCATCTTTCAGGATCCTTTCGCTTCCCTCAATCCACGACAGTCTGTATCCCAGATTCTCGGTGAGGCACTGGCGATCCAAAACATCGTCCCTGCGGGCAAACGACGTGAGCGCATTATTGAGCTGCTCAGCTACGTTGGTCTTAGACCTGATCAGATCGATCGCTTCCCTCATGAGTTCAGTGGTGGTCAGCGCCAGCGGATCGGGATCGCCCGCGCTCTCGCTATGCAGCCCAAGCTGATCATTTGTGACGAAGCCGTATCCGCTCTGGACGTATCCATCCAGGCGCAAGTGCTCAACTTGCTCAAGAGCCTGCAGCGTCAATTCAAGCTGACCTACTTGTTCATCTCCCATGATCTCGGTGTAGTCCGCCACATTTCGGATCGAGTCATGGTCATGTACTTGGGTAAAGTCGTAGAAATCGCTGACAAGAAATCATTGTTTGACAGCCCGCAGCATCCGTACACGCAGGCGTTGCTCTCCGCCATTCCTGTCCCGGATGTGACCAAAAAACAGGAACGTATCATCTTGCGTGGTGATGTTCCTTCACCGATTAATCCACCGCAAGGATGCCGCTTCCATACGCGCTGCCCGTACGCTGTGGATCGTTGCAAAACAGAAGTACCTGCTTTGACGAGCCTGCATCAGACCCATCAGGTTGCGTGTCATCTCGTTCAGTAAGTAAACATTAAAATTTGATAAAATTGAAAAGCAACAGCTTCCTCATGCTAAGATGAGTAGTAGTAAATAATGAGAAAACATCGTACAGAAGGGATCTCATGATAAGTTTTGAAGGGTTTACGTTGCTCATTCTGTTCTTCATTTTGGCTCCTATCATAGGAGCTATTGCTTTATTGTTCTTGTTTATTTTTGAAAAGCGAATCGACCTCCTAGAAAACCGAAACGTAAAGATCGAGCTGGAAAAAGAATTGCAACAAGCGCTGTACAATCAGCTAAACCAACAAATCCAGCCCCACTTTCTGTTCAATACATTGAATGTCATCCTCAGTCTGGCTCGGCTCAACCGGACCCGCGAGCTGGTACGGGCACTGGAAGTCCTGTCCCAGTTTCTCAAATTCAAGTACAAATCGACAGAGCCGCTCATCTCGCTGCGAAGAGAAATCGATTATACCGAGCAATACCTCGAGATCCAGAAGCTGCGCTTCGGGAGTCGTCTCTCCATTCATACCGACTGCCCGGACGATTTGCTGATGGCATGCATTCCTCCCTTTGTCTTGCAGACCTTGGTCGAAAATGCCTTCAAACACGGACTGGAACGCAAAATGGGGGAAGCTGTGCTGCAAATCCGATTAAGCTCGGACGATGACAAGGTCCGGCTAGAAGTTATCGACAACGGCTCTTCTAACATGGATGAGCTTCTCCATGAACTCCCATTAGTTACTGATCCCCCACCAGAAAAAAGTGGCCACGGACTGGACAACATCCGCCGCCGGCTCCACTTATGTTTTGGTGATCATGCCCAGCTTTCTTTGACCCCACAAGAAAACGGAGGGACTCAGGTGCTGGTGGAATGGCCCTATGTGATGTGTGACCCCTATGAAAGTGAGGTGAGAGGATGAACGTGCTGTTAGTGGATGACGAACCTCTGGAGCTGGATCAGCTTGAATATTTGATACAGCCCATGTTCCCCTTATGGAATCTCTACAAGGCAGCGGATGGCAGCCAGGCCATGGCAATCAGCCAGAAAGTGCCTCTCCATCTCGCCTTTCTGGATATCAATCTCCCTGGAAAATCGGGCCTCGCACTAGGCGAAGAGCTGCGTGCCCAACACCGTGACATCGAGTTGATCATCGTCACCGCCTATCAGGATTTTCATTATGCCAAACAATCCATCCGGCTCGGGGTGGAGGATTATTTGACCAAGCCCCTGATCGAAAGCGAGTTGGTCGAGCTTTTGCAAAAATACCAGAAAAGCCCTGCCCTCTCTGCGTACACCCGAGTCATTACGGACGCAATGAACATCATTCATCAGAAATTCGCGGAGAAGTTGAATCTGGCGGATCTTGCCTCTGAAGTGCATATCAATCCGACTTATCTCAGTCGGCGCTTTCACGAGGAGGTCGGCGTCTCCTTTTCCGAATATTTGATGCAGTACCGGATTCAGATGTCCAAGAAGTTTCTGCTCGGACATCCTGACTGGAGCATATCGACTGTTGCTGAGCGAACAGGCTTTAACAGCCAGCATTATTTCAGCACGATCTTTCGAAAAGTGGTCGGGAAAACACCAAAAGAGTACCGGGACAAGGGGAATGTATCTTGACCTATCAATCGTTTCGTGAATACGTCCTGGGAGCTTTCAAGATCGGCATCGGGCTAGGAGTCGTTTCCATCCTCGCCCGGTGGGTCACGGGGAATACCATCTTTGGCTCCCCAGAAGCATTGGTCAAGTACGGTATTTTCGGCGGGATTGGCTTTGCAATGATGGGGGCATTTGCTCTGATCGCCTTTGGCTGGCTCGGTCGTAAAGTTCGGAGTGATTTTTCTGGAGGCATGACCATCGGGGACTATATGCAAAACAAGCTGCATCCCTTTGGTTATTGGTTGATGATCGCCATCCTGCTCATGACCAGTATCGAGGGCATGTTTGTTCAGGGTATGGCGGGAGGTGTGCTGCTGAATATCTTGTTCGGCTTGCCCATCCCGTTGGGCCTGCTTTGTTTTTTCGTGTTCTGTGTGCTGTTTGCAGGCATTGGCGGTATTCGGTCCATTCACCGCTTTGCAAATGTGCAGATCATCATTACGTTTGCGACCGCCATCCTGATCCCGGTCTACTTCTTTGTCGGAAAAGGTGTCGAGCACGTCTTCAACGGCCTGCGCCTGTATCATCCCTATTTGCTGGTGCTGAACAACCACGAGGGCTTGCTCTTTATCGTCACAGGCGTGCTGATCGGCTTTGGACAAGTGTTTGTTGATCAGGCCACGTGGCAGAGACTCTACATGATGGAGGATAAGAAAGTGGTATCTACCTTCGTCCTGTCGGGTCTGATCTTTGCCACAATTCCGCTGGCTTTCTCCTCGTTAATTTTCATCGTCCTTTTCTCTGGTGGGTTTCATGATATCTTTTCGCTGTTGTTTGAGCTCGTCAGAAAAATCGATACGCCGTTTTTGCTCGTGCTCTTTGTCCTCTGCTCCTTTGGGGCCATTACCTCCGCGTTTGGCGCAGGTCTGCACTCGATGATCAGCCTTATGGTCAACAATGTCTATCAGCTGTTTCGTCCGCATGCGAGTGAGCGACAAAAAATACGTCTGGGCTACACCCTCGCGATTGCGATTGGTGCTGTTTCCTTTTGCCTTACCATGTATTTCACGCCGACTCTGCTCGACTTGCTCTTTTTCTTTGGCATTATTTACGCCTCCTTGTTCTTGCCTGTGATCGTGATCGTCCTGACCAAAGGCAAAGCAAGCAACTTTATTATTATCAGTGTAATAGCCGGGCTCGCGAGCGGGTACGTCAGCAGGGCATTTGTGGACAACATGAAAGCGATCTGGATCGCCTCTTCCAGCACGGCCCTCGTCCTGCTCGTCTACTTGTGCATCGCCAGTGTACGGAAGCATTATATGCGAACGAAAACCCGTACCTAGCAGCACGCGCCAATGCTCCTGACTGATTTTGGAAGGAACGAATGTCACATGCTGCGCTCCTATTTGCTACTCATCTTTTGTGTAACCGCTTGGGGAAGTAACTTCGTTTTCGGAAAAATGCTCGTTGCGGAATTCTCCCCTCTGCTGTTATCCGCTTTGCGCTTGTTATTCATCACCATTTTCCTGCTCATCTGGTCACGCGGGCGTCTTTGCATGCCCACTCTCACTCGCACGGATTGGCTGCTACTCGGAACACTTGGGATCGTCGGCGTGTTCATCAATCAGTGGTCATTTTACAAAGGGCTGGTCACCGCTGATCCGACCACTTCTGCGCTCGTTTTAGCTTTGACACCTGTCACCACGGCTTTACTGGCTGCCATTTTTCTCAAAGAATCCCTCACCCCGCGCATGGTTCTAGGATCAGTCATCGGGACCGCAGGTGTACTGTTTGTCATTTACAACGGGGCGGAGCTTCATTTTGACATCGGTATTCTGTGGATCTTTTTGACCATGATCTCCTTTGCGGTATCGATTATTCTCGTTCGTCTGCTCGGTCACCGTCTTCCACCGCTCGTCACGACTCTGGCTTCCAATCTTATCGGCTTTGGGGCGATGCTGCCGTTCGTACTCATAAGTGCTCCTCTGGCTACGGTCAGTCATCAGCTGTCGTCCTGGCTGTTGCTGTTTGTCACCGCTGTCGTGATGCATGGGATCGTCACCCTGATCTGGAATAGTCAGCTGCAGAAGGTCGGAGCGGCAAAGGCAGCGATGTTTTCCAATCTCGAACCTTTCATTGCCATGGTGTTTGGCTTATTGCTGCTGGCCAAGCCTGTCACGGCTGTACAGCTCATCGGTGCTCTCCTGATTATTGCGGGCGTCACTCTGACCACGACATCCAAGGAATCGCAAAACCAATCAAAAACCCCCTCTTTATCCCATTGATAAAATCGGAATAGTTGGGTATGACAGTTGTGATTGCCCCTCCTACTCCTTTATACTAGAGAGTACCTGGATGACTGGCGAATCACTGACTGAGATTATTCAAGGCGAGGAGGAGCTTTCCATGTCTACCGTCAAGCTTTCACAATGGGAAATGATGCTACTAGAGGCAGCCCGTGCCAATGGGTTTGTCGACGAGGAGATCATTCATAAACTGCGTACCGACAATCGGACGGCATTCGCAGAAGTAGAGGATGGTCGATTCGATTTCAGCGATCTGTTCGAGCTCGCCCAGCAAGATCCACTCACGATGGAAACGGCGATCCGCGAAGGCTATCAGATCAAATTCACAACGATCAACGGCGTCAAATTCCTGCTGAACAAGCGCTACGGACTTTCCGCCGAGACAGATTACGCCGTACAAGAAACCGCGCTGGATCAGATCCGGCTGGCGGACGACGCACTAGCCGCCGTACATACGACGCTCTCCCCAAATTGGCGCATTGTCGAGCTGGAGAAGCTTCCTTCCCATAAGGAGACAGTCGTGCGGATAGAGCTAGCTCGATAAAAGAAAGAGCACTTCCTTTTGAATAAAGGAACGTGCTCTTTTCTACTTTCATTACCCTTTCACAGCCCCCTGCGTTAGACCCTCCACCAAATATTTCTGGCAGAAAGCAAACAGCAGCATCGTCGGAATGACGGATAACACAGTGGCCGCCGACATGGCTCCCCACTCAATGTCGTACTTCTTGATAAAGGCGTTCATGGCTACCGGTATCGTCTTGACCGACTCTTCATCGATGAACAGGACTGCCATGATCAGCTCATTCCAGCATTGCACAAAAGCAAAGATAAAGGTGGCGGCTATTCCCGGGAGCATGATCGGTACGATGACTCGAAACAACGCACTGAACCGCGAGCATCCATCCATCATTGCCGCTTCCTCCAAGGCAGTAGGAATCCGCTGAAAAAACCCTGACATGATGATGGTGCAAAACGGAATCAGCATGACCGTGTAGACGAGCATGAGCGATGCCAGGCTGTTGAGGATGTGCATGCGTGACATCATCACGTACAATGGCGCCATTCCGATAAACATGGGGATCATCTGGGTGATCAAAAACCCGAGCATCACCTGCCGTTTGCCCCGAAAGGAAAAGCGAGCAAGCACATATCCGCCCAGCATGGCGATCATGACAACCACTGCTGAGGCAACCAACGATACGAGAAAGCTGTTCCAGATATACACCTGAAAGTGGGAAATACGAAAAATCTCGATGTAGTTGAGAAATGTCGTCTTTTCCGGCCAATAGCGGATCGGCAGCGCAAAGATTTCCTGCTGTCCTTTGAGTGATGTGATGACAATCCAGTACAACGGAAAGATCGCGAACGCCAGGAACCCCCCGAGCACGACGACCCTGCCTGTCTTCCACCAAACATTGTCTCGTTCCATCAGAAGTCACCTCCCTTCTCAACGCGAGTCGCTTTGACGTAAAATACGGTGAACAAGAGTAAAATCAGTACGATGATGACCCCGATGGCAGAGGCTTGACCGTAATCCTGTCCGAAAATGACCTTTTCGATCATGAACGTGGCAAATATATGCGTCGAACCGGCCGGCCCCCCGCTCGTCATCGAGTAAATGATATCAGGGAAGTTCAGTATCCAGATGACGCGCAGCAAAATCGTCACCAGCATGGTAGGCAGGATGTACGGCAGCGTGACGCTCCACAGCTGTTGAAATCGCCCGGCTCCATCCATCGCAGCCGCTTCGTACAGCTCCTCCGGGATCGATTGCAGCGCGGCGAGAATCATGATGGCAAAGAAGGCAACCCCATACCAGATATTCGCCATGATCACAGCAGCCATGGCCCATTTTCCGTCCGCCAAAAAAGGGATGGGTGCATCAATGATGCCTGTCTTCAGCAGCAAGTCATTGATGACGCCAAACTGGGCATTGAACATCCAGCGCCAGATCAGCCCAATCAGAAATCCGGACATCGCCCAAGGAAAAAAGACGAACGCCTGATAGAGTCCTCTGCCGCGAAATCGTCGCCGCATCAGCAAGGCGAGCACCAATCCAAACAGAAGCTGGAAAAACAGCGAGCATACCACCCAGAAAAAGCTGTTCATCGCCACTCTGGGGAAATCAGGGCTCGTCACGACGCCCGCAAAGTTGTCCAGTCCGATGAAATGAATGTTCAGCAAATCAAATAGCGTGTAGTTCTGAAAGGACATGACGACTCCGCGAAGTAGCGGATAGTACGTAAAAACAGCTACGAACAGCAGGGCCGGGAGAAGGCACAGAAAAATGAACATGCCTTCCCCCTTTAGCCGAAACGGCTTTTTGAGCTCCGTTGCCACCCTCTTGTTCGCCATGACGACTGGTTTCTCCGATTGCACGCAGGCACCCTCCCTCCGCTATTTCCGCTCGGCTTTTTCTTTGGTCCAGTATTGATCCCACTGTTTCAGCAGGTCTTCAGCCGAGATCTTGTCGAGCAAATAGCTCTGGATATCTTTGTCTGCCGCGCTTTGCCATGCTCCCCAGCCTTTGTAGTCGACGGGTCTGGAGACATCGATGTAGGTCTGACCTTGCGCATTCATATCAATAAACGGTTTGAAATAACCCGTCTTGTAAAACTCGTCTTCCGCTGCACTTTTGACGACCGGAATGACCGAGGTGCGCTTGGCGTAGGTGGTACTCTGTTCGGGATCGGAGAGAAATTCGATCAGCTTCCACGCCTCTTCCTTGTGCTGGGAGTAAGCGGTCATACCCCAGCCTGGTCCGCCGACTACCTGCTGCGCTACCCCGGACGGTCCTATCGGAAGAGGTGCTGTCGCCCACGTGCCTTCTTTCATTTTTTCCTTGGCCCCGTCAATCACGTCCGGGTCCTGGATCAGAAAAGCTGTTGACCCCGAGACGAAGCCCTGCACCATCTCCTGGAAGCCCCAGCTGACGGAATCCGCTGGCGACGCCTCCTTGTATAGCTGTTTGTAGAACGTAAGTGCTTCGAGCGATTCGGGAGTCGAAAACACGGTGCGTCCATCCTTCAAGAAAAAGGCGGAGGCAGGGTCGACTTGCGTGCCATTGTAAGCCCATATAGTGATCAACGCATAATCCCAGCCAGTCGGCCCACCCCGGAAGCTGTAGCCAAAGCGATTTTTTGCCGGATCTGTCAGTTTTTTCGCAGCTACGAGCAGCTCCTCCCACGTTTTCGGAACTTCCAGGCCAGCTTCTTTCAACCAATCCGTCCGGTAAAACAAGACGCGCTGATACAAGCCGTTCGGGATGTAATACGGCGTGTTGTCCACCCACGTAGCACGGCGTTTGGCGATATCCGTGAGCTGGTCGTAATTTTTCCACTTATCCGTGTACGGCTTCAGATTTTCGATAAAGCCGTTCATAGAAAACTGCTTCGCATTGAATTCGCGCACTTCCAGCACATCGAGCGCTTCTTTGGCCATCAGCATCTGCGTGATTTTCTGATCGGCTCCTTCAAATGGGGGTGAAATCAAGTCCACCTTGATGCCCGGATTTTTCGCTTCGAACTTGGCGAGCATTTCCTTGAGTAGCTCCGTTCTCTGCGGACTGGTGATACTCTCCACCATCTTCAGCGTGATAGTCTGTCCCGCTTGCCCGGTACCTCCTGATGAAGAAGCAGGCGGATTGCTCGCAGGCTGACTACACCCAGCGATGAGCCCACCTGATAGAACCAGACTTAGGACAGCGGACAACCATTTGGAGACTTTCATACACGAACCCCCTCTAATCTACGGATGAATGCCAGTGTGTTAGCATTGTACTAAATATTCAGAATAGTGAGTTTCAATATATTTACCTATTCTTTCACTTTCTTTACCAGTTGTTGGATCACACATAAGAAAAACGCGGGGAATACATCCGCTTCCTTTTATCCACTAGGTCGGACTGTAGTGGAGGGGAGGAAAAAGGGGAAAACGCTCCAGCTTTATAGGAGTTTTTTGAGAAAAACCCTTCGTGAGACAATACCTTTGCAGAATGAAATCTTGGTTCTCCTAATTCAATCGCTCCCGTGACACGTCGAACGGACATATTGGATGTCTTCGTTTTTCACTTGATTAACCCATATCCTTCGAAGCGCAACGATTGGGAAAGTAAGCTTTTGCTCCCTTGAACCTCGTAATACCCGGTGGCTAGAAACCACTACAGCTCGCAGGAGAAGCAGGCTTCCAGGCGGAGCGACTCCGGAACCCTACTTAGCGGAACAACGAATTCACGGGATTAAGAAGCGGTACCTCTGTATTCCCTGCGTAGCAACTACTACTTTACCGCTTCCCCGTGAATCGTTGTGGAGCGGACAGTCTATTCCCCCTATGCAGGGTGTAGGCCGGAGCGCAGATCGGAAACCTGCTTCTCCCCACCCAAGCTATGTTAATAAACTCATCTTTTTTTCCCAAGGAATTTATACTCCCCCTGTACTTTCCGGTAGTATAAAAAAGCGGCAGTCAGGACGAAGAAAAGTCCGAAACTGCCGCTGTATGATAGAGCTATCCTTTTATGCTTGTTTCCAATCAAGAATTACTTCTTCGCAGGCGCGGGCTCGATCTCGCTTTCGATCACCCATTTATGATTCTTGACTTCCCCGCCACCCGTTGTCGGGGTGTAATCGACCATGTACACAGTCGTCGTTTCTGCCGAGTCAATTTTTGCTGAGGCATCCATCATCCCTTTCTCATGATCCGCTTTCAGGATGACCTCCGTTCCAGGAGCATACGGCTTTTTGACGTGACTCTTGATTTCCTCGTGAATGATCCATTTATGATTGGTCACTGGTGCTCCGCCTGTCGTAGGCGTATAAGTAACCGCATAAGCCGTCGTTTCGTAAGCTGCCACTACTTTGCCTTTCGCCCCTTGCATGCCAGGCTTATGGTCAGCTTTGATAATCACTTCGCTTCCTACTGGGTAGGTTGCGTTTTGTACATTTTTTACGTCTTTAGGGACCTCAGCTGTACCCGAACCACAGGCTGAAAGGCCTATCACGGCAACGAGCATCAACGTAATCAGTCGCAGCTTTTTCATTCAAATACACCTCCGGATTCATAGTTGTCCACATGAACAGTATACACATAGAGACGAACAAGTCCAAATTCGCTCCGTCATTCTTGTGCACGGATTGTCGGGGTTCCCTCTGCACTACCTGCTATTCTACTAATGAAAAGGAGGTCAAACCACATGGATTTGCTGGAAAAGCTGAATGACGCCCTAGACTATATCGAGGAACATCTGACAGAGGAAATTGATTTTAAAGAAGTGGCGCGGCTAGCCCTTTGCTCCGAGTATCATTTCAAGAGAATGTTCCCATTCCTCACAGGTGTTTCGCTATCAGAGTACATTCGTCGCAGAAGATTGACGCTGGCCGCATTCGATCTAGCAAACAGCCAGGATCGTGTCCTCGATATCGCTGTAAAGTACGGGTATAGCTCTGCCGATTCCTTTACGAGAGCATTTCTTGGCTTACACGGTATTACTCCGTCCGAAGCGAGACATCACGGCCATTCCTTGAAAGCCTATCCACGGATGACCTTCTATTTATCCATTCAGGGAGGTAGTGAAATGAACTATCGGATCGTTGAAAAAGAAGCGTTCACCATCGTGGGCATTAAAAAACGCGTCCCCATCCAATTCCATGGGGTGAATCCAGAGATAGCTGCGATGTGGGCCTCTCTAACTGAGGAAGGGATCAATCAATTGAAGGGTCTCTCTAATGTCGAGCCTCTGGGATTGCTCAGTGCCTCTACGAACTTTTCGGAAGGAAGAATGGAAGAAAAGGGGGAATTTGACCATTATATCGGGGTGGCAACCACTGCTGACTGTCCTCCTCACCTGACACTTTACGAAGTACCTGCCATTACATGGGCTGTATTTGAATCAGTCGGTCCCTTTCCCGAAACGTTGCAAAACATCTGGGGCCGTATCTATTCGGAATGGTTCCCCTCCTCCCTTTACGAGATAGCGCAAGGGCCAGAAATCTTGTGGAATGAACATAAGGATGTCACGTCCCTTACATTTCGCAGCGAGCTGTGGATACCCGTTGTGAAAAGATAATCCGCAAAAGTGAAACAAAAAGATCCGGCCTCTCTCTGCCGGATCTTTTTCCTGCTTATTTACTTCCTCATCCATGATTCATAGGTTAGACCGTGGCCATAAGGGTACAGCGTCCCACCTTTTCCATCCGGGATAGTCACGGGCAGTCTTCCTGTGGGCTGATTCCAGCCAAAGATCGTCTCTGCCGTCGCAGCAAAGCTCGCAGCTCGATAACCATATTGGGCGAGATACGCATCCACTTGCGGATACGCCATGATATCGTACGGATTGCGAATGCCTACACCAATCACTGGCTTCCCTGTTTGCTCGATGATCTGTCTATACATTTTCATGCGCGGATCATTCACGGACCTGCCTTTTACATCGGCTGTGCAGGAAGCGAGAATGACGACATCTGCCTGTATGACCTGCTTCCACTGTTCCGTTGACAGTCCCTTATTTTCGACGCGAACTGCTGTTGTTTGGGCATGGTACTTTTTCAGGGCATCTACCAGATTGTCTACGTACTCGTTTCCGACCACCACGATTCGCTGTGCTTCCACCAGCTTCAAAGGAAGTACGCCGTTGTTTTTGACCATCGTAATCGAGCGCAAGGCAGCATCTGCCTCTACATGCTTGTGTTCCTCCGAACCAATCACTTCCTGTGCCTGAATCTGTTTCACTTCGATCGTTTCCGGATCTTCCTCCTTCATGATCCCTCGTTTGATTTTCAGCGTCAGGATGCGCCTGAGTGACTGATTGATCCGCTCCTCAGAAATTACACCCTTTCTCGCTGCTTCCAAGACTCCCGTCATAACTTTATCCAGCTCGACTGGCATCAACACAATGTCTGCCCCAGCCTGTATCGCACGAACCGCCGCATCGACCGGGCCAAAATGATCGGCAATGGCTTGCATATTCATCGCATCGGTAAAAATGACACCATCAAATGCCAGTTCGCCACGTAGCAGCCCCGTGATGACCTTGGGGGAGAGAGTCGCGGGAAGGGCGATTTTCGACCCGTCCTTCTTGGAGATCACTGTCGTATCATCGATCTTCGGAAAGGTGACGTGAGCGGTCATGATGGCATCCACTCCCGCCGCAATCGCCTGTCTAAACGGATAGAGCTCGATCTGGGAGAGTCGCTCCAAATCATGTGGAACCTGAGGCAACCCTATGTGGGAATCGACTGCGGTATCGCCATGCCCAGGGAAGTGCTTTACGGTTGCCACAATCCCGTTATTTTGGAGTCCACGCATGTAGGCTACGCCTAAATCGCTGACCAGCTGCGGATATTCCCCGAACGATCTCACGCCGATAACGGGATTGTCCGGGTTGTTATTCACATCCATGTCAGGCGCAAAGTTGGTATTGATTCCTAAGCTGGCAAGCTCCCTGCCGATGGTGTCTCCCGCTTTCCAGGCCAGCACTTTGGACCGCGCCGCTCCCAGTGCCATGTTCCCTGGCAGATCAGTCCCCTGCTGCAGTCGGGACACGACCCCACCTTCCTGGTCAATCGCGACGAGCAGACCGTATTTTTGTGCCGCTTGCTGGTATTCGTGAACGAGCCGAATAGTTTGATCGGTATTCCCTACGTTTTCCCGAAACAGGATGACCCCACCGACCTGATACGTCCTGACCAGTTCCGCGATTTCCGGTAACAGCGTCGTGACGTTTTTACCGTGTGCCCGGCGAAAATCAGGCATTATCATTTGACCGACCTTTTCTTTCATTGTCATGCTGGCCATCGATTTGCTGATGAGCTGATATCTCTCCCCTTTTTGCTTGATGACAGTAATCTTTGGCCTTCCCTGATCCCGGTAGACGAGCTCGATTCGATCTTCCACTTTGCCATCGGAAACGGAGATAAATGCGGTACCCTGATCATTGGTAAAATGGACGAGGCCCTGCCCGTCGACAGTGGCCACATTCTTATTTGAGCTTTTCCATTGCAATCTCCGCGTTACTTTTTCGATATGTCCATCTCGGTACACATGCAATGCTTGCAGCTGGAGAGTGTCGCCCATTCGCTGATCGTCCACCTCGGGGATGTTCAGATGAATGATGAGGTCGGGAATTTGGGTATGTGCCATTGCATTCGACGGATAGCCTGAAGTGCCTGTGCTCGAAATGACAGCAAACACCAGTACTACGAGTACGACAAGTACCATGCTAATTCGTTTATCGCTTCCTCGCATCATTTCCTCACCTTCCTCGACTCTACCTGTTGCCAGCCTTCCGATTTCCACACGACTCCAACCTCATGTCCATCTGAATCAAAGACTGCTGGGCGATGGACGTACCACCCACGTCCGTTAATCGTCTCATCTGTCGCGTAGCGAAACCGAATGAACCTTGCACCTGGCGGAAGCCCCCACGAGACGCTTTTCCAGTCGCTCTCTCCTGTCACCGCCTTGTCCATTTTGTCCCAGCTGCTCCCGTCTCGTGACACTTCCACGTAGCCATAGTCGTATTCATTTTCAATCCGAAACCATGTGTCATACGTCAGTGTCCCTACCGTGGTGAGATTTACTTCAGCCGTCAGAATGGATTGCTGATCGTCACCTACTCCGGAAAACCACGCCCCGTCCTGCCATGGGATATCCACGGGAATCGCCAATGCGACCTGGCGCATGATACGATTGCGAATCGGGTTCATGGCGACTGTATCACGGATCGGGTGGATCCGGTTCGAAAGTAAAATGCCGATCGTCTCCTGAGATGGACTCACCACGATCGAGGTTCCGGTAAATCCGGTATGCCCCATCGCACGGCTATCACTGAGGGCATCCATATAGGTGCCACGATCCAGCTCCCAGCCAAGCCCGTGCGCATCACCTGGGAAGGCTGACATCTGGTTTTCTGTCATCCAGGTGACGGATTGGCTGGACAAGATCCGCTTCCCATCATAAATACCCCCGTTTAGCATCATTTGCGCAAATACAGCCAAGTCGCGAGCTGTACCGAACAACCCGGCATGTCCAGCTACTCCCCCCAACCACCAAGCATTTTCGTCCTGCACTTCCCCCCAGACGAGCCTACGATCCGGAGCTGATTGGTATTCCGTCGCAGCCATATGATTTTGCAATGACTTCGGTGGGTTGAACATCGTCCGCGACATCCCCAAGGGCTCGGTGATGTTTGTGTGGATATACGAATCCAGTCGCTTGCCCGTCACTTTTTCCACCAACGCCCCCAGCGTGATCATGTTCAAATCGCTATAGACATAGGTACTCCCCGGTCCGTTGACGAGAGGCTGACGCAAAACAATCTGCATTCTCTCTGCCTGGCTTGCCCCTTTTTTGTACAGCGGGATGTACGTCGGAAAGCCTGATGTATGCGTCAATAGCTGGCGAACTGTCACGTGCCCCTTGCCATTTGCTGCAAATTCGGGCAGATAAGTAGCCACAGGCTTATCCAGCTGAAGCAGCCCTTTCTCGACTACCTGCATGACTGCCGTAGAGGTAAACAGCTTGCTGATGGATGCCAGATCAAAAATCGTGTCCGTCTGCATCTGTATGGGCTGATCCATCAAGGTGAACTCATCATCTCTATATTTGGCTGCAAATCCATACGCTTGTTCCTTGACTACCACTCCGCGTCGGGCAATCAGCACGACAGCACCCGGTATGTAGTTTTGTTGGATCGCAGTCTCGATCGACGCATCTATTTCATCCAGCGGAACGCTGTACATTCCCGCCTCTGTCGGTGTCCCTGCCTGCAAAACACTACGGGATTCTCCTGGTTGATCCCAGGTATGGGTCAAAGGCTGCCGGACGGGCTTCGCCTTCTTTTCCCTATCCGGCATATCCAATGCCAACGCTGCCCATGACAAGCTGACGCATAACAAGACGATCCCTACCCTTTTTTTCATTCACCATCACTCCGTGCCATACAGCAAAAAAGTCTTTCGCTGATTTTCAAACGCATTCAGCTTCTCCTGCCACTGGGACACGATCTCATTTACAGATGTGCCCTGATCAAGCGCTTTGCGGACAGCATCTGTGCCCATGAGCTTGTCGATCCAATGGTCTTTGCGCCAGGAAAACTGTCGCGGATACTGTTTTTTCACCTCTGCCATTACAGAAAGGGCAGTTCGAACAGGCTCGTACTTGTTCCGGTCCGTGATGTAAAATTGCACCCCGCCAATATTCTTGCCTGCATGCTTGGAAAAGGCAGGCTGAAAAAAGGCCTCGCGAAACGCCACACCCGGTAATTCCAGCCGATTCAAGCGCTGAGCCAGCTCCCAGCTGTTGATATAAGGCGCCCCGATCCATTCGAAAGGTCGAGTCGTTCCACGCCCTTCGGAGAGATTGGTTCCTTCAAACAAACCGTTGCCTGGGTAGACCTCCGCCGTATCGACGGTCGGCATATTCGGAGACGGCGGGACCCACGGCAAGCCCGTTTCTTCAAACAGCATCTGCCGCGTCCACCCTCTCATGGGGATGACGGTGAGCTTTGCCTTTGTTCCGAATTCTTTCTCCAAGTATTGCTTCTGGATCCACCCTGCCAGCTCGCCTACTGTCATGCCATGTCGCACAGGAATCGGGTAAAGGCCGACAAACGACTGGAAGTGAGGATCGAGGACGGGGCCCTCTACTTTTTCTCCTCCAATGGGATTGGGTCGGTCCAAGACAATGAATGGCTTGTCCTCTATAGCCGCTGCCTTCATCGCATAGGCCATGGTGGAAATATACGTGTAAAAGCGAGAGCCAATATCCTGAATATCGTACAGAACCACGTCGACATCACGGAACAATCGGGCGATCTCTCGCGGATTTTTGCCGTACAGATTATAAAATGGAAGGCCTGTTTTGGGATCCTGGAATGACCCGGATGCAGAGCCTGCTTGCTCCGTTCCACGTATTCCATGCTCCGGTCCATACACCGCGACCAAATTGACACCTCTCGCAAGCAGCGCATCTACATCGTGAACGAGGTCCTTTGTTACCCCGGTCTGATTTGTAATGAGGCCGACTCTCTTGCCCTTTAGTTGATCGGGATTTTCCAGTAGTCTCTCGATCCCTGTCTGGACGATGGGAGTCGTCCGGTTTTCTTTGCCTGCCACCTGCTTCGCCGTCGCTCCAACGGTGAGAGAGCCGATCAGGCCAAGGATACACACCAGTCGAATCCAAACGGATACAGCCACGCAGCATCACCTCTGGTTGTAGCATGTCAAAAAATGTCTTCCTTCGTCATTATGGGTCAATTTTGGTGATGGCAACCCTTTCTTACGGATCCGAATGGCATGAAAAAAGGGCGATCCCAACAGCTACTGCCATAGCTGAGGACGCCCTTGTTCTTTTCTCTATTCTCATTGACTCCTGCAAATTACTCTGATCTCGTCAACATTCTCAATCCTAGCAAAGCGGCCCATACCTTCTGCTCAGTCTTGAAGAAGAAGCGAATCGGCATTTCATTCGCTTTTATCACCAGCGTGTCACTACCGCTAGGACGAAGTTCAAACTCTGTTCCCGCTACATCTACTACCGGATTGCCCTCTCGCAGGAAAACACTCATGTGCCCACCTTCCGCAGATAGGTACGTTCCCACCAGCTTTTCCAGTTCCTCAGGGGACGCCACGTAATCGGGCTCCCGCTCTTCCTTTTGATCCAGCGGAAACCCTAAGCAACCATTGACAGCCGCCAACCACACATCGCGGATCGGCACCTGATCGAGATTGGACAGGACTGCGACAACCAGCCCTTTTTCCGGTACAAAACCGAAGTTCGACGAAACACCTGACTGGCCTCCACCATGCTCAACCAACGTGACACCTACTGCATAGTTCGGCACCACTCTGAGAGCATAACCATACCACGCCGTTCTCGTAAGCGGATGGACAGGCTGCCACATCCCTTGCAACAGAGCTTCACTGGCAATCGCTTTTTCATGGATGCGGCCGCCATTCACATACAGTTGTCCGTATTTCAGCAAATCTAGCACATTAGAGCGAATCCCTCCACCTACCTCGTAGTTTCCGAGGGTCGGCCATTCCGCTTTTTTCACTTCGGACAGCCCTGCCTGCTTGACGTATGGGACCGATACATTTTGCAAGCGTGCCAGTTCTTCCAGGCTAAACGTGGAGCGGTGCATCTCAAGAGGCTCCAGTAGCAGATCGCTTACGTAGCGTCTGTACAGGCGTCCCGTCACTCTCTCGATAATGGCACCCAGCAAAAGGAACGTGTCGTTGCAATAACTGATGTACTCCCCGGGCTCTCCTAACAGCTCATAGGATGCGGAGGCCAAATAGTCCAGATGGTCATTTAGCTTCGTCAAATCCTCCCGACGCACCATCGGGGGGACGCCCGTTGTATGAGAGAGCAAATGACGAATCTGTACGCGACTAGAGTCGCTTCCGTCAGAAAGCTGGAACGAAGGAATATGCTTGATGACCGGATCCTCCAAAGCCAGCTTGCCCTCTGCAACGAGCTGCATAATGGCCATAGCCGTAAAGGACTTGGTCACAGACGCAACCCCAAAGATGGTCGTAGGCGAAACCGGTTCTTTCGTCTCCAGATCGCGCATGCCAAATCCCTTTTGGTAAATGACCTCTCCCTCTTGGGAAATCGCGATGGCGAGTCCTGGAACCTTTTCTCGGTCCATGAAACGCTCAACGAACGCTTCAAACTCAGTCTCATTCAATAAGGATAGTGTCACGGAGTGTTTCCCCCTTTTCATTTCCTTCCTCTCTGGCAAATATCCGATACCCGTCTATATGTAGGTCTCGAACGGAAATGCATGTACGGTGTTCCCCCGTCTTCCAGTCGTTGTCTCCGCTTGCGAGATGGAATTGTAGATGGCCTCCTCTGCCGCTTCTGCTGCTGCGGCAAAAAGCTGATTCATCACAGAATGGTCCTCACGCAGCTGAGTGCGCGTCTCCGCCATCTGTTCGGACTTGTGGGCAATTTTGTGCGCAGTGGAAAAAGCTATCACGATGTCACCGCTCCCGTGGCTGAAGTGGCTCCCCGTACGCCCCAGACCGATCCCGGTTCGTTTGGCGACACGCAACAGCTGGCGATCACTCAGGGGCGCATCCGTTGCCAAGACCAAAATGATCGAGCCGTCCGTTGGCTTGTCTACGGCAGGTAATGCGCTTTCCTTTCCACGAAACAGCTTGTCGATCAAAAACTCGTTTTTGCTTCCGAAATTGCTCAGGACAAGCACACCGACGGTATAAGAAACATCCTCTCCCGATACGATACGTGAGGAAGAACCGATCCCACCTTTATAGCCAAACGCGACCATGCCAGTCCCCGCACCTACCGCTCCTTCCACCACAGGGCCGTTCGTCGCTTTGCGAATCGCCTCCATCGCATCCTCTGGTTGTACGACGCAACGCCGAATGGAATTCAAATGACTGTCGTTGCATTCGCCCACTACGATGTTGATCGTTCCCGTTGTATCGCCGATTTCCTCGTGTCCATCCAGCATGTATTGCAGCGTTCCTTGTGTAACAGCGGGCACCGAAAAGGTATTGGTCAGCATAATCGGAGACTCCAGTACCCCCAGTTCATTTACCTGCACGAGTCCTGTCGTTTTGCCAAAGCCATTGATCACGTAGCTGGCCGCCGTCACTTTTTCCCGAAACAGGCTCCCGCCATGTGGCAAGATCGCCGTTACACCCGTGCATGCGTACTCTTGATCTCCTTCTAATTCCCGCTTGATCGTGACATGCCCGACTCGTACGTCAGCGACATCCGTGATATCGTTTTTTTCTCCTGCAGGCAGCTGCCCGATTGTCACGCCATACGCTCGAATTTTTTTTGCTTCCCTCTCTGCCATCGCTTCTGCTCCTCCTTTTACAAGACATTTGATTGTCCAGGCCTAACTACGGTTACACAGGACGATTACGCAAAAAGTTTTCACCCGCAAACCCGCGCACTTCTTCCTCAGAGTAATGCTTCAACAGCTCGTTGATGAGATTGTGAGTCGTCCCTGCATGCTCTAGACCAACGACCTTCGTGGTAATCCCATCAAAGTCAGAGCCCAGGCCGATCTGACGAACCCCACCCAGCGAGCAAAAATGATCGATGTGACGAATCAGATCTGGAATAGTCGCCTCGCCTTGTTCCTTGACGAACATCGGGCAGTAGACCACATGTACATTGCCACCCTTGGCAAACATAGCCTTTGCCTGCTCATCACTCAGATTGCGCGGGTTGTCACACCATGCTCTGGAGTTCGAATGGCTGGCAATCGGGTACTTGGCTACATCGAGCGTATCCCAAAAGCTCGCTTCGCTCAGATGCGACACATCGGTCAAGATTTTGTGTTCGTTATGAAACTGAATGATTTCTTTTCCAAACGACGTCAGTCCTGCGTTTCGCGGTTCCAAAGCACCATCTGCCGCAAGATTGGCATAATTCCAGGTCAAGCCTACTGAGCGCACCCCCAGCTGATACAGGATGTGCAGCTTTTTCAAGTCATTTCCGATAGGCTCTACGCCCTCTAGTGTCAGCATGGCTCCGATCTGTCCGTCCTTCAGCTGATCAAAATCACTCCATTCGCGGATCTGCTTCATCTCTGGATTGTTAGCCAAAACGTTCGCGTAAAAATGGTGAATCTGATCCAATGCCGACTGAAAACGTTGCTCGGCCTTCATATCGGACGGTGTGTAAATGGCAAAGCACTGGACTTTGATCCCGCCCTGAACCAGCCGCACTTTGTTCGCGTCCAGCTCTTCGGCATCCGTAAAAGAAATCTTGCCGTCTTGCTCCCATATTTTCAAAAGCGCGTCGCAGTGAAAATCGATGATGTCCATTCCCGCCATCGTTATCGCCATCCTCATCTATGTTCTAGCAAGTCTCTTGATTTTACGTTAATGTATCTGTAAAGACATATCCAATAAAAGATTGCTATAGGCGTGTTCAAAATTTTACATAATGGAGTATTCCCCTATGAATATGGAACAGATCGAAGCGTTCATTTTCGTCGCACTGACTGGTAGTTTCAGCAAAACGGCGGAGCTGCTCTATCTCTCACAACCGACCGTCAGCATGCGCATCAAGGCGATGGAGACGTCGATGGGCTGCAAATTATTTCAACGTACCGGCCATACGATTTCTTTGACCAAAGAAGGCGACCTCTTCCTTCCGTACGCCAAAAACATTCTGCACATGCTACAAGAGGGACAGCAAGCCATCCAGCGCTCCTATGGCGATGTGGAGGGCGAGCTGGTCATCTCTACCGTCTTTGTCGCTGCCTTTTACATCCTTCCTGATCTGGTCGAGCAATTTCAAAAACTGTATCCCAAGATCAAGCTGACGATTCTCACGGGACATTCCCATCAAGTCCTGGAAATGGTGCTCAATCACGAGGTTGCCTTTGGCATTGCCCGAGAGGTGACCCACCCGCAGATTAATCGCATTCAGCTCATGTCCGACGATATGGTACTCGCCATCTATCCGGAGCATTCATTCGCCAGCAGACATCAATTCTCGATCGAAGAAGTGGCACGGGAGCGTCTGATTTTGTTCAACCGCGGTTCGTTGGACTGGAAGCTGATCAGCAGTGCCTTCAGTCATCATCAGCTACAGAACAACGTCGTGATGGAAGTAGATAACATCGAAGTCGTCAAACGGATGGTCAAGCAAAAGCTGGGCATTGCTTTCTTACCCCGTTTTTCCATCCAAAAGGACTTGTCTGAGGGTGAGCTGCTCGAAGTAACCGTACATAACCTGCCCCAGATCAATCGCAACTTCGAACTCATTTATCTCAAGGACACCCCGCTCCACGGGATCATGCGGACGTTTATCGACTTTTTAATGCAGAGCAAAGTCCTCCAGACGTGACCCCACCATTCCATCTTGAAGAAACAAAAACCGCGGAGTATACCCCCGCGGCTATTTTGCTTTTCCTCTACTCGACTAGTGGCTTCCCAGCAAATCTTCCAACACTTTTTGCACCTTTACCCCTGTCTCAAACGTCACCAATCTCGCCTCTTGCCCTTCGATTGCTTGGGCAAATTCATCCAGTAAATGGGCAAGGCGGTCAATCAAGGGAATGTCTACCGGGGACGGTGCTTCATTGTCTTTCCCTACGAACAGATTGGTCCAGTTTTGCAGGCTGAGTGTCCCCTTTGTCCCATATATACGATAGTCCAAATGCTCTTGGTGCGCGATGCCAGCCAATCCGTTGATGGTTACAGGTGTCCCGTCAGCCAATCGTAGAACAGCGGATACACCTGTCTCACACGCTTCCTGATCAGCCGGATAATCTACCTCCGAACGGATGACCTCCAGATCACCAAACAAGGCATAAGTCAGGTGCGTGAAATGAGGCAGGACTTCTCGAATGAAACCGCCCTGCTCACGACCCGAGAGCCAAGGCGTTTGCTGCCAAGGGCGTGGCCATTGATGGAAATGGGTAAGAATATCAATCCGGCGAATTTGTCCGAGCTCTTCCAGACGACGTTTCAGCTCTGGAAAGATCGCCTGATAGTACGTCGGGAAGTTCATCGCGTGTACGACTCCTGCGTCTTTCGCGGCCTGCAGCATTTCCTCTGCTTCCTCCAAGGAGTTTGCCAACGGCTTTTCGCACAGGAAATGCTTTTTGTGCGCCAACACATCCAAAGCGATCGCGTGATGGAACTTAGGTGGCACGGCCAAATAGACGGCATCCAGCTCTTCATTCTTGAGCAGTTCCCGATGATCGGTATACCAAGGGACGTCCCCGGACAGCTTGGCTGCCTCTTGCGCACGCTCTGCCGAAACATCACTAATAGCTGCTATTCGAAACGTTTGATGAGTTCGCAGGGCATTCATCATCCGCTCCCCCATCACACCCGCTCCAATGACACCAATTTGATAGACTCGTTGACTCATTGAAAAATCCCTCACTTCTCGTCTACTGATTTTTTCAGATATCTTCACTACCCCATTTCTCCATTGACCTGAACAATCCTTGTGTACAAGCTGTTGCTACGAAAAAAGAATTTCACTCACGTCGATGGGTAAGAAAAACGCGGGAATTACACCCTCTTCCTTTTTCCACTCGGTCAGACTGTAGTGGAGGGGAGGAAAAAGGGGAAAACACTCCAGCTTCATAGGAACACTTACTGGGGGTCATCCCTGTCCGGCTTCATGGAAAAAACGAAACCGCGTCCAAAGCAGCCGTCTCGAGGAGCTTATCAGAGATGGACGCTGAAAACCGTGTTACGTTTTTTCCATTACGCCTTTGTTGGTGTTCCAAAGACCTTCCGCTTATTTCCCCTTTTTCCTCGGCCCGGCTTTTGCTCTTCCACTTGCCTTCTCCTGGGAGCTTTCCGAGGAGTTTCTCTGGGAATAACCGTATATGGGGCAAAGTCTTTGAAGAATGAAAGCTTGGTCCTCCTTATTCAATGGCTTCCGTGACATGTCGAACGGACACCCTGTAATACCTGGTAGCTAGAAACCACAAAAGCTGGCAGGGGAAGCAGGTTTCCAGGCGGAGCGACTCCAGAACCCTACCTAGCGGAACAACGAATTCACGGGATTAAGAAGCGGTACCTCTGTATTCCCTGCGTAGCGGCTACTACTTTACCGCTTCCCCGTGAATCGTTGTGGAGCGGACAGTCTATTCCCCTATGTAGGGTGTAGGCCGGAGCGCAGATCGGAAACCTGCTTCTCCCCACCTCAGCTATGTTGATAAGCTTATCTTTTTTCCCATGGTTGACGGTCCTTTTTACTGTAGCGGATATCCGAAAGTTTGTATTCATATCCGTGCAGACCTTTATAATACGCTGGGTACAGAAAGATAAAGAGGGCCCTCTGTGAGGACCCTCTTCTTTCCTACATCAAGCTGAAGCAGATTGACCTTGCGCAGACTCCGTATCTTTGCGGAATACCCCTTCCCATTTCGCCACAGCGATGCAGGAGAAGACATGTCCAAAGACGTTGACTGCTGTACGTGCCATATCGATGACCCGGTCGATCCCGATGATCAGAGCGACACCTTCAGGCGGCAAGCCTACTGCTGTAACCGTCGCCAGCAATATGACCATAGACGAAGATGGCACCGCTGCGACACCTTTACTCGTCACGATGAAAAAGAGCACCATCATCAGCTGTTGCTGCCACGACATGTCAATACCAAAGGCTTGGGCGATAAACGGCCCTGCAATCGTCAAGTAAAGGGTGGTTCCATCGGAGTTGAGCGGCATGCCAGCAGGAATGACGAACGACGTGATGTACTTGGGGACGCCGTACTTTTCCAATCGTTGCATCAGCTGCGGTACGACAGTCTCCGTGCTTCCTGTCGATGCGCCGACAATCATCAGATCCCACACCATTTTGTAGATTTCCTTGATCGGAACGCGCAGGAACAGGGCAACGAGGGAAAAGAGTCCAAACACAACCACAGCCAGCCCCAGGTAAGCGGTACCAATTAGCTTCAGAAGAGGAACGATCAATGCGATTCCGTACGTCCCTATGGTGTTTGACATCAGGGCAAACACACCGATCGGGGCTGTCAGCATAACCATGTTCACGAGCTGGAAGGAGGCTTTGGAGGCAATCTCCAGCATGGACACAAACGGTTTGGCTTCATTGCCAAGCTTGACCAGAGCAATCCCAAATAGCATGCAGAAGAAAATAACGGCCAGCAGATCATTCTTTGCCATCACATCGACGATATTGGTAGGAATGATATGAAGAAGCAAGGTTTTGCCATCGAGAACGGTCGAAGTATTGGATGCGATCGTAGACAGATCTGCCTGAGGAATATTGGAGAGATCGATGCCTTTGCCCGGCTTCACGATATTGGCGATGGCAAGTCCGATAAACAGAATCAGTGTGGTAATCAGTTCAAACCAGATGACCGTTTTGATCCCAATTCGCCCCATCCGTTTGATGTCACCGATCCCCGCGATCCCTACGAGCAAGGTCGTGACGATGACCGGGATGACAATCATTTTGAGCAAACGGATAAACATGTCACCGAGAACCTTGATATCCCGTCCGAGCTCCGGAAAAAAATGACCAAAGGCTGCACCCAGCACGGTAGCACCTAAGATGTAAAACGCAAACTTAGTCTTCATAAAATTCCCCCTGTTCGTAAAATTCATAGGCATGAAATGATTATTGCAAATTACAACGGCTCATGCCATAATAATTTCACAACTAAGGAGGTAATGAAATGAATATTTCATCGTTGCAAACTACCTTTCAAAAGACTCGACCAAACTCTGCGGCTTTTTTCGAGCGCGCTAAGCATACGATTTCCGGTGGCGTAAACGGCAATCTACGCTTCTTTGCACCGTTTCCGATCATTTTTGAAAAAGCAGAAGCTGCCAGCCTGATCGATTTGGACGGTCACCGTTATGTCGATTATTTGCTTTCCTATGGAGCTCTGATGCTCGGACATGCTCATCCAGAGGTACTGAAAGCGACCCAAAAGGTGTGGGCAGAGCAAGGGACGAGTAGCTTTGGCGCGACTCATCCGCTGGAAATGGAAATGACAGACGAGCTGATCGAGCTGTACCCGAGCTTTGATCAAGTACGCTTTACGAACTCCGGACTGGAAGCGACTCTGTTTGCCCTGCGCCTCGCTACGGCGTATACCGGCAAATCCCACATCGCCAAATTTGAAGGGCACTATCATGGGGCACACGACCATGTTCTGCAGAGCGTAAACCCAACGGCAGACCTCGCTGGCACGACCCAATCGCCACAGGCGGTGCCTGAATCCCTCGGTACTCCTGACTACTACCGCGATCACAGTGTCATCCTGCCGTTTAATGACTGGGATGCATGCGAGCGCATTTTGACAGAAAAAGCAGACCTCATCTCTTCTGTGATCATGGAGCCGATGCTCTCCGGCTACATTGCTGCGGATCGCACATTCATGAAAAATCTGCGCGAGCTCACCACTCAATTGGGCATCATTCTAATTTTTGACGAAGTGAAAACGGGCTTCCGTATCGAGGTAGGCGGAGCACAAGCCTTTTACGGCGTGGAGCCTGATTTGACCGCTCTGGGGAAAGTAGTGGGCGGCGGCTTTCCTATCGGAGTCGTGGGCGGAAAACGTTCTATCATGGAGCTGTCCTCCCCGCTGCGTTCCAGCAAAAAATCAGAGGTCGTCTTCCACAGCGGTACATTCAATGGCAATCCGTTGTCCATTGCCGCTGGTTTGGCTACGATCCGTTACTTGAAACAGCCTGGGAATTTTGCACAGCTCGTCGCAAACACCAACGAGCTGCGCGCCGGTATCGACGTTCTTGCCAAGCAATATGAACTGCCTTTCCAAACGCTCGGAGAAGGTACCATCTTTAATGTCCTGGCAACTCATGCACCTGTTGGCCATTACCGCGATCTTGGCAACAACAACAACCAGCTGCGCCTCGCTCTCGACTACTTGTTGATGGAAAACGGCGTCTACTCTAAACCGATGAACCGTTTCTCGATGTCTGCTGCGCACGGATCGGCCGAGATCAAAGCGACATTGGATGCCTTTGAAAAAAGCATGGCCGCCCTCAAACAAGATCCGCTCGTGTAAGGCGTGTAATTGTCACTCCTCCGTTCCTGTCGTATACTTATCGCAGTATTTGTGCAAGACAGGAGTGAATCCATTGAACCTGCGCCCTACCGTATTGCAAAAGTTGTCCCATATGTACCCGCAGATGAGCCCTTCTCAGCAGGCGATCGCGGATGTGATCTTGCGTGATCCCGAGGCATCGGCCTTTTATAATGTAGCGGAAATGGCCAGAGAGGCAAACGTGAGCGAATCTACTGTCACGCGATTCGCCACGTTCCTCGGCTTTTCCGGCTTCCCCGGACTCTCTCGTGAGCTACAGGAAATGGTTCGCTCGCGACTTACGACGGGCCAACGCTTTCAGCTGTCCCGCAGCATTACCAAGGCCGAGCAGCAAACGGTCGTGCAGCATTTTGAAGAGGATGTTCACAACCTGAATCTGATGATGGAACGGATCGACCTCAATGCACTTGAGCGGATTGTACAGCTGCTTTTGGCCGCCAAACGGATCGGCATCGTGAGCGCACGCAGCGCCTTGGCACTGGGAACGTTCTTTGATTTTTATCTGAATCTGTTGAACAAGGACACGCTCCTGTTTAATGGAGATCCTCGAACTGTGGATCGGATCCATCGTTTCCAAGCAGAGGACGTGATCGTCGGGATCGGCTTTGCTCGGTATACGCGATTTACCGTAGATTGCCTCGCGATCGGGAAAAAGCGTGGTGCTCGGATCATCGTCATCACCGACTATCCTTCTTCGCCGCTGGTCCAATATGCGGATGAGGTCTTGTATACACCAACAGGTATCGCCTCACACATGGAATCCTTCGTCGCACCGATGTCCCTCTTGACGGCCATCCTGCGCTCCATGTTCCATCAGGATTCCGAAAAGGCTACAGGCTTGTTGACCGACTTGGAAGAAGCGTGGATTGGATTGGGAACGTATTACGATCCGAACAAGTCTTAAATCAGAGCTCCAACTAAAAAGGCAGTAGCAGTCACGGACGAAGCATAAAGTCCTGGACTGCCACTGCCTTTTTTGCGTTAACGGTAACAGTTTGGTCACCAAATTTCTTTTGAGCAACATCATGCAAGAATCACTAACATTCGTGTGGTATGTTATCCCTACATCAACAAGCAACGGGGGGATAACGAATGGCCAATGAGGTACGGACGGTCTTTTTTGATAAGAAATTAAAAATTGAGGCTTATTGTTTTCAAGGAATTATGCAGAAATTCCCAAATCATTTTCATGATTATTATGTCTTGGGCTTTATCGAAAAGGGAAAGCGTTATCTGTTATGCAAAAACCAGGAATATATCACGAACGCCGGCGACGTGATCATTTTTAACCCACGTGATGCTCATACCTGTGAACAGGTGGACGGGAAAACGCTGGACTATCGCAGTCTTAACATTCCTGAGGATATCATGCGCCAAGCCGTATGGGAAATCACAGGAAAGGAATACCTACCACGCTTTACACAAACGGTTCTTTATCACAGCGAACTTGCAACCTCGCTTCGAGAGCTTCATCTGATGATTTCTGAGGGTGACAGTGCCTTCAAAAAAGAGGAGCTGTTTCTGTTTCTCATCGAGCAGCTCATACAAGAATATTCCGATACCGTTCCGGAACATTGCACACAAGAACCTACCTCTGAATTGAGATTGGTCTGTGAATATTTGGAATCAAACTACGCAAATCCAATTACGCTAGACCAGTTGAGTGAGTTGACGAAAATAAGCAAGTATCATCTGCTGCGCTCTTTTACCAAACAAAATGGCATCTCCCCCTATAGTTATCTTGAAACCATTCGGATCGGAAATGCTAAAAAACTGTTGGAACAAGGCGTTCCGCCGATGGAGGTAGCCTTTCAAACTGGCTTTAGCAACCAAAGTCATTTTTCGAATTTCTTCAAAAAAATGATCGGATTAACGCCTAAGCAATACATGAAAATATTTGAACCTGTTACAGAATCGCTATTGCCGACCAGCAGGGAGATCGCTAAATGAAGACTCAGCGTATATCTGCGGGGCATCTGGCTGCATTCGTTACGATCCTGATTTGGGGCATGACTTATATATCCACCAAGCTATTGCTGGTCGATTTTACTTCTATTGAGATTCTCTTTTTTCGATTTATCATTGGCTATCTTACACTGCTGATTGTATACCCGCGTCGAGTCAAAACAAGAGATTTTAAAGAGGAGCTGCTTTATATCATTGCGGGGCTGTGTGGCGTTACCTTGTTCTTTTTACTGGAAAATATCGCGCTTACCTATACGTTTGCCTCCAATGTCGGTGTGATCGTTTCCATTTCACCGTTTTTTACTGCTGTTTTAGCCCACTTCAGCTTGGAGGGAGAAACATTACGTCCTCGCTTTTTGGTAGGCTTTGTTATCGCGATTATCGGGATTGCATTGATTATGTGTAACGGCAGCTTTGTTTTACAGCTGAATCCTCTAGGAGACTTACTTGCTATTATTGCATCCATCGTTTGGGCCGCTTATTCTGTATTCATGCGTAAAATAAGCAAACTTGGCTATCACACCGTGGGTAGCACGCGCAAGGTGTTTTTCTACGGTTTACTCTTCATGCTACCTGCTTTATTAACTCTGGACTCTACCTTTGACTTTTCGAGGTTCCTTAGCGTGCCCAACTTATCAAATCTATTATTTTTGGGCTTTGCAGCTTCTGCCTTATGCTTTGTAAGTTGGAACTGGGCCGTGGGGATTTTAGGAGCGGTAAAAACAAGTTTGTATATTTATTTGGTGCCGGTGATTACCATCGTAGCCTCTTCGCTTATTTTGCATGAGAAAATCACATGGATCGCGATAGTAGGAGCAGCGCTTACCTTGGTGGGGCTGTTTGTTTCAGAGGGGACGAAGCAGCTTGGCTTAAAGGGTAAGTTCTTCAGACAGACTGGCCGAGATAACCAAGTAAGCGTAAAGAAGTCCTCATATTGAGAAGAGACTTCTTTACGCTCCGAAATTTCATTTTCATTTTTTCAACCAAGCCAGAAGCGCCCAGCGTCTTTCCATCCGGCGTTTGTAGGAAGGCAATCCGCGATAAACCTCCACTGCTTCTTGGTAGGCCTGCTTTGCTTTTTCTTTTTGTTGCAGCTCGGTATACAGCACTCCCTGTTTGTAGTAAACCTCGCAGGATGACATATTGATCTTGGCCAGTTCTTCTAGACTTGCGAGAGCTTTTTCGCTCTGGTTCTGTTTCGCGTGTGCCTCTGCTACTCTGAGGTACGGTTCTCCGTATTTGACCCTAGGATTGGCTTTCAATGCCTGCTCGATCAGGAGCAAACCCTCTTCCACACGGTTCACCTTCAGTAGGCAGATACCCTTGTCGCTCAAATATTCTGGAGAATCCTGCATCAATGACGAGATTCCTTCCAAATAGGACAATGCCTCCCCGAATTGCTGTTTCTCCATGAGCAAACGGGCTGCCTCCAGCTTGGCAGGGGTGTCATGTGGATTGAGACGCAGCTGGTTTTTTAGAGTGCTCAAGCGCCTCCATCTCCTGTATGGTTTGGTGATGTCAGGGAGCAATCGCACAAAACGAAGATCCAGAAAGTATAACAGGAGCAAAATGATTATCAGAGCGGCAAATGGATTCCCAGTCAGCCACCATAAAAACGAAAACAAAAAAAATTTCCCCAACGCTTTTCCCTCTATTCTCTGTTTTTTTCTTCCTAACTATAAAAGCCTCCCTATGAAATTGTCAATTTTTGCATAAAAATCCGGTTATCACCACGCAGGTGTAACCGGCATTTTTTAGAGTGTCATACTTTCAGTTTTTTCCACACTTTGACTTCTGTGGTACCATATGCCGACTGGTATCAGGAGCAGAGAAAGGAAACCGCCCGCGAGTGAGAGTATTGCGTAGCTGGCGTTTGCGACAACCATCCCAGATAATGCTCCACCCGATGCTCCTGCCAAAGCAATCAAGACATCAATCGTGCCCTGTGTCTTTGCTCGTGTGCTTGGGTGCGTGGCATCTACAATAAGTGCTGTGCCACTAATTAACCCGAAGTTCCAGCCCAGCCCCAGAAGCGCGAGAGCAGTAATGAGAAGTGCCATAGAATCGGCTGGGGCTAGCGCTGCTGTAACACCTGCCGCAAGCAAAATGGCACCTGAGGCAAACGACATCGCTGTGCGACCCAGCTTATCGACGAGGACGCCAGTCAAGAGGGATGGTAGGTACATCGCGCCAATATGAATACTGATGACCAATCCGACCTCACCCAATCCGTGTCCATGATGCTTCATGTGGATCGGCGTCATCGTCATAATGGCGACCATGACAATTTGCGTTAAAATCATGACGACTGCCCCAACGATGATTCCTCGGTTGTTGGTTGCCGTTTTGTTTGTATGCCAGTCTGACAGGTTACGCTGATCGACCTTCTGTGCTTCCGATATGGCATTCGCTACGAGCAACGGATCAGGTCGGAGAAACAGCAGAAACACAAGACCCGCCAGGATAAAGGCTGCAGCACCTAAAATAAAGGGACCTGCTAATGCTGGGATCCCCAGTGAGGTAGCGAAACCGCCCATGACTTCAACCAGGTTGGGACCTGCTACTGCACCGAATGTCGTTGACACCATCGCAATACTGACTGCGGTTGCTCGCTGCTTGGGCTTTGCCAAGTCGGTACCTGCATAACGTGCTTGTAGGTTGGTAGCCGTTCCTGCGCCATAAATAAGCAGAGAAATAAAAAGCAACGGAACGTTTTGAGCGATTGCTGCAAAAATCACGCCAATAGCGCCAATGCCTCCTGCTAAGAACCCTGCAGCAAGCCCAACGCGACGTCCATGCCTTTGTGAGATCCGCCCAACGAGCAATGCGGCCACGGCAGACCCAAGGGTGAGCAAGGCAGCAGGAATTCCTGCCAAACTGTCCGTTCCCAGCATATCTTGGGCGAGTAGTGCCCCGACCGTGACACCTGCTGCAAGACCAGCACCGCCAAAGATCTGGGACAGAACCACGATCAGTAGCGTCCGTTTATATATCCCCTCTTGCTTTTCTGGGGAATCGATGATACATCGTATGCTTGATGTTTGCTTTTCGAGGATTCCAGATTCATTTGACTTACTTGACATGACTTCAAACCACCTTCCTGTAAATAGAGCATCCAGCATTACTTCGTACGAGCCTACTAGTCGATAATAATTTCTCCTCTCTACTAACAACCGTACATTCATTTTACAATAATTAGGCAAAAATAAAGAGATAGAATTGTCTTCTCGTTTTAGGAGTCCATGCAAAAAAGCCCCCCTAGGAGGCTCTTCCCATTCCTTGCTTTCCCTTTTTCATTTTCACTCTGTCACAACTATTTTCATGGTTGCTTCCCCGATCCACTGCTGGTCCCGCGAAACCTTGAAGGTAACTTTGTGTTCTCCCGCCTCATTTGCCTTGAACAATCCAACGATATACGTATTAAGATTGTCTGATGAAGCAGGCTTACCAAAACCAGTTACATTGTCTGACCAATCGACACGATAGCCTTGATCTGCATAATATTTAGGTACTTTTGCGATGACTACTGCTTGGCCATCCTCACGCAAACTAGGATTACCCAGTAAAGGGATGAATGTAACTTTAATTTTCTTGGGCTCTACCTTTTTCACTTTGATTGTTTTGCTTGCAATACCTTCCCACTGTTTGCCATTGTCATCACTCATGAGCATTCGAAAGTTGATCTTGTACTCCCCTTCTTGCTGGGGAGTTAGATAGCCTGTGGTAGCATAACTGTTATTTAAGGAAACGGTTCTTATCGATTGCACTTTTTCCCCACCATCTGGATTGGGGACGAGTTCAAAACGGGCATTCTCATATGTAGTTCCTTTTTTCGGAGTCGATACGGTGATTTTTACTGTCTTCCCGACTTCATAATGGTTGGTCGAAATCATCATTTTCGATTCCACCGGGTCAGCAGGAGCAAATATTTCTCCCTCATTTAGGACCCTTATCTTTGTCGTAATCGAATCAATCGTATAAGAACTCTCCTCGTCTCCCGCTCCAACCGTGCACTTCAACGTATAGTTCCCTTTTTTCTTGGGCGTGAAGTCACCTGTGATCTTGTAGTATTTTCCGTTCTTGGTCAAAACCGTTTCGATATTCTGCACCGCTTCATTGGTACCACCCGCAAAAGCGAACTCCACTTTCTTTATTTCTCCCTCCAAACTGAGTGATTCCACTTCCAGATTGTACGTTTTTCCCACAACGAAATAATCCGGTAAATCTACAAATAGCCAGTCAAAACACGAATCACGCCGTGTTCGACTGGCTTGTCCTCCTTTACGCTGATTTCACTCTTTTACTTGCTTTCCACAGACAACGAATCAATGATTTTCCCGATTGTCCCATGATCAAAATCCTTCTCGGCCATTTGATACATCTCGTAGGTGAATCCTTCATGCTCCCAGATCACAATTCCGTTTGCAAAATAGACTTTATGCCCGCTAATGGTTTCGATTTTGACTGGATCCGTAGTGCCGATACCGTTTTTCGACCCAGTTGAGATCAACAACGAAATGATCTCGTCTCCCTTTGCATATTGCACCTCGACCATTTGTTTCCCTTGAATGACACTGTTCACGTATTGATAATCCGACATCCAGCCTGGTGCAGGGAAATTGATTCCCAAAGCCTCACGAGCTTCTTTCACCGTCATTTTTTTCGGAGCCACTCCTCCTTGTGTTTTTTCTGGGGAATCGGGAGAAACCGGCGCAGGGCCAACAGTTGCTTCTTCTCGTTTGTTATCTACAGAACTGTTTTCCTTCACTACAGGCAGCTCTCTATCATATTGAGTGATTTCCATGTTCCCAACCTGGAAACGTGCCAAAATCGATTGAATCATCCCTTGCGCAAATGAGGTAGTCGAAAATGCACCGCAAAGAATGATGACAGCAACAGCACTTACCGTGATCGATTTCCATTTATTTTTTCTCATGAGTATCCCATCCTCTTCTAGTTTGGAATCAAATTTTTGTATGGTTCCTGCTTCTAGCTTGAATTTCAGGCGCTTGTAAATCCGATCCTTGTGCTCGCTGTCATCGACTTCAGCACTTTTGAGCAAGTCAGCCACTTTACGGAATTCACTCAGATCCTGCTTCTTATTCATACAGGAACCCTCCTTTATCCAGTTCTTTTTGCAGCTTTTTTAAACTTCTGTAGAGAACCACCCCAATATTTGAACCACTAACACCCAAGAGTTCTGCAATTTCCGAGTTTTTTAGTCCCGCTGCGTATTTCATGGCAATGATATTTCTCTCCTTGTCACTCAGCTTAGCGAGTGCCAGAAACAAGGCTCGGTTGTTGTCGCCCTGGATCACCATGTCTTCGGGTGATGGCTTGGCTAGGACCATATCCAAGATGGAATCCAGTGAAAAGACAGCCCTCTTTTTCTTCAGTGAGCGAAAGTAATCCGTCACGGCATTTCTCGCAATCGCAAACAGCCACACTTCAAAATTCGATTTTTCCGGTGAGAAGCTACTGTATTTGGAAATAACCACTTCAAAGATATGACTGCATATTTCTTCTGCCGCGTAGTGGTTATTGATTCGATAGCAAACATATTTATAGATACGCGTATAGTACGCATCATAGATTTGCGTAAATTCCTCTGAGGCAATGAGTCTGTCATGCGTATCGCTTTGCTGGCTTTGGCAAAATCCTGATGGTACTTGGACGATCTCCACCTGTTTCTCCTCCCTTCCTCTCGTCATGAACAAATTGCGCAATTTGTTTGTAGGAGTCTTACAATAGCTAATACGTAAAACTCACGAATGTATTAACAAATAAAAAAAGCCAACTTCTCATAGGAAGTCGGCTCCCGAATATGAAATGGCTACAAGCATTCTAATCAATATCCATCCCAATAAACATGCTTAGGCACCAAAGGTTACGTTGTCCGAGTCGAATCACGACTTCTTTACCTGTCTGTAATGTGAATAGCCTCTAGAAGCATTCCCCTCAATACAAGCGTTTCGTGTAGCTTTCGTTTAATTCCTTTTCCACTTGCTCCGCGGTCATCGTCGGGATCTTGCAATGGTCGACGTACATTTGCGGCATTGAGGGCAGTAGCTCCTCCGACAACCAAGAGTCCGATTTCCATAGTCCCGATCGAATGATGGCTTTGGCACAGTGCGCATAGCACTCCTCGATCTCTACTCCAATCCCGAACAAAGGGCTACGACCGTTTACTGCGGTTTTTTCGAGAAGCTCCTGATCCCGACAGACAAAAGCTTTCCCGTTGATTCGTAGCGTCTCTCCTAAGCCCGGAATGAGAAACAGCAGTCCGACCTGAGGGTTTGAAATGATGTTCTGTACGGAATCCAATCGCCGATTTCCTGGCCGCTCCGGAATGAACAGGTGATGATCATCGAGAACGAGCACAAAACCTGGCTGATCTCCTCGTGGCGAAACATCGCATTGGCCGTTTGCGTGAGAGGTAGCCATGGATAGAAAGGGTGACTTGGCAATGAAATCTCGGCAGTGCTGGTCGAGATAAGAGATGACTTTTTTGGCAGCACGCTCACCCGGCTGACCATACACCGAACGTAATTCAGCAAATTGCTCTTCGGTCGAAATGACATCCTGAAACATCTTGCTCATTCGATCACCTGCTTCTATGTATTTTCACTAAGAAACCCTCATTAGCGACTCTGAAATGCCACTTTCAATCCCAGACCGATATAAATAACACCGACTAATTTCCCACTCCAGCGTCCCATCCAAGGCACCCGTTTGACCAGCCTCCCTAGCTGACGAACACTCACTGCGATCAGCGTTGTGTACATGATACTCAGCGCCACAAAAAGCAACCCAAGCACCAAAAACTGTAGGAACGATGCCCCGTTCTCCGGATGAACAAACTGAGGTAGAAACGCTAAAAAGAATAGGGCGGTTTTCGGGTTTAGCACCTCAATCAAAATGGCTTGACTATACATGCGTAGGTTGGACATAGGCGCTACTTGCGGCAGACTAGGGTCAGTAGGCTTCTCGAGCATTGAGCGTATACCCAGGTAAAGCAAGTAACCGGCTCCAGCAAATTTGACGACCTGAAAAGCCGTCGCGGACGTCATCAAGATGGCGGACAATCCGATTGCCGCAAATAACGTATGGATGAAATCTCCCGTAGCAATGCCGAGTCCAGCCATTATACCTGCCTGGCGTCCGCCCTGTACCGTGCGAGTAGCAGTCAATAGAACAGCTGGTCCAGGTATCAAAAACAGTCCGATGACAATGATAATGAATGTGCTCAATGTTGAAATGGTAAACATGTGCTCCTCCCCTTGGCTACTTTTCTCATCTCCCCCTATTGTAACGGTGAGCAAGCAATCTGGTAAACGGAAACTACTTGACGCGAAACCAATTGGTTTCCTATAATAAACGCGAAACGTTTTGGTTTCGCTTTTTGATTTGTCTGCTACTGATTTCATTCATATGGAGGTTACTCATGTCAAACCATGCCAACGGAACGATTCCTGATATCGTTCAGACACTCGTATTTGAAGCTCCTTTGCAAAAAGTATGGCAAGCTGTTTCTACTGCAGAAGGGATTGCCGCTTGGTTTATGCCAAACAATTTTCAAGCCATTGAAGGACAGACCTTCACGATTTTTTCACCTTATGGAGACTCACCCTGCGAGGTAAAAGAGCTGGATCCCCCCAATCGCCTCGTTTTTTCGTGGGGCAAGGACTGGGTCGTCACCTTTTCGTTGAAGGATCTGGATGGGAAAACTGAATTTACGCTGATCCATTCTGGATGGTCCGAAGACACCGTCACTGAAGTGGGCGAAACACACACGGTTGTCAGAGATCGCATGAACCAAGGCTGGGATTCTTCTGTACTGCCTAAACTGCGCCAATTCGTGGAGCAATAATGAACTCATCTGCCGCTAAGCATGATGTCTTTCAAGCCATCGCCGACCCTACCCGACGCCAGCTTTTACATTTGCTAGTCGAGCAGGAAATGTCGGTCACCACGATCAGCGGACATTTTCCCATGAGTCGGACTGCCGTTTCCAAGCATCTGCGAGTCTTATCAGAAGCAGGTCTGGTCAAAGAGCAAAAGGTGGGGCGCGAGACGAGATACCGCATGCAGCCTGAGCCTTTGCTGGAACTGAAGGACTGGCTGTCGTACTACGAGCGTTTTTGGGAGAATAAAATGCAAGCTCTCAAGCGATTTGTGGAGGAAGATCCATCCGAAAACAACGTGCCTGCCAATCCTCGACTCGTAGATCGATCGCCTAAAAAAGAATCTCGTTAACGAATGTGCAAGTCATTGAAACGGATTGCGATGCATCTCGTCCCATATACGTAAAACTCAACAACATGAGACGAGGTGGCTCTTAATGAAAGCGCGCAAACTGATGGCCCTGCCGATCGTAGCACTGCTCACACTGTCCTTTGGTCAACAAAGTTTTGCTGCAACTACTCCTTTTACGGATCTCAATCACGTAGCAGCAAAAGAGAAGATCATCGCTTTACAAGAAAAAGGCTATGTTCATGGTGTGGATGCAAATCGCTACATGCCGGAAGCGGTCATGACAGCAGCTCAAGGGATCCAGTTGATTGTAAACGCACTGAGCCTGGAGGCGGATCCGACACAGACTGGAAAGCCTACTCTGAATGTTGATCCTGGAGAGTGGTATGCGGATGTTTTGCAGATCGCTATCCAAAACGGGATCGAGCTACCTGCTGATTTTGATCCAAACAAATCTTGGACGCGTGAAGAATTTATCCACCAGCTCATGGTAGGGATGGAGAAAAAGAATCACCTTCCTATGATTAAAATTGCTCCTGTAGAATTTGCGGACAGTGACGAGCTCACGGTAGAATACCAAGGCGCGATTCAACGTGCGATTGTTCTTAAAATCGTCCAGTTGGATGCCGATCGCAAGCTGCATCCAAAAGAAGAATTGACCCGTGCAGACGCTGCCGAGCTCATCTACCACGCCCTTGAATACTTGCAGGCGCACCCTGGACCTGCCGCTGATACACCAAAATCGTAAGTAGTTTTGCCCAGGCTTTTTTGGCTCGTTTCGGCAATAAAAAAGGACCCGTTTCTACGGGTCCTTTTTCTGATTAGGTTTGAGCCGCAATTGGCTTGATTTTTCTTCGCCCTTCTCTTCTCGAAAGGAACAGGCTGACGATCAAAATAATAGCACCGACTAAATAAGGCGCATTCAAATGTACATCGTACAGCGTGCCTGCTGCAGCTGGTCCAAAGATGTTACCCAGACTCATGTAGGCATTGTTCATCCCCGCCACGAAGCCTTGTTCGTCACCGGCCTTCTTGGAGATGAGTGTATTGATGGCTGGACGCATGATGGAAGTGAGTGTAAAGAAAATCACGGTCAGCACGAGCATATACCAGAAGTTCCCGGACAGAAGCATCAGCACCATGGATATTGCGGAGAAGAAGAACGTCCAGTTGATCAATTTTTTCTCACCAAAGCGAGTGATCAGCTTTCCGATAAACGCTGCCTGAACAATCGTACCTGCCAATGCCCCCACCGTGATGATAATGGAGATGTCACGCGCGGTGTAGGCGAATTTCGCATCCACAAACAACGGAAAGATCGCTTCAAAGTTCGCCAAGCCAAAGGTCATCGTAAAGATGAGGATCAGCATGATGAAATAAGGAGCTTTAATCGACTTGCCCAGCTGGACAAAGATGTTTTCCTTCTTTTCTATTGCATTTCGCGACGCCATCTGTGCTTCTTTCGAGAGCGATTCAGGCAAGAACAGCAAAGAGCCAATAGTTGCCAAAGCCCCTACCGCTGCCGATACATACAACGGAGTCCGCAGTCCGAGCTCGGCGAGGAAACCGCCAATCCCTGGCCCAATCACAAAACCAAGCGACATGGCCGCACCCAGGAGGCCCAAGCCTTTCCCCCGTTTTTCTTCCGTCGTAATGTCTGCTACATATGCCAGCATCGAAGGAATCATAGCAGCAGCGCCGATTCCCCCGATCAACCGGGAAATGTACAGCATCGAGATGTGTTCTGCCATTGCAAAAAGCAGATTGGAAATCGTAAACAACGCAAGTCCTGATACGATCATGATCTTCCGACCGTATTTATCGGACCATTCCCCTGCAATCGGTGAAAATAAAAACTGCGTCAAACCCAAAGCCGCGATCAAATATCCAGCGGTCTTGCCACCCGCGTCAAATTCCTTTAAAAATTCGGGAAGAATGGGAATGATCAGGCCGATTCCCAGCATCGCAATGAACATGTTGACCATGAGGAAAAGAATCGGTCGTTGATTATTCTCTGTACTTCTCATTTCTATTTTATCCAGTCCTATCCAAGTATATTTTTCTCTCTATGCGCCTCTCTTTATCCCTGAAGCTTGGCTTTTACACTGTCGATCACCGTGCGCCAAATAGCAGGATCGGTCGTGATGTGTTGTTTGAAGTCGCGATAGACGTTTTTCTGCTTTTCTTCAAAATCTGATGCATCAGCAGCAGGCAATTGACTGCGCAAGCTAGTGATCAGATCTTGTACTTCTGGAGATCGAGGTCCCCATACCGCCTTCATTTCTCCCTCTTGGTCGATGAAGATGAAGATCGGAATCGCACGGGATGTTCCATTGGTCAAATACTGATCCATCAGTTCGAGATTCTCGTCACGGATCAAATAACGCAGCTCCATCTGACTCTGTTCCGCGATTTTTTGCACGACCGGCACATTCAGGGCAGCATCCCCGCACCAATCAGCTGTTAGAACGATGCCTCTCCAGTTACGCTGAGCGACTTCCTTCCATACCGCCAAATCATCAGCGGAAAACTCGAGCTGCTCATAGACGCGCGTCAGTTCTTCGCGGTTTACCTTCATGGCCTCCACGTACTGCTCAAAAGTCATCCCTTTTTCGAACCATGGATTGTGTGCTACAGTAGCCATCCTTTTTCCCCCTACGCATTATACTGTATAAACCGTTATTCCCAGATAGCAGATGTTCCCAAGCGATTACGGATGTATCGATGCTCTGCAGTCCTTTTTTCTCTACCTTGCAAGTTCTTTTGCAATGATTTGGATGTCGCAACAAGCTCTCTAAACCATTCCTGATCCCTCGTTGCTAAAGCGAGATCAATCAGATCGCTCAGATGTTCCTCATCGATTACACTGGATTCATTCATCACCTCGACCCTGCTTATAGGGATAGCGATTACTTTTCCCACCGTCATGTCGTTATCACAATTAACCACGTACACATGAACGGTGCTCCCTGTTGAATCGATGCTTTCCACAAAACCGTGGATCAGCTCACCTTTTTTGGTCTTACCTCGAACCCATTCGCCAACCATCGATTGTTCTTCACGACTCATCATGTTGCACCACCTTACGTGTATTTGGAAAAGTTACAGTTTGAATATAAAAAACCGAAATGGAATGACTATGGCTGCTTGATTCGATCTAGCACGGACTGGATGGTAATCTGCTCCAGATACTTGGTGTAGTGGATCTCAGCCTCCATAAAAATTTGATCCATTACACAGTGCATTTTAGCAGATACGAGACAGGTGTCTTGAGGATCTCCCGTGCACCAATGCGGCTTGAGAGTCCCATTCGAGATCGTCCGATAAATTTGGGCCAGATTCACTTCACGCGGATCGCAGTCCAGAATGTAGCCTCCCCCGATCCCCTCCTTTGTCCGTACAAAGCCATGCTTTCGCAGTATACTCATGATCTTTCGGATTCTTGCCGGATTCGTACATACATTTTTCGCAATGTGTTCACTGCTCGCCATATGGTCAGGAAGATTCGCCAATAAGGCTAAGCTGTGGACAGCTATCGTAAATTCACTATTCACTTCATCGACTTCCTCCTCCAGAAGAGTACTGTAATTTTAATTCGTACAGTTTATAAAGTCAACGGGTCAATAAACTTTGGCTATTGCGAGTGGATGGACTATCGTGGAGGGGCGGAAAAAGGAGAAAACGCTCCAGGTTAGTAGGGTCACTTGCGCTGGGGTCATTCCTGTACGGCTCCATTCCAAAAGCGAAACGGCGTCCAAAGTTGCTGCTTCCATGGAGATATTTCAAAAGTGGACGCTCAAGCGTGTTCCGCTTTTTCCACTCTGCCTCGGCTGTGCCCCTAATACCTTCGCTTTTTTCTCCTTTTTCCTGGACAGCTCGTTTGTTTGTCGGGATATAACTGCGTCTTTTTAAAGCGAGAAAAGCTCTCGCCACATGGACAAGAACTTTTTCCCGCAATCTTTCTAAGTTTACTTCCTCACATCGAGCAATACTTTCCCCGTACTCTGCCTGCTCTCCACCCACGCGTGGGCACTAGCTGCGTCCTCTAGAGCGAAGCGTCTGCCGATCTTGATATTTAGACTTCCATCCACTAAGTACTGGAACACTTTTTCTGCTGTGTCCTGCAATAGCTGTGGACGTTTGTTGCGGGTGGTTCCAAAGCTAAAGCCTAGCACGGAGCGGCAGCTCGCATGTAGATCAATCGTTTTGATTGTCCCCACTTCTCCGCTGGCATTTCCAAAGTGGACGAGTCTTCCGTACCACGCCAGGCACTCCATGCTTCTCTCCGAAACCTCGCCAGAAATGGAATCCAGAATAACATCAGCGCCAGCTCCATCCGTCAGTTCGTTCACTTTTGCTGTGAAATCCTCTGTATCATTGCAGATGACGTGATCCGCACCTGCTTCCCGGGAAATTTCTGCTTTGCTTTCACTGCCCACCGTGCCGATAACTTTGCCTGCTCCCAGCAGCTTGGCGAGTTGAATCGCTGTCGTTCCAATTCCACCAGCAGCCGCGTGAACCAAGACCGTCTCACCCGGGACGAGCCTCGCCACATCTGCCAGCAATTTATAGGAAGTAAACGAAACGACAGGGCTCGCCGCCGCGGTATCAAAGTCGATGCTGTCCGGAAGTGCAAATGTCAGGTCTTCACTTGCAACGACGTACTCTGCGTACGTACCGCTGGCGGGGAATGCAACAACGCGCTGTCCGGGCTGGAAGTGTTGTACCTCAGGGCCGACTTGCGCGATAACCCCAGCCACATCAAGTCCCGGGATAAAGGGGAGTTTGCCTGCTCCTTTCTTTCCATAACGCGACTTGATATCTGCAAAATTCACGCTCGTCTTTTCCACGCGGATTAGAACCTGCTTCGGTTGTATCTGTGGCATTTCCATCTCCACGAACTTCATGTGTTCAGGACCGCCAAACTCGGTTACAACGATGGCTTTCATCATTGGACTCCTCCTCTTTCGCAGCCTAAGTCATCCTTCAACGGTTCAAAATACTCAGGATTGCATCTTTTTTCTGAGCATACTCTGCATCGGACAGCACAGGCTCAAAGCTTTGGCCCGGAATGGCTTCTAGCAGATCATGCCACGATTTGCAGCCTTTGTACGCTTCATCGATATGGATTTCCACTGGCTGCTGCAGACGGTACACACGGGCGAACAAGATATGGAGAGGCTTTTGCTTTTTCCAGTGCAGCCGCACATCCGCGAAGTTGTCCGTCCAAATATGATAAGGCGATAAGGCACGGAGCTTTTCCTCGTCCATGAGCTCTACATCATCTGTTACTTCCGCAAAATAAGCAATTTCCACCGTTTCCTTCTCCGGCGACCAGCTGATCCGTGTCGCCTCCAGCAAATGCTGATACTCCGGTTTGACCATCTCCTGCTTTTGGTGCTCATAGGTCGGGTACAGATAAAACTGGTTGTTTTCAAGCCTGAACTCTCGCGTTTCTTCATATAATCCGCCCTTGCGGATCGTAATGATCTGGTGTCCATCTCCCAGCGCTTTGACGGCGACAGCCCATTCCTTGAGAGAAAGGGGTGATACGGGTTGCGTGATGGTGTGCATCCAAAAGCAGCTCCCTTCCTATATGTTCACATACTTGTTGCTCTAGTCTAGCCGAATTTACCGCTACTGGGAAGTCTTCCGGCGCAGCAAAGCGTCCACATGATACATCGCTTGTTGCAACCGTTCTTGGTAGCTTCCCCCGATCTTCACGTACGAGATGTTCCTCTCATCGAGCATCTGCTGGAGTCTCTCATTGTTCTCTCGGCGGACATCGCTCTCCCCATGCACACGCAATCCATCATCTACCCATGGCACATCTGGTTCGAGGAAAAGCCAGAGATCGTACTGTTGCTCTCGCGCTACCTGATCGAGCACGGGAAAGGTACGTCCCGTGTACAGCTCCGAATAAAACTGCGTCACGATTGCTTCCGTATCGATAAACAAAAGCTTGTTTGCCTGCTTAATCGCTTCGTACTCTTTCATCTTGTGGCCATAGGCAATGTACGGGTAGTACTCCTCGGTCAAGATGGTCTCGCACCCGCCGACCTCTTCGCATACGGTCCGCCCGTACTCTTCAACAAACACCGTGTTGTACACCTTTGCCAAGTATCGGATCAGTGTCGATTTGCCACAGCTCTCTGTGCCTACCACCACCACTTTTTTCACAAAAGTCGGACGGACGATGGTAGGAATCTGCTCCCAATGGGCAAAAACTCCCTCTTCCCTTATGCGAGTGGCGGAAATGGGCACCTGACTGCGGTCGGCGTCGATGATGATGTGCTTTGCTTCTGGGTACAACTGATGGAAAATAGGTTCATAAGCCGTCTCTGAGCTGAAGACGTAGTCAATCGGCTTTCCGATTTTACGTCGTATATTAGCAGCCCCCGCAGCCCAATCGTAGCTTTCGTCGCTATCCGCTGCATCTTCTACTGCCAGCACGTGCACATTTTCCATGTCTTTCGCCATACCAGACAACCAGCGTAGTCGAACTTCATACGGCATCTCCTGGATTTCTGCTGCCTCACAAAGCTTGCGGTCACGAATCTGACTGTAGGAGAGAATGACATACAGCTCGTCGCAGTAGCACGCCGCCTGAGTAATCGCGTAAACATGCCCTTGGTGAAGCGGCAAGAACTTTCCTCCAATAAACCCTACTGTTCCCATACCTTCTCCTCCTTTTGCATGCGATATTGTGTTCTCCAGTTCAGCCAGCCATAGATCGCATTCACGAGATACGCGGTCCACATGACGAGGATCGAAACGTCGTTGCCATCCCTCATAAAGGCGACTAGCCACATGTAGATGGTCAGCACATCGATGAGAATCCAGACGACCCATTGTTCTACAAAGCGTTTCACCATGAAGATCATCGCCACAATCGAGAGCACAGCGGTCAGGGAGTCAATGAACGGGAGAGCTCCGCCCATTGTCTTCAGTACCCAAGCATACACAACCGTCACAGCGAGACATAGCACGCTCCAATAGATCCGGGCGCGGTTGGTCATCACCGCCACCCTCACATCATTTCGTTTTTCTTCGGACAAACCGTTCTTTCTCCACATGAACAGCCCAATAAACTGCATCGGTAAAAAGTAGAGAAGATTGAGCATGACTTCGCCGTAATATTTTTGTCCATAGGCAACAAAAGCGTAGAGCACTACGTTGATGATGCCCGGGTAGTAATTCCAGGTCTTCCCTTTGGCGACGAGGACCACGCTGAGCATTCCTGTCAACGACGCAATCAAGCCGATGAGCGTATCATCTAGGGCGAAAAACAAATACACATTGACGACGGTAAAAGCAAGCAGCCACAGTCTTTCAAACCAGCTCCAGTCAGCGAAGTAACCGGTCCATTTGGTAATCATAGGAATCTCTCCCTTTTCATATTCGTTCCTCCCCAAGCCGGGGTTACGCTTGATCTGTCCACTCCGGATGAAACCGGTAATATTTTGATGGCCGATGGCCCGCATGCTTGCGGTAGTGATTCGTCTCGATTACCTTGTCAGCAACCTTTCTGCGAAATGCCGCAGCCAACAGTTCCTTGCCTAAAATCACCTCATACACTTGCTGCAGCTCTGTCAGCGTGAAGAGCTCCGGCATGAGGGCAAAAGCGATATCCGTATACTCGATCTTGTTGCGCAGACGCTCTAGCGCGTATTGAATGATCTTCGCATGGTCAAAGGCCACCTGATTTGTCTCCACGATCTCTCTTTCTTCCCGAACGGTACGCCCCGAGACCGTGCGCGTGATTTTGACCGTTGCCGATAATTCCTCGGCTTCATTCCAGAAACGCAACGCTACCCATTTTTCCGTAATCGTTCCTGTCTCTGTGGCGATCTTGTTCTCGCGCAGCCATTTGTCCTCGACGCGAAACCACCTGGCATCATCTGCATCGTCTCCTGCTTTTACTTCCAGCCTCTCGCTGTCCACCAGCGCCATGTATGAAGCGCTGATAACCCGTGTGCGAGGATCCCTGTTTACTTCTCCCCACGTGTACAGCTGCTCCAGATAAATGTCGTCGATATTCGTCTCCTCTCGAAGCTCGCGAAGGGCTGCCTCCTCCAAGCTTTCATCGGGAGAGACAAATCCTCCCGGCAAGGCCCACTGTCCCATGAAAGGATGATCCGCGCGTTTGACCAGTAGAATCTGCAACGATTTTGGGGAGAGCTTGCGATAATTCGGCTCCTGTTCATCGGCAACGGTAAAAATGAGCATGTCGACGGTGACAGACGGTCGTGCATATCGGCTTGCATCGTACTTTTGTAGAAATTCCTGCTCGGTCATTCCATCCTTGTTGGTAATCGGTGATGGCTTCACTTCGTTCTTCGCCCTCCAGTCGCGCATTTTGTAAAGTTAGATGCGCGTTAATTGTTCGAAACTCATTGTTATTATCATTTTGTTATTAACAATCTGTTATCATGATAATATCTTTCCTTTTTCTCCCTGTCAACAGGCAATTACAATTAAAAAAAGCCCTTTGCCCGGATTGCTCCAGACAAAAGGCTTGGTTGGGTCTGTTATATTTAAGCGGCTTTCGTAGCTACTTCTTTTAGGTACTGCTCAGCTTTTTGTTTGTCAAACTGACCTTCCCAGCGAGAAATAACGACGGCAGCCAGAGAGTTCCCTACTACGTTTACAACGGTACGCGCCATGTCAAGCAGACGGTCGACACCCGCGATGAAAGCGAGACCTTCCAATGGAATACCGACTGAACCCAAAGTCGCCAACAGGACAACGAACGAGACACCAGGTACACCTGCGATCCCTTTGGAGGTTACCATCAGAACGAGCATCAATGTAATCTGTGCGCTGATTGGCATGTGGATGCCGTACATTTGCGCAATAAACAATGCCGCCAATGCTTGGTACAGCGTAGAACCGTCCAGGTTAAAGGAATAGCCTGTCGGGATTACAAACGAAGTAATCGCTTTTGGACAGCCGAGACGCTCCATTTTTTCCATGATTTTCGGCAAGACGGTCTCAGAGCTGGAAGTCGAGTAAGCCAAGAGCAGCTCGTCCTTCAAGATTCTGAGAATCTGCGTAATTTTAATTCCACTGATTCTTGCAATCGTTCCCAAAACAACGAAAATGAAGAACGCCATCGCGACGTGTACGAGAATCACCAATTTCCCCAAAGGTACAAGGGATGATAGACCAAACTTGGATACCGTAACCCCGATCAGGGCAAATACCCCGAATGGAGCAAAACGCATGATTGCATTTACAACCCAGAACATAGCGTCCGCAACGCCCTGGAAGAAATTCAGTACCGGTTTTCCGCGCTCACCTGCAGCCGCTACCCCTAACCCAAATAAGACGGAGAAGAAGATAATCGCCAGCATGTCACCACGGACAATGGCATCAAAGATGTTTTTTGGAACGATGTTTACAAAGGTATCAATCATACTGTGGCTTTGCGTGGTTTCCGCTGTCTCCACATAAGTATGAATGTCGGTTTTCGCCAGATGCGACATGTCCACGCCGACCCCTGGTTGAAAGATGTTTGCAGCCAGAAGACCGACAACAATTGCAATCGTGGTAACGATTTCAAAATACAGAATGGTTTTTCCGCCGATTTTACCCAGCTTCTTGACGTCTCCCACTCCCGCAACTCCGACGATCAACGTCGCGATTACGATCGGGATAACAATCATTTTAATCAAACGAAGGAAAACATCACCAATCGGCTGTAAATAGGTCGCCACAGCAGGATTGCCAAAGAAAATGGCGCCCACCAGGATACCCAGAATGAGACCGATGACAATCTGAATCGCTAAACCAAACCGCTTCATTCTGACACCTCACTTCAATAAAAGTAATGTATGTCTACACCAATTTCGACGTTTTGTCGAATTGTGTCGATTCATAATTCACATTCTAGCAGAGGAACGTTTTTATACTCAATGTAAATAGCTTCCTCTACTCCTTACATACTTTTTCTTGCTATATACTTTCGTGACTCTTGGCCGAGAATCATATAGATCAGTATCATATCACGCAATTTACGTATACCTGATTTTTTGTATTTTTTTATTTTTACTTATTATTTCGATAGTTTGGTCACAACACATCTAGGCCCTAGGTCGAATACGATGAAGAAATCGCGTTTTACGTAAAATCCCAGAAGAGGAGATCTCTCATGACCGCTCGTACAACACCTCCCCGTTTCCTTTCCCTTGAGCAAAAATTGGCAATCATCCAAAATGACTTTCCGCCAGTACGAATACCCAAAAAGATAACGATCGTCAGCTTTCGGTCATCTCCCCGACGACTGCCTTTTACGAAATGACAGGGGGCAACGATCAATTGTCCAACGCATTTCTCCCGGAGCTGGCGAAGTGATAACATTGTTTTACCCATGACAAAAATGATAAAATAGGTAAGATTGGATATAACCTGTTACTTATAAGAATGAGAATGGAGCCCAGCGATGACGATTCGGAAGATTATATTGTTAGGAATTCTCCTAGCGATCACATTATTTCTGCTACCGTATTCCGTTCCTTTTATCCTCTCGTTATTGACGGCGATTTTGCTGGAACCGTTGGTGTTGTTTCTCATCCGGAGTCTACGCATCAATCGATTGAGTGCCGTCATCGGTTCCTTTCTCTTGTTTCTCTTGTCATTTGCAATCATCGCCTACTGGTTAGGCACTCAGATCGTGGTGCAAAGCGTTGATCTCGCTCAGCGGCTACCCACCTATTCCCAGCATCTGTTTGAGTTCCTGGAGTCCACGTTTGGGCAATGGGAACTGTATTACTCCACTTTGCCTGCTGAAACAGTCAATCAGATTCAACAGGTATTTGACAGCTTGAAAACGTCCGCGCTAAACACCGCTTCTACGCTCGCGAAAGGAATCCTCGGAGGTGTCGCCACCATTCCTGGCTTCCTGCTCACGACGATCATCTACCTGGTAGCACTGTTCCTGATTAGTCTGGATCTGCCTCGGTTGCGTGCTGGTTTCATGCGGATGTTCACGGTCTCTGCCAGAGAGAAGATAAACGTGGTGCTCACTCAGCTCAACCGCGCCACGATTGGTTTCTTACGCGCCCAGATCATCCTCAGCTTTGTCACGTTCATGATCGCATGGCTGGGTCTCATCATCTTGAAGGTCAAGTATTCAGCGGTCATTGCTCTGCTGATCGTACTGGTGGACATCCTCCCGATCTTGGGAACAGGATCCTTCCTCGTTCCATGGGCGGTCTACAATTTCTTTACAGACAAGGAGCACCTCGCCATCGGTTTGGTCATTCTCTTCCTGGTGATCACCGTCATCCGGCGCATCATCGAGCCAAAGATTTTGGCTTCGAGCCTCGGCATCAGTGCTTTGGCAGCGTTGGTCAGCCTCTTTCTCGGCTTTCAGGTCATGGGCTTTTTCGGTCTCATCCTGGGTCCTGCCCTCGTCATTATTTATGATGCACTGCGCAAGGCAGGTTTCCTGAAGTTCAAAATTGATTTCTAAATAGGAAAGCAACGATGCGAGCGGCCGTTTTTTCTGGGGAAGACCCTGAGAGGACGGTCATTTGTTTCATACAGGAGAAAAAAGGAGTGGCCTGAACATGTACAAAGAACTGAATACGTCGATGCGTACCATTCTGACCCCAGGGCCTGTAGAAGCAGAGCCACGTGTGCTGCGTGCCATGTGTACACCGATTCTGGGGCAGTTCGATCCAGAATTTACAGCCATCATGAATGAAACCATGGAGATGCTGCGCAAGCTATTCCAGACAAATAATCACTGGGCGTTCCCTGTCGACGGTACTTCCCGAGCGGGCATCGAGGCCGTACTCGGCAGTCTCATCGAGCCGGGGGATCGGGTGCTCGTCCCGATTTACGGCCGGTTTGGACATCTGCTGACGGAAATCTCAGAGCGCTATGGTGCGGATGTCGTCACGATGGAAACAACTTGGGGCAAAGTCTTTGATCCCGCTGCCGTCATTAACGAAATCGAACGCATCCAACCTAAAATCGTCGCGATGGTCCACGGGGAAACCTCTACCGGTTGCTTGCAGCCTCTTCAGGAAATCGGATGGGCTTGCCGGCAGATGAATGTGCTGTTCGTCGTCGATGCCGTCGCCTCTATCGGGGGCACGGACGTAAAAGTGGATGATTGGTACATAGACGCTTGCATCGGTGGTACGCAAAAATGTTTATCCGTTCCATCTGGTATGGCTCCAATCACGTTCAATTCCCGCGTTGAAGCTCTCCTCCTGGAACGCAAGAAAATCGAAAGAGGCTTGGCAGATCCTGATGCATCGTACTCAACAGGTCTGGGGCGAAGCATTCGCAGCAACTATTTTGACCTCAGCCAGCTCATGGACTACTGGGGACCGGCCCGACTCAATCATCACACGGAAGCTACCAGCATGCTCTACGCTTTGCGTGAAGGGGTACGCATCGTTTTGGAAGAAGGTCTGGAGGAGCGCTTTTCTCGGCATCGACTGCATGAAACCGCTCTGGTACAAGGAATCAAGGCGATGGGTCTGGAGCTGTATGGCGATCCTGCCTGCAAGCTACCTGTCGTCACATGCATCTCTATTCCTGATGGGGTTAACGGCGAATCCGTACGTGCGATGTTGTTGGAAGATTTCCACATCGAGATCGCCAGCTCGTTTGGACCACTCAAAGGGAAAATATGGCGGATCGGGACCATGGGCTATAGCTGCCGGAAGAAAAATATTTTGCATGTGCTAGGAGCACTGGAAGCTGTTTTGATTCGGCATGGGGTGGATGTACATACGGGGCAGGCGGTGCAAGCTGCTTTGGATGTTTATCATGGGGAGAAGCCTCAATAAAAAAACGCAGGCGAGCTTGGGGGTTAACGCTCATGTCTCAAATCACTTTGAAACGAATCACCTCTGAAAACTGGCGAGAAGCAATAGGACTCTCTGTAACTGTTGAGCAGCAAGAGTTTGTAGCAGCTGTCACACCTCCTGCTGCCATTGCTCTTGCCAAGGCATACATTAGGCCAGACGGTAAGATGGTTGAACCTTATGGCGTCTATCATCTGCAGGAAATGGTGGGTTTTTTCAATCTTCACTATACACCGGATAGCCATGAAGACTATTGGCTTTTTCATTTATTTATTGATAAACGGTTTCAAAGAATGGGATTAGGGTCTACTGCAATACAAGAGTTGATCAAACATATGAGAGAATTCCATCCTGCTTGTCATCGCTTAAGATTGACTGTACACCCTGAAAACGATGCAGGCAAAAAATTCTACAAGAAGCTTGGATTTACTGATGATCATATTCTTACACATGGTGAACCGACATTTTCGATTTCCCTAAAAGCATAGCTCTTCCTTCTGACAGACTCAAAAAAGGAAGCCAGCACTGCCTCTTCATTTTCGTGGCAGTACTGGCTTGAAGAGTTTCGTCGTTTCTTCACAGCTAGCTTCTAGCCCCCTTTTGGATTACAGGGCCAGCACATGCCATTTGCCTAAAATTCCACTTGGTTGATCAAATGGATAATGGCATGCGCGATTTTTGCTTCGTAGCTCTCGTTTCTCTCAAACTCGTTCCATATCGCTTGAACATCGTGATTGGATATCGTCTCGATCCGTAATCCTGGCTTTGTGGCCCATTTCTGTCCCATGCTCGTTCCTTGCTCAGCGGACGTGCACGCGACATCGTGGAGAATGAGCATTTTCAAGAGCTTTTCCATGTTGGCATGATTACGGATCAGATGCGGTTCCATCCGTTTGGCCAGCATCCATAACTTTTGCGATTGATCTTGTGTCGCCACCATTTACAACCGTCCACCTCCCATTAATTATATCTAGTTATAACTAGTTATAACTAATTATAACGATTTTCTCAAACAAAAAAAGCTATTACCCATTGAAGTGCACCCCTTATAGTGGACATTGGAAAAAACACGAGTGTTTTAAACCGATGATTCCTATAGGGGGTGTTTTTCGTTATGGCAAAAATGGGGCAAAAGTTTACGAATTATAGTCATGAAATCAAGATGGAAGCAATTCGCTTGTACATGGAGGAAGGATGGTCTAATCGAAAGATAATGGAACATCTAGGGATCCCAGACAGAGGCCGAGTCACTACATGGACAAAGAAGTTCAAGCAGTTGGGTGAATTCGGCTTATTGGATCAGAGAGGTCGACGTGACGAATACATGGATCAAAATCGATATGTCCAAAAATTAGAGAGGGAGAATTCGATGCTAAAAAAGTGTTTACAAATTTGGATGCGGGAGGTGTCCAAGAGAAGTACAATGCCATCGTGAAATTGACTGAGTGGTACCATGTAACAGAGTTATGTAAGCTATTCGGGGTCTCTAGAAGTGGATTCTATGCTTACAGAAAGCGGAGTTCACAAGACAAAGACCTTGTAATTAAGGAGTTCATTCAAAAGATCTATAGCAAATATGATGGGAAATACGGATATCGTCAAACGCAGCTCTTTCTACTTCAAGACTACAAGATATGGGTTAACCACAAAAAGGTCCTACGCCTCATGCAAGAGATGGGACTACGCTCCCGAGTACGCCGTAAACATCGATGCAACTATGCTTCTTCTATAGGGACACGTGTAGTTGAAAACTTATTGCAACGGAAATTTCATGCCAACTTACCGAATCAAAAGTGGGTTACTGACGTAACCCAATATCGTATCGGAGATACATGGTTGTACCTGTCTGCCGTCAAGGATTTGTTTAATAACGAAATCGTGGCCTACCATCTAGCGCAGCGCAATGACAATGATCTTGTTTTGCAGACTTTCAAGAAAGCCTTTCAAAATAAAGAGGACATGTCTGGACTGATCGTTCACAGCGATCAGGGATTCCAGTACACGTCCTATGCGTATCACGACATGCTGCCAAAGGTTGGAGCCCAAATCAGCATGTCACGCCGAGGCAATTGTTACGACAATGCCTCTATGGAGAGCTTCTTCTCGCATCTCAAAACGGAAGCGCTCTACCCTTATGATATCCGAACAGTAGACGAGGCACAAAGGAGAATTGAGGAATATATCCATTTTTACAACTCTACGAGGCCACAAAGAAAATTAAACAAGCTGACGCCGATTGAGTACCGGCGCCAGCTTGCTGCTTAGCTCTTTTTTTAGTGTCCACTAAATGGGGTCTTGACCACCATGGCAACAGCTTTTTTCTAAACCTTGGACTTACTCAACTGTTAATACGCATACGTTTATCTCGTACCTTCAAAAGCATAAAAAGGCAGAGCTTTCTCCGACTCCGTTTCTAGCTTCAACGCTTCCACCAGAAACGGCATAAGTTCCTTTGCCTTTGGAAAATCCGCCCACATTACCTCTGCGATATCATCATCGGGGTCATTGATCTGGATCTCGTCATCGATGATTTGTGCAAAAAAGGTAAAAAATAACACATGATGTCCTCTTTCTTCAAAAAGCACCTCTCGAACAGAGCTCAAGCCGCCAACGCGAATGTCGTATCCCGTTTCTTCTTTTACCTCGCGCACGACCGCTTGCTCTAGCGTTTCCCCTACTTCGACGGCCCCTCCTGGAGGACCCCAATAAAAAGAATCGCCCTTTCGATTTTTGACGATCAAGATTTGTCCGCTTTCGTTTGTAAGGATTGCGGATACGACATCGACTCTTTTCAAAATAGTTTCTCCTCTTTCCACACGTGTCTCCACTGCGTTTTTTTCCACTTCGTATTAGCGACGATCCAACGCCATCCGTGCGGCCAGCGCCGTCAAAACACTTGCCATGAGCCATTTCTGGACACGTACCCATGTTGGACGCTGCCCTAGCAGCCTTGCTACCTTATTCGCCGTCGGCCTTATGGATTTCCATGCGAGCAACAGCAAATACGCCGCACCTGCCCATTTGATCACTTTATACGCGAATGGTTTTGAAAACACCAACTCAGAGGAAACTACGATTCCCGAAAATCATGTTTATGTTATCGGTGATGATTGGTTTAGAACCAATTACATCGGACCAATAGCAAAAGAAAGGATCATAGGTAAAGTCTTGGGATATAAATGAAGCCAAAAACATGAAAAAAGCCCTTGCATACCCGAGTGATCGAGCGATGCAAGAACTTACTTTAACTTATGCTCGCAGGTCCGAGGAGGTTCCATTTTTTCTTCGGACACCAGCCAATAAATCTACGATGTGCACAGCTTCCATCTGACCTTCCAGTCCCGCACGCTTGATTCCCGCTTTCATCTGCAGGAGGCACCCTGGATTCGAGGTGACCAAAATATCCGCTTGTGTAGCGGCGACATGGCCCATTTTCTCATCCAGCAGATTGCCTGCCATCTCGGGCTGCACGAGGTTGTAGATGCCTGCCGAGCCACAGCAGCGGTCGCCTTCCCGCAGCGGCACATAGGTGGCGTTCGGGATGGATTGGAGCAAATTTACTGGCTCTTTTGTGACCTTCATGCCATTGCGCAGGTGGCAGGATGATTGATAAGTGATCCGCTTGGACTCGGGCAGAGCCGCCCATGTATCTGGCTCAACCATCTCCACCAATAGCTCGCTGATATCTTTTACCCGGGAGGAAAACCACTTGGCCTTTTCATGCCACTGGGGATCATTCTCCAGCAGATGATCGTATTCCTTAAGCAACGCGCCGCATCCCCCCGCGTTGGAGACGATCACCTCTACCTCCGCCTTGCTAAATGCTTCGACGTTTTTCCTCGCCAGATTTCTCGCTTCTTCCCGCTCACCGCTATGGGCGTGTAATGCGCCGCAGCATACCTGCCCCTGCGCGATGACGACTTCGCAGCCGGCTTCAGTCAATAGCCGCACGGTGTTGAGATTGGTCTCATTAAACAGCACATCCATGATGCAGCCGTGAAACATGCCGACGCGAAGCTTCCGTTCTCCCACAGCGGGAATGACCGTAGCGCCTAGGTATTGGGTGATTCCTTTTCCGGACGCATCTGGCATGATCGCTTCCATCTCGCCCAGCTGTTTCGGCAGGATGCGGAGCACACCGAGCTTGCGTACCGCTTTTTGCATTCCGGATCGCTGGTAGAATCGCAACATGCTGCCTAATCGATAGAGTCTGTCCTGGCGTGGGAACAGATGAGTGAAGGCCAATTTGCGGACGGCTTTGACCCATGTCGGATGCTCTTGCACTTCCTCGATTGCCTCTCTCGTCTGTTCAATCAGTTGGCCATAGGGAACACCTGCCGGACAAACTGGTTCGCAGGCACGACAGCCGAGACACAGATTCATTTGATCCACAAAATCCTGGTCCGGTTGCATGACGCCGTCTGCCACCGCTTTCATCAAGGCGATCCTGCCCCGTGGAGATGCAGCCTCATATCCCGTCTCGCGAAAGGTCGGACAAGCAGGCTGACAAAAACCGCAGCGCATGCAGTTGGACAGCTCTTCATAATCCAGTTTATCTATCAAGGCTTCTTTAAGCACGGTTGACCACCACTCTGTTCCGGGTTTCTTTGGCGAACATCTTGCCTGGATTGAGCAGGTTGTGCGGGTCAAAAGCCTGTTTGATCCCTTTCATGACTTCGATCCCCGCAGCGCCCACTTTCCACTCGAGATACGGTGCCTTGACGATCCCTACGCCATGCTCACCTGTAATGGTTCCGCCCAAATCGATGGCGGCCTGGAATATTTCCGCAAACGCGTCCTCGACCCGTTCGATTTCTTCGTGATTGCGCGCATCGGTCATACAGGTGGGATGCAGATTGCCGTCACCTGCATGACCAAAGGTACAAATGTGCAGCCCATACCGCTCTGTGATTTCCTGAATAGCCGCAACCATCGGGGCAATCTGTGCCCGAGGAACAGTCGCATCCTCAAGAATCGTGGTCGGGCGCATCCGGGACAGAGCAGCCAGCGCACTGCGTCTCGCCGTCATCACTTCGTCCGCTTCTTCCGGTGTCGTGGCGACTTTGATCTGAACCGCGTCGTTTTTCTTGCAAATCGCGGAAATCTTATCAATATCGCGATCTACCGTTTCCGCTTCTCCATCCTGACCGATCAGTAAAATGGCAGCCACATCAGTAGGCAGACCAATCTGCTTGAAATCTTCCACGACGCGAATCGTCCCCTGATCCAAAAACTCCAGCGTTCCCGGGATGATCCGGTTTGCGATAATGTCAGAGACAGAGCGTGCTGCTTGGGACATATCTGCATACATCGCCAGCATGACGCGCTGGGTCTGTGGTTTTGGAATCAGCTTGAGGATCGCCTGCGTAATGATGGCCAGCGTTCCCTCACTGCCTACCAGCAGCTTGGTCAAGTCATAGCCCGCCACATCTTTCATCAGCTTGCCGCCGGTACGAATGATCTCCCCATTCGGCAGAACAGCTTCCAGTCCGAGTACGTAATCCTTTGTCGTTCCGTATTTCAGCCCACGGAGTCCTCCCGAATTGAGAGCGATATTCCCACCAATCGTCGAGATGACCATACTGCCTGGGTCTGGGGGATAAAACAGACCATGTGCTTCGACCGCCTGATGAATGTCTGCAGTGCGCACACCTGGCTGTACGGTGATCGTCAGATTTTGCTCGTCGATTTCCACGATCTGATTCATCCGGTTCAACACGAGGACGATGCCTCCCCCAACCGGAATTGTTCCTGCGCAAAGATTCGATCCTGCTCCACGCGTCACGATCGGGATTTGATGCTTTGCCGCGACCCGCATGATTTGTTGGACTTCTTCCGTGCTTTGCGGCATTACCACGACGTCCGGCAATGACTGTTGCATAGGTGTCGCATCATACGAGTAGGCGACCAACGCTTCCTGCCGATCCAGACAATGCTTCTCTCCCACGATCGCGCGCAGCTCGGAGCGAATGTGTTCTGGCAACATGGAAACCCTCCTCAAGAATTAACTGTACTTCTGAATTGCTTCCCGAATTCTTCCATTGGTAAGATTCAACAATTGTGCGGCTTCTTCCCTGCTGGTATTCGTCAATTTCATCAAAATCGCCGTCTTGGCATCCCCTTTTGCCTGATCTGCCAGTCGCTCCGCTTCCGCATAGCTGACGCCAGTCACTTCCATGACGATGCGTTTGACACGTTCCTTGAGCTTGAGGTTTGTCGCCTGAACATTCACCATCAGGTTGCCGTACACCTTGCCGAGCTTGATCATGGTAGCTGTCGTCAGCATATTGAGAACGAGCTTTTGTGCCGAGCCTGCCTTGAGACGTGTCGAGCCAGTCAATACCTCTGGTCCAACGACGACATTGATCGCAACATCTACCCCTTTGTTAATAAAGGAAGGCTGGTTGCATGATACGGAAATGGTACGCGCTCCGATCGCCTGCGCTTCTTGCAGAACTCCGAGCACATAAGGAGTCCGACCGCTCGCCGCGATACCAACGACCACATCGCGATCCGTCACACCGTATTTGTGTACATCCTCAATCCCCAGCTCCACGGAGTCTTCCGCGCCTTCTACTGCACGGATCATGGCAGATGGTCCGCCAGCGATGACTCCCTGAACCAATTCAGGATTCGTCCCAAATGTCGGTGGGCATTCAGACGCATCGAGAATTCCCAATCGCCCGCTAGTTCCTGCTCCAAAGTAAAAGAGTCTGCCATCCTTTTCCAATGCCGCCACGATCAGCTCGACCGCTTCAGACACTTGATCCAAGACGCGCTCTACTGCGTAAGGTACTTTTTTATCTTCATCGTTCATCAACTGAACGATTCCCCGGGTACTCAACCGATCAAGGTCCTGAGTGCTTTCGTTTTTTCCCTCTGTAGTTAATGCTTGCAAGTTCTCCAGCTTCACTCTCTCCGAACCTCCTTTTGTATTCATACTTGCGGCCTGATTGCTCCCTCATCCAGATGGCAGGAAACCCAATGTCCTGGTGCCAGCTCACGTGCAGGTGGGGCACTTGACTTGCAAATGTCCATGCAGTGTCGGCAACGCGGATGGAACGTGCAACCCGATGGCGGATTGGCTGGGCTCGGCAAGTCTCCCTCCAAAATGATGCGCTGTGTCGTCAGGTGCGGATTCGGAACAGGTACAGCGGATAGCAAAGCCTGCGTGTACGGATGTGTCGGGTGTTCATATAAGGATTGCTTGTCTGCTACCTCGACCACTTTTCCCAGATACATAACCGCGACTCGGTCGGAAATGTGGCGCACGACACTCAAATCGTGGGAAATAAACAGATAGGTCAAATTGAATTCCTTTTGCAAATCTTGCATCAGGTTGAGAATTTGCGCTTGGATCGATACGTCCAGCGCAGATACTGGCTCGTCAGCAATGATCAACTTGGGACGTAAAATCAGTGCCCGGGCAATCCCGATCCGCTGACGTTGTCCCCCGGAAAACTCGTGAGGAAAACGGTCCAGATGCTGCTTGGACAGTCCGACAATCCCGATCATTTCCTCTACCTGACGGCGGCGTTCTTGTGGCGTGCCGATCCCATGTATGATCAATGGATCTTCTAATAGCTGTCCGATTGTTTTACGTGGATTTAGCGATGCGAATGGATCCTGAAAAACGAGCTGCATGTCGCGGCGGGCACGGCGTAAATCCGTCTCGTTGAGCTTGCGGATGTCGTTACCTTCGAACAGGATTTCCCCATCCGTTGGCTCGATCAACCGCAATATGCAGCGACCCGTCGTTGATTTGCCGCAGCCGGATTCACCTACGATACTGACTGTCTCCCCCGGATAGACCGTGAGATTGACACCATCGACGGCGCGGACGACCTTTTCCTTGCTGAAAAAGCCCTGCTTGCTCGTAAAATGCTTGGTTAACGATTTAATCTCCAAGAGTGGCTTGGTCATTGTGCTTCCCCCTCGCGATACAGCCAGCATCGGCATTTTTGCGAATCGGAGACAGGCAAGAGCTCCGGATTTTTCTCCCGGCAGATATCCATCACTTGGGAACAACGTGGGGCAAAGCGGCATCCCGCTGGCATTTCACTCAGCAGCGGAACAGCGCCTGGAATGGCATCGAGCCGCTCCTGATTCACGTTGACACTCGGCATGGACTTCATCAGACCTCTGGTGTAAGGGTGCTTAGGGTCGTCAAACAGCTTTTTGACGTCCGCTTCCTCCACAATCTGGCCGGCGTACATGACGATTACGCGATGGCACATCTCGGCTACCACACCCAAGTCGTGGGTGATGAGCATGATGGAAGTCCCTCGCTCGTTGCGTACCTTTTTCATCAGCTCGAGAATCTGCGCCTGAATCGTCACATCGAGGGCAGTCGTCGGTTCGTCGGCGATCAGCAACTTTGGTTCACAGGCCATCGCCATGGCGATCATGACACGCTGACGCATCCCGCCGGAGAGCTGGTGCGGATAGTCCGAAATGATTTCATCTGCGCGAGGAATCCCCACTTGCCTGAGCAGCTCGATCGTTCGTTCTTTCGCAGCTTGCTTGGACAAGCCCAGATGACGGCGCAAAGGCTCGCTAATCTGTTTTCCGATCGGATGCAATGGATTAAGCGAAGTCATCGGTTCCTGAAAGATCATCGCGATCTCGTTTCCCCGTATCTTTTGCATTTCTTTATCAGAAAGGGTCAGCAATTCTTTGTCCTGAAAGCGAATGCTGCCGCTCATTTCCACATTTCGTCCTAACAGCTGCATGATGGACATGCTTGTCACGCTTTTACCACAACCCGATTCGCCGACCACCCCAACGGTTTCGCCAGGTTCTACAGTCAGGCTGACCCCTTCGATGACCGTCAGCTTATTGCCCGATTGAAGAAAGGATGTTCGTAAATTATCGATCGTTAGCATAGCTGTCATGGATACTCCCCCTTTCTCTCGATGATCCGACTGGCTTGATGCCATTCAAAATTTGATTGTGGTGAGCGATACGCCACGGCCCGATCAAGGGGCTTGCGACTGGATGGACCCGATTGGTCAACGTAATGATCGTCGCTTCTCTGACCGGATCGGACCAGATCGATGTCCCTGTAAAGCCTGTATGGCCAAAAGCGTGTTCTGACACCAAATCTCCCCCTGTACAGCCTGCCGCAACTTGTTCGAGTGAACCGCCTGTAGATGAGGCGATCCAACCAAGTCCTCTGCGATGAATAGAGGGATCGGTATGGGAGCGAGTAGATAGTGCCCTCAGCACGGGATCAATGCGGACCGGGGCATCATCGGAAGTCCAGATCTCCATATAGCGTTCGACATCGCGAACAGTCGCAAAGAGTCCTGCATGACTGCTGATTCCTCCGAGGCCGTAATGTGCGTTGCAATCGTGGACTGTACCGCAGATCACGCCTTGACGCCACTTGTAATCCGCCAGCTTTTCTCTCCACTCTGCCACGCTCGGATGATCGAAAGGCTCCATTTCTGCCAAGAAGTTCTCTGCCATATTTTGCTCGAACGCATTACCATTCTCCGTAAACGCAATCCCGCTGATTTCGAGCATGGATTGCTGCAGAGGAAGATAACAGGCGCTTTCCATTCCGCTCGGTTTAAAAATGAGTCTTTTCGCGAGAGCGTCCAGCTCTTCTCCCCAGACGCGCTCCAAAAGAAAGCCGAGTACCATAAACCCTAGATCACTGTAGACGACTTGACTGCCTGGAGTGCCAATGAGCTCCTCCTGGGAGATCAGTCGAATGTATTCCGCTCTCCCCTGTCCCATCAGAAAAAACGGTCGCCATGCAGGAAGTCCTGACGAGTGCGTAAGCAAGTGCGCGATCTTGATTTGCGCTTTTCTTTCCGTGTCCTCGCCCTCTCCCATTTCTGGTATATGGGTGATGAGTGCATCTGATAGGGACAGCTTGCCTGCTTGAATGCTGAGTAATACGAGCGGTAGCGTCACGATGACTTTGGTCAGGGAAGCAAGATCGTATAGTGTCTGAGCATCGACAGCTGCTGCTCCCTCTGTTACTCCCGTCTTGCCTTTGACCGTTGTCAGTGTCGGCGCTCCTTTTCTCATCACACTAACAGCAGCTCCTGGAAAAATACCTTTCCGAATCCCATCCTCCAGACTTTGTTCCATCCGAACCATGAGCTCGATTCCGTTCATATCGATTCCTCCCGCCTACTTGCCGCGATGACGCGGATCGAGAATGTCGCGAACGGCATCGCCAAACATGTTGCAAGCCAGAATGGTCACGGTCATGGCAAGACAAGGCCAAATGATCATCCCCGGAGCCAGCTCCATATAACGGCGAGCCTCTGAAATCATACCGCCCCATGATGGATCAGGCGGTTGGATGCCCAAGCCCAAAAAGCTGAGAGCGGATTCGGTCAAAATCGCACCGGAAATCGCCAACGAGGATTGCACCAAAAGTGGCGCTGTCACATTTGGAAAGATCTCCAGGAACAAAATTCGTTTCGTGCTCGCCCCGATTGCGCGGGCGCTTTCCACGTATTCCAGGTTCTTGATGGAGAGGACAGCTCCCCTGACAGTACGGGTAAAAATGGGAATATTCACAATCCCGATTGCCATGATGGTATTAAAAGTACCCGGACCTAACGCCGCGACAATCGCCAGCGCCAGCAAAATTTCCGGAAAGGCAAACAGCACATCCATGCAGCGCATGATAAAACCGTCCACCCAGCGTCCGAAGTAACCAGCTATCAATCCAAACAGCGTCCCAAATACCACGCTGACCAATACGGCAGACACGCCTACTACCAGTGAAACGCGTGCTCCGTAAATAATACGGCTCAAAAGGTCACGACCAAACTGGTCCGTACCTAGCATAAACTCACCTGAGCTGCCTTCCATCCGATGCTCCTGAAACATCTGCGTCGGGTCATGCGGTGCCAACACCGGCGCCAATGCAGCCGTTGCACAGAGCAGCGCCAGCAACACGGAACAGAAGACGGCCGTTTTATTTGCTAAAAATCGCTTTCGAAAAGTGCTCATGTCGCATTCCCCTTGTCAATACTTGATACGCGGATCAATCCAGGTATAGATCAGGTCGATGAGCAGATTGACCAGGACAAACACCAGAGCGACAAATAGCACGCCTCCCTGTACGACCGGATAATCCCGCTGATAGATGCCTTCCAAAATGTACTGACCTAATCCCGGTATCGAAAACAGCTGCTCCACGATGACTGATCCGCCCAACAGGTATCCGATCTGCATGCCGGCAATGGTCACGATCGGAATCGAGGAGTTACGGAAAGCGTGACCAATGACGATGGTCCATTGACTGTTCCCTTTTGCACGTGCGGTACGGATGAAATCTTTGTCCATGGTTTCCAAGAAAGCAGATCTCGTCATCCGCATCACGCCTGCAGCTACGACAATGCCCATCGTTACTGCTGGCAGAATAAACACCTTGAAGGCTTCCACGGGATTTTCCCAGAAGCTGACGACATCAATCGGAGGAAACCAGTTGAAATAGAGTGAAAGGCCCAACAAAAGAAGAGTACCGATCGCAAAATTGGGTACCGAGATTCCCAACAGCGTAGCAACGCGGACGATGATATCTGTCTTGGAATGCGCACGAATGGCGGATAAGATACCAAACGGAATGGCGAGCGCCCAGCCAATCAGAACACCAAATACCGTCAACTGCAGCGTGATCAAAAAGCGCTTGATGATTTGCGGCAAGATTTCTTCACCAGAATGAACAGATACTCCAAAGTTCCCCTGCAGCATTCCGCCGATCCAGTGAAAGTACTGCGTGATCAACGGCTGATCCAGTCCCATGCTCTTGTGCAGCGCGGCGATGGCTTCGGGGGTAGCGTTTGTTCCCAGCATGATGGAAGCAGGATCACCCGGCACCAGATGCAGGATGGTAAATACCAAAACGGAGATGCCAAACAGGATGGGAATCAGGCTGGCGACGCGTTTGATTAGATAAGATCCCACGAGGTTCCCTCCAAATTAGAAACTTGGCTCCGCCAGAGGCCAGGCGGAGCCTTGATGATCACTCTATTACTTGATCGCAGTCTTGATCAGAGAGTATACTTCACCCGCTGCGGTTGGTGTGAAATCGATGTTGTCACGTACAGCATAGTAGTTCTTTGGAGAAGCCAGGAACAGGTTTGGTGCATCTGCTACCAGCATCGTTTGTGCTTGCTCGTACAGTTTTTTGCGTTCTGCTTGATCTACTGTAGCCAATGCTTTTGCAACCAGCTCGTCATAAGCAGGGTTGGAATAGTTCCACACGTTGGCAGAACCAGTTGTCGAGAAGAAGAAGCGCATCGAACGGTCCGCATCTACACCGGAAGTGTTACGTCCAACCATCAGGTTCATGTCTTTGGACTTCCAGACTTCGATGTAGTTACCCCATTCCAGCTGGTTGATCTTGGCGTTGATTCCGATTGCTTTCAGTTGTTGCTGAATTACTTGCGCGGTTTCTACCATGTCTGGATAAGTAGCCGCTGTTTCGATTTGCGTGTCAAATCCGTTCGGGAAGCCTGCTTCCGCGAGCAATTGTTTTGCTTTTTCTACATCCGTTTTGTAAGTCGGGTACGTAGCTGTATCTACTGCCCAGTTCGTGATAGCAGGGGCGATTGGACCAGTCAGGGCTGCTTCGCCTTTCCATACTGTCTGTACGATCTGATTGCGGTCTACGGCATAGCTGATGGCTTCGCGTACTTTTGGATTGTCAAACGGCTTTTTGTTTACGTTAATACCCAGGTAGCTATACTCCAGAGATTGATAGTTTTTCACTTGAACCCCTGGCTTGCCTTCCAAAAGCTTAGCGGAATCAGCAGAAACTACGCTGATGTCGATTTTGCCGGAGCGGATCGCTGCCAGACGCTCAGCTTCGTCCTTCATGATTTGGAACTTGATCGTTTCTACTTTTGGCACATCTTTATTGAAGTAATCCGGATTTTTCTTCAGCAATACGTATTGGCCAGGCTCAGCTTTTTCCATTTTGAACGGCCCTGTACCAATTGCCTCTTTCGTCAGATCAGTCGATCCGCTAGGTACGATAGAAGCATACGCGCTCGCTGTGTTTGCGATGAACGCTGCATCCGCATTTTTCAGCTTGAATACGACGGTGGTTGGGTCTTTTACTTCGATCGACTCTACGCTGGAGAAGTACGATTTTGCGATCGAACCGGTGTCTGGATTCATGATGCGTTCAAAGGTGAATTTCACATCGTCTGCTGTCATGTCTTTGCCGTTGTGGAATTTCACACCTTTGTGCAGGAACATGGTAATGGTCTTGCCATCTGGAGCGACTTCCCACTTCTCAGCCAGATTCGGGATGATGTTCATGTTCTCATCCAGCTTGGTCAAGCTGTCATAGATGAGCGCATACACGCGCACGCTGGATGCTGCTGGAACCTTGTGCGGGTCATAGCCTACTGGCTCTTGCTCTGCCGCTACTACCAGCTCCGTTTTTGCTGCTGCTGCTTGCCCTTCTTGCGGCTTCGCTGGATCAGCTGGTGCAGCCGTTCCTCCTCCGCCAGAACAAGCGGAAAGCATCAGGGATAAAGATAGAAAAAAGCCTGCCAACACTCGTTTTTTCACGATGGTACCCCCTACGTTTCTCAGTTTAAAAGCATATATTTCCTAACGGTACGGCCCTCTTGGCACCCGTCACTGACGGTACATTCGATGGTCGTCCCATTAGTGTCTCATGACCCAAAATGGCAAAAGCGACAGCTTCCTTCGCGTCATCCGGCATGCCGAATTGCTGTGTCGTCGTGATGGTCATTCCTGCCCCCAATTGACTTTGCAGCATACGAAGCAGTGTCTGGTTGTGTGCGCCTCCTCCAGAGACGATCACTTCCTCCACCTTGGTTGTAGGTATTACGAATTGCAGGTACGCCTGTGCGATGGAAGTCGCGGTCAAAGCCGTCACCGTCGCGATCAGGTCAGGACTACTGAGGCCGAGCTTCCCTGCCTCTGCCAGCAGCTCCTGGGCAAATGCCTTTCCGTATACTTCACGGCCAGTGCTCTTGGGTGGTTTGATTTGGTAGTAAGGATCTTGCATCAGTCGTTCGAGCAGCGGTTGGGAAACCACTCCAGAAGCCGCCAGTCGACCCGCTTCATCGTATCGCAGCTTACCCTCGGTGACAATCTGGACGACCTGGTCCATGATCATATTGCCTGGGCCCGTATCGAATGCAACAACTTCTTCGATGCTGGCGCCTGCTGGGAGAACAGTCACGTTGGCAATTCCACCGATGTTTTGCAGCAGTCTACCTTTTTCGGCGTGACGGAACAAAATGTAATCGGCGTACGGAACGAGAGGCGCCCCTTCGCCATCAGCTGCCAAGTCGCGCGCCCGGAAATTGCCTACGACCGGAATGCCAGTGCGTTCAGCCAAGGTAGACAGCTCACCGATTTGCAAGGAAGCGCGTACTTCTGTCATCCCGGTTGGTCCTGGAAATGGCGTATGTCCCGCAATGTGCCAGATCGTTTGTCCGTGATTACATACGGCATCCACTTCTGCTGCCGTTACGCCAGCCTTTTGCATCAGCTGATTGACGGCGTACGCATACCATTCCGACAATCCGTAATGCACAGCCGTCAGTTGGTCCAGACGGGCTGTTTCTACGCTACAAAGATTCAAGACCCACTCGCGCAAATCGTCCGAGTATGGCATGTAATAAAACTCACGAAGGGCTACGTCTTCAATCTCGCCGTTCCCATTCGTGCGGATCGCCACTAGTGCAGCATCAATACCGTCCAATGAGGTACCGGACATGAGACCGATGAGCAAATGCTCCCTTTTTGAGCGATAATCTAGCAATCTCGCAGGTTGATCCATCGTGCAACCCCCGTTCCGCTATGGAGAATAGTTAAAATATTCGCTTGTTTCCGCTTTCATTATAAGAAATAAAATTACATCAGTCAATCTGAAAATAGTAAACTTTATTTCTTTTGCTTTTTATATTTCCTTGAAAAGTTGCCTTGGGTGGGAGAAGAATATTTACAGGCTACGCTCGGTAGGACTTCACATAACTACGCCTAGAAATATTCTTCTCCTGCGTTTCAGGAGGGTTACGATAAAGTTTCAAAAGATGAATACCATGAATATCACTTCCCTGTTTCATGTGAAGCAAACCATATTTGATATCTCATTTACTTCCGTTCTTACGCTCATTCGATGATGACTGAGCAAAATGCCTTTAGAGGCGAAGCGATTGGCAGAATAATCTTTCTCTCATAAATCTCCGTACTAAATAAAGGTAGCTAGAAACCACAAAAGCTCGCAGGAGAAGCAGGTTTCCAGGCGGAGCGACTTCGGAACCCAGCTTAGCGGAACAACGAATTCACGGGATTAAGAAGCGGTACCTCTGTGTTCACGGCGAAGCGGCTACTACTTTACCGCTTCCTCATGAATCGTTGTGGAGCGGACAGTTTATTCTTCTTTGCAGGGTGTAGACCGGAGCATAGATCGGAAACGTGCTTCTCCGCACACCTCAGCTAAGTTGTTCCTTTCGGTTATAACAAAAAATGCCCCACCAGCAGTGCTTTCTACTGATGAGACATCTTTTCATTTATTCAACACATTAAAAATCAAAGTTATCCGGGTCCGGACCTACACGGACTCCTTCATTTAATGCATCGATTTTCGCCATGTCTTCTGATGACAATTCGAAGTTGAATACATCCGCGTTTTCTACGATCCGATGCTCTTTTGTAGACTTCGGAATGGTGACCACACCGTTTTGCAGATCCCAACGCACGATGACTTGCGCGATGGACTTTTGGTGGCGATCCGCAATGTCTTTGAGAACGGGATGATCGAGCAGTTGTCCTTGCATCAGTGGAGACCATGCTTCCATCTGAATGTTTTGCTCCCGGCAAAAGGCCTGAAGTTCTTTTTGAGTCAGGCGCGGGTGGTACTCGATCTGATCGACCATCGGCTTCATTTCCGCATCTTTCATGAGATCTTGCAGATGATGCACGTGGAAGTTGGAGACCCCGATCACTTTTACCCTTCCTTCTTTGTAGATCGTCTCCAAAGCGCGCCAAGCCTCTTTATACTTGCCTTCGACTGGCCAGTGAATCAGGTACAGATCGAGGTAGTCCAAGCCAAGCTTTTTCAGACTCGTTTCATAGGCTGCCAGCGTGGACTCGTATCCGAGGTCTGCATTCCATACTTTCGAGGTGACGAACAGATCTTCTCTCGTGATGCCCGCATCTTTCATCCCCAGACGGATTCCTTCGCCAACACCTTCCTCATTGCCGTAGATCGCAGCAGTATCGATACTGCGATAACCATGTCGGATAGCCGTGCGTACCGCTTCGACCAGCTCAGGTCCTTCTTCCACTTTAAATACGCCGAGACCTAACCAAGGCATTTTAACACCGTTATAAAGGGTTGTTGTATCTTGCAGATGTTTTGTCATGAACATACTACCTCCTGATTGTTTTTCCCTACCCTAGAATTTCCATCTTTGCTTTCTAATACTCGACTCAAGCCAGTTAATATAACGGCACCAAGCACCATGATTCCCCCGACCCACGTCGTGTGGATGAGGCCAATCGAATCCGTAATGATCCCACCCAAGTAAGCCCCGATTGCAATACCTGCATTGAATGCAGCGATGTTAATAGCAGAAGCCACGTCCTTTGCACTCGGAACAAATCGCTCTGCCAGTATGACCACGTACACTTGCAGTCCTGGAACATTCATGAACGCCAAAATCCCCATGAAAAAGATCGTGATCAGACCGGCGAGCTTGAACGGTACGGTGACAAACATGATAAACAGAACAATCGCTTGAATGCTAAACATACGAAACAAGGCAGCCAACGGATTTTTATTAGCCAGCTTTCCGCCGATCACGTTGCCAATGGCAATGGCAATCCCGTAGGCTACCAAGATGATCGCTACTGTACTTGCTGAAAACCCGGTAATGTCTGTCAGTAACGGAGACAAGTAGGTGAAGACAACAAATGTCCCGCCATAGCCCAGTGCCGTAATGATAAACATCAAGAGCAATCTGCTGTTCGTAACCAGCTTGATCTGATCGCCAAACGTCGTTTTGACTCCTTTTCGCAGGTTAGACGGCACCAGAATCAGATTGGCGATCAGCGCAATGATACCGATCACCACAATCGCTACAAATGCTGTACGCCACCCCAACAGTTGTCCCAAATACGTTCCCATCGGTACTCCTGTGACAGTCGCGACAGTTAGACCAGTAAACATGAGGGAAATCGCGCTCGCTCTGCGGTCCTCCGTCACGAGATCCGCGGCAATGGTTGATCCGATGGACATGAACACACCATGAGCCAATGCGGAGACGACCCTTCCGACCAGCAACATACTAATTGTAGTCGCACTGGCGGCAATGCTGTTCCCTGCTATGAAAATAACCATAATCCAGAATAGCAGCATTTTCCGTGGAACTCTCGACGTCAATGAAGTGAGCACAGGTGCTCCAATCGTAACACCCAACGCATATAAGGTAACGGTCAGTCCTGCTGTCGTGACCGGGATTTGCAAGTCTTGCGAAATCAGCGGCAACAATCCTACGCTAATAAATTCCGTCGTGCCGATGGCGAAAGCACTAATAGCCAGGGCGAGTAATGCCAACGTGCTTCGCTTTGTTCCTTCCATCACCGTATTCCTCCTTGTTAGTTCTATCTCTCGTTCGTTCACCGCGAACGGAATAAATGAATGGGTATGGTGAATACCAGCTGGCAAATGCTATTATGGATGATAGAAAACATAATGAGAAGTACACACTTTTTTGTACTCTAGGCACCGAAAAGTACTATAGGTACTTTTTAGTGCCCATCAGAAAGAAGGGGCTGTCATGAAGAAAAAGAAATACAACATCTCTGTAGAAGCCACACTAGAAGTAATCGGCGGAAAGTGGAAATGCGTGATACTCTGCCATCTTACACATGGCGAAAAACGCACGAGTGAACTCAAGCGGCTAATGCCTGGCATTACCCAGAAAATGCTGACTCAACAGCTGCGGGAATTGGAGGATGACGGGATCATTAACCGGATTGTCTACAACCAAGTCCCGCCAAAGGTCGTATACGAGCTGAGTGAATACGGCTGGAGCCTGAAAGGGATACTCGATACTCTCTGTGCATGGGGGGAACAGCATATCATTCGTGTGTATGGGGATACTGCAGATATGCTGGAGGATAGCATTTTAAATCAAAAGAACTGACAAAGGAAGGAATCAAAAATTTGCACAGCAGCCGACCTTTATGATACGCATGCAAGCTGGCAAATCCGCGGTAATCCAAAAAAATGGCCGCAATCTCTTCATGAACGCAGCTCCTTGACTGCCATTCCTGCATCACTCGTTCCTTTTGAAGGCATTTCACCGTGCGCTCCGTCACCCAGATTCAAGAGCACGCATCCGGAGATGATCAGCGCGATGGCGATCCCTTTTTTCACGGTAAACAGATCGTTGAAAAAGTACACACCGATCACGGCAATGGCGGCTGTACCCAATCCCGACCAGATCGCATAGGCAGTCCCTACCTCCATTTCCTTGAGGGCCAGGCTTAGCGAAGAAAAGCACATGACGTAAAATACAAACATCAGTACAGACGGGATTGGCTTTGTCATCCCCTCGGACATCTTCATCGATGTAGTTCCTGCCACTTCCAGCCCAATCGCCAGAAGAAGATAGACCCAACTCATTTCTTTTCCCCCTATTCCGTTTCTTGGCGCACCACGCCGCCCAGCAAGATATCAATCATGGCATTCAAGGCCTCGCCCATCGTCATGCTATTTTTACCCAGCGCCTGCTGATCGACGAGCTGTTCGAGGCATCCCGTATACATCTGAATCAAAATGGGAAGCTGAATCCTGCGGAATATCCCCGCAAGTATGCCTTCATCCAGAATCAATCCGACGTGCTCCCACTCCTGCTGATAGAAATCCTCTACCAATTTCCACTGCATGGGATAATACCGCTTCAACTCGTACCAGACACGCAGATTGGTGCCGGCAAACCCATTCGGCAGCAGACCGAGCAGCTGCCTCAATTTTTCAATCAGATCCAGTTCCTTGTCGTGCAGGATCAGATCCTCTCTCTCTCGTAATTCCCGAATGCTCTCCTGAATGATTCGGGTAATCAGTTCTTCTTTGGATGTAAAGACCGCATACAAGGTTTTGGTGCTCACTCCCACGCGCCGGGCCAAATCAGACATTGTAAAACGTATTCCCCTTGATTCAATCTCATGTATGGCGCACTGCACGATTCGTTCCTGCACTCGATCATCTCCCCTTCAAGAAAACTAGGAAAATAATATGTTTTCTTTATTTTCCACATTATCGAGCCTACCTGCTTATCAATCAACTGTCAATTGAAAGAAAGCTCTTACCTTGTGAATTTACGCGAATTCGGTGATCCAAGTCGCCTGGAAAAGGATTTTCACCATTCTCACCTTCTTGCCCTTATTCTACGAACACGAAACAAGCTGACACCAGTCGAGGCTGATCCCAGCTTGTTATCTAATGCTTCGCTTACTTTATTTGATTTAAATTGTTTTGTGGCGTTTCATTACTCTGTATTCGTAATATATTTTGAACAAAGAAACGATACCTCACTTCATGAAATTTTGTTCCATCAGGCATACCCGCTGTATGAGGGGTTAAGACAACGTTTTTCAAAGTTCTTAGTTCACTGTCCAATTGTAAAGGCTCCACAGTGAATACATCAAGGCAAGCTCCGCCAATGACATTATTCTTTAGAGCTTCTATCAAATCGTCTTCACATACAATAGGTCCTCTTGCTGTATTCACAAGTAACGCATTTCTTTTCATTTTACTTAAAAATGCTTTATTGACTAAATTTCTGGTAGACTCGTTAAGAAAAATATTGATGGTAATAACGTCAGCATTTTTCACCAATGTATCCAAATCAACCATTTCAACGTCATTACTTTGAATATTTTTATTTGTGTCATACGCCAGCACTTTCATCTTAAAGGCTTTTGCCAGCTCCGCTACTCTGGAGCCTATCGCGCCAAAGCCGATTGTACCGATTGTTTTTCCGAGCAACTCGCCCCCGGCGTACTCCAGTTTCGTTTCATCTTCTCGATTCTTCATGCTTTGATCCAGAAAAGAGATGTTCTTGTAGTAGCCAAGAATCAACGCCATAATATGCTCAGCTACTGCGTTGGCATTTACTCCAGCCGCATTGCTCACCCAAATGTTTTTCTTGGTACACGCTTCAATATCTACATTATCAAAGCCGGCACCCGTCTGAACAAATTTTAAGTTCTTCGCTTTATTCAACAAGGCTTCGTTTACTTCGATATGCTCTGGAATTAACACATCCGCTTCACTGATGAATTCTTCGATTTGCTGAGGTTCAACGATTTGAACATTCCAGTCCTCCGGAAATGATTGCGTCACTCGTTGTTTCGAATAATCGTTAAAATATCCTGTAATTAATACATTCATTTATCCAACAGCTCCTTGTCATCCGTTTATGCATTTGCCCAAGCTTCAAAGAAAGTACGCTTTACATTTGCAATAACCAGCTTGGGTGATTCATTCTCTAGCCGCCCAACCTCAAAGGTCATTACTGGCTTTCTTGTTGGTTTTGGGCTCTTGAAAAAATCAATGTCATTCAACGTTGTGATGAACGCTGTCAGCTCATTCACGCCCACCTCCGAGTCTTTGACGCCAAACGGAATGTGCTTATCCCCGAAGTAGCTAGCTTGTCTATCTTTCAAGTAACTATTCCCGATATGAATGTGCGTCAAATAGTCTTTGGCCAGCCATAATGATTTGTGTGGGTCTTCTCCCATAATCGGAAGGTGGCTTTGATCCAGCAAGAGACCAAAATTGTTATATTCGCTTCGGATCATTCTGGCTACATGTACCGCCTCATGGGTAGGGCCCAGCAAATATTTGCGGTCAACATGACGATCCCCGATTTCCAATGAAATGCACAGCTCATACGTATCCGCTTTATCTTTTGCATACTTGCATAGCTCCATGGTCGAAGCAATAAACGCGTTGATATTTTGCTGTTTGTTTTCTTCGCCTTCAAATTTACCTGTCACGATATGCATGATTTTCGCATTCATTTCATAGCAATGGTCAATCAGCATTTGGCATTGAATGATAGACTTGTTTCTAACAACCGGATCCAAAGAACTTAAATCAATCTGTAATTCTCGAAAGGCATCTCCGCCATTGAAAATGATCTCGACACAACTGTACTGCATATACTTCCTGGCAAGCTCCCTTGTCTCTTTATCCGCGATATAAGAGACTTCCACTGCCGTAAAAAAGGGGTCTTCCAGAATTGTTAATAGACTCGAAATCATCTGTTCAGGCTGGCTTTGCGAAAAAGGAAACAGCTTAGGCAAGACAATGCCTATGCTTGCCGTTTTTTCCAGTTGATCGATCATACAATTTTACCGGACACGATGAGCTCAGGCAGTTCTTTCACGGTATCAAGCACATGCGTATGATAATACTTGCCCCATACTTCGATAGGAGTCGAGCCTTGCATGACGCCAATGACCGCTTTACAACCAGCATTGTATCCTTCGAGCATATCAGCAGGCGTATCGCCGAGTTTAATGACTTGTCTTACGTTTTGAACATTTAAATATTCCATTGCTTTGAAAATCATAAAGGGAGCCGGGCGTCCTTTTCCTTCTGGAACCATATCAAGGTCAACTGCATAATCGATCAAGCCATTCTTCACCCAACCGAGCGACTCCATAATGACACTGTTGATCTCTTTATGGAATCCTGTCCCCGTCGCTACTTTGATTCCATTGTCTTTGCACCATTTCAACGTTTCTGTTGCGCCTTCGATTTCTCGGCAATTTTCTTGATAATAAGCAATCATGTATTCGGTATATCGATCGTAAAGTTTGACAGCTTCATCGTGCGTCGAACTATCAATATCTACTTCAAAATTTTTGAAGTCGATCATATTCCCTTTTGTTCTTGCAATCAAAAATTGATAGAGATGAATCTTGTTTGTTCCCATGTGGGTGCTGATTTCATCTTTTGTCACGTTTAATCCGTATTCAACGGCCGCTTTGTGAAGACAATCTCTGACTCCGTTATTGTCCTCTACCAGGGTTCCCGCCAAATCAAATACAGCCAATGCAATGTCGTTTTTCATTTTTCATCTCTCCATTTTTTTTATGATGGGAAAGGAACCCCCAGTTGCTCTCTCATGGTGAGCTCCCTTCCATACGTGTTTGCTTGTGACGATTATTGCTTCAGAGCCTTGTCGAGCTCTACTTGCGCTTTTCTTTTCGCCTCTTTCAGCGCTTCTTGTGCAGGGATATTTTCAATGAGAACTTTGTCTTTCGCCAGCTCGATTTCTGCATAAATCTTACCACCTGTCGGATCTACAAAAGGAGCAATCCCATTCGTTTTTGCTTGTTCCAAAGGTACTGATAAATATGGGTTTTCTTTCAATTTATTCTGGTAGATATCTGTATTCACCGCGCTGTCCCGAATCGGAATATATCCTGTTTCTACAGCCCAGTAAGCCGTTTTTTCCGCTTCCGAGAAGAATTTCACGAATTCCCAAGCACCTTGTTGTTGCTCTTTGGAGGACGCTTTGAACAGGTTAAACATGACAGATGTCGCTACAGGTCTAGGCTTTTCTCCATGAAATCCTTTTTGCATCCCTGTTGCCACTTTGGTGAAATCCAAATCGCCTCCGTCGCCGGAAGAACCTGTGTATCCTGCGGATTTTCCATTCATCACATTGTCAATCGTTTTATACCACCATTCCCAGCCATTCCCACCGTATACCGTGTCCATGATTTTGTCCTCATGAACCCATTTGCGAATGTTATCCCAAGCATAAATCCATTCTTCCGAGTCGATCGTAACGGTCTTGCCGTCTTTGCTGACGATATCGCCACCAGCTGAACGGGCGTAATCGATCATATGCTCTGCGTACCACATGATTGACCAGCCGCTAATCCCTTCCTTTTCTTTGATGAGCTTCGCTGCATCAGCCAATTGTTCAAAGCTTTTCAGAGAATTGTAATCAATATGGTATTTTTCAAAGATATCTTTTCGGTAGTACATCATTTGTGTAGCGACATATGCCGGAACACCTAAGGTTGCCTCATTGTATTTGCCTTGCTCCAACAGCAGAACGTCGTCCTTTTTATACTCCGGTTGATTGATATACTCATCCAATGGAAGCAACGCATCGCTCTTTGCCAGCTTCATAAATTCTGGGTAACCGTTAATAGATAATGCGGGAGGCTTACCCGCTGCGAGTGAAGCCTGCAGTGCTTGCAACGTTTCACCATAGTCCCCTTGGATAACCGGCACGACTTCATATTGCTGATTTTTGCTGTTAAAATCCTGAACGATTTTTTGCATCGTCTCCCCGAGCTTACCGCCAAGACCATAGTAGAACTCCAGTTTGATTTTCTCTTTTGGGTCAGACGCTGACGCTGCATTCGCATTGTTTTCCGATGTGGTATTATTCGAGCAACCGACTACCCCCGTCAAAATGAGTGCAGAACACATGATAGAATAAACGACGCTCTTGGCGTTTCTTGTCCGCTTTTTCACAGTGAAGCCCTCCCGATAAATAGCTGTTTTGGTCTCAATTGGCAATGCCGACATTTATCAGTCCCTGGATTCCAGCTAATGCACATCACCACCTTATTATTTGTTCACATAGAGATTGGCCATTGAATGAATGATCCTCTTACTGGAAATGGCCAACAGGATTAACATAGGCGCAAGCGACACCGCGCAGGCAGCCATCGCTAGAGGGAAGTCCATTCCATAGCCTGCCTGACTCATAAACAACCTGCGCAAGCCGATCGTGACGAACATGTTATCCTCTGACTTGATCAACAGCGATGGCCACATGTAGTTGTTATAGCTGTAAATGAATGTGATCAACACCAAGGATGCAATCGCATTTTTGCAATACGGCATATACACGGTAAAAATGAGCCTCAAATGCCCTGCGCCATCCAATTTAGCGGCGTGAACCACATCCTTGGGCACCTGGGCAAAAGATTGCCGCAAGAAAAAAATCGCAAAGATGCTGATGAATTCACTGAGAATATACCCGATATGCGTATCCAGCAAATTCGCTTTTGATAACAGAATAAAGGAGGGAATGTACGTTACCGCTGATGGCAGCATGTACGTCGCCAATATAAGCACAAAGCAGTAACGGACCCATCTTTTCTGAACCGTGGCGAATACATACGCCGCAAAAATAGCAGTTGCGATTTGAAAAACTATGATAATCAGGCTGACGTAAATACTGTTCCACAAATAAAGCAACATCTTGGTATCCGTAAATATGCGGATGTAATTTTCAAAATGAAAGGTTGACGGCAAAAGATTCCCGCTATAAATCTCGTTTTTCGGTTTTACGGAAATGATGAACATCCAAATAAATGGAAATACCATCATTACGCTCAACAAAATTAACGTTGCATAGTTAATGCCCATTTTTAATTTTGCCAAGGACAAAGCCCCCACCTCATTTCGGAAACAGTAGTTTAGATAGGAAGAAATTCAGCGCGCTGATCAGAAGACATATGACAAGGAAAATCATCGCCAACGCCGAAGCAGGTCCTGTTTCATACAACTCAAAAGCTAATACATAGAAGTAGTACAGAATCGTTGAGGTCGCACCTGAAGGTCCACCTTGCGTCAAAATATAAATCTGATCATAGGCTTTGAGCGAATTCAGTGTAAAAAAGACGAACATAAACACAAGGATGGGAGAGATCGCCGGCAGGGTGATTCTTAGTAATTTTCGTAACCCTTTGCCCCCATCCAGATCATTCGCTTTCTCTACTTCCGGATCTACCTTTGCCAAAGCAGAGGAAAGTAACAATACGGCCAATCCCGTATACTGCCAGATCGTGACGATAATGACGACAATCATCGCCGTAGTTTGTCCACCCAGCCACTTTACCGGTTCTGCGCCTACTCCTTTTAGAAGTGCATTTACAATCCCCGATTCACTGTCGAATATGCTGACCCATACCATGGATACCACGACAGTTGGTGTGATCCATGATGAAAAAACAGTGGCAACAAAGAAATTACGTAAGGCCTTTATCTTGTTTAACCTGATCGCCACGAACAACCCGATAAGAATTGGCGGGACTACCGTAAAAAATGTAAACACAAGCGTATTCTTCAAAACCTTTGCAAAAAAAGAATCGCTGATTAAATTTTTGTAGTTCTCCAGCTTTACATAATCAAAAGTTGGCGAAATGTAGTTCCAATCCGTAAAGCTAATGTGGAACGTTTTAATCATTGGATATATCCAAAAAATTAGTAACGGAATCAGTGTCGGCAACAGTAGCGCAAGCGACCATAGGTTGTCTTTTCCATCTCTGCTGATTGGTCTACCCATTTAATCGTACTCCCTAATCATGCCTTTAATCTTTCTGCCGTCACATGGGTGCGAGATTTGGAACAACGCCGCTATCGTAGGTGCGATGTTCTCTATGTTTGTTTCATCCATTATTTTGTTTATCTCGATTTGGTCGCCCTTACACACCATAAACCCATTCATTTCATCGACATTGGCAGGATGATACCCATGCAAGCTTTTCATATTCCTGTATTTCGGCTGTTCCGGGGGAACGATATCTTCGCCGCATACCGTATGATTCAAATCCAAGATACCGACAGGCCGATATTCCGAACTGGATTCTCCTTCCAGCGCATAAAAAAGATTCACTTGAGGCAGACCGCTAAAATAATCCATGATTTCTCTGTTTTGCTGATGCTCCAATGAACTGTAAAACAACAACGAACCGCTTCCATCGCCGACAAATCTTATTTGATTGTTGTGCAAATTTTGCTGCCAGCGGCTTTGCGCCAAAATCTCATTGGGATAAAAGAACGTTCGAACATCGCTTTGACCATGATCGGAAAAGACAATCAGGTTGTATGGTCGATGCGACTTTTTTAACGCGTTGTCAATTTGCCCGATATATTCAAACAGCATTTCAAGACAACGGGCTGCCTCCATTGAGTCCTTCCCATATTGGTGCGACAGCGCATCATAACAGACAAACCTAGCAGCGATGAAATCATATGCCGCAGATTCAATCGCTTGTATCGTTTCAAGCAGTGCTACTGTATCGATTTCCTCCACAGAAACGGTTCCTTGGATCTTTTTTTTGCTGCCAGATTCCGTAACCAGATGATGAATATAAGGGTTCCCGGACGTCATCGGCCAATGGATGCAGCAGCTCTTCCTTTCGTTCTCGGCAAGTGAATAAAATAACGTCTGCTCATGTAAAGATTCATTGCAAATGATCTCGTGGTCGCCGTACAACTCGATTCTTTCCATCGTCCCAGAACGAGACACAACATTATCAAAGACAAGATGCTTGTCATGATTGCTCCCGGTCATCGCCGTAGCATGAGCATTAAAGGTAACCGACGGAAACGTTGTGATCAGTTTTTTACAGTATGAAAAGCCATTCATTATAAATTGCTGTGAGCTACGTTCAAAGTTTTGATGACTTAAGCCATCTAACGAGATGAGCACATTCATTGGCGACTCCTTAGGTTTTTTTCCGTTTGTTTGTCAAACACGTTGACATGATTTGCATGCATCCCCACGTGCAGCTTCTGCCCTTTTGAGTACATCTCCGTAAAGCTCTTTTTCACAATAAAATTGGACGTCTTATACTTTAGGTGCAACAACACATCCGTACCGATAATTTCCGTAAACAATACCTCCATTTCCAATGTATTGTTCGTGTCTTCCGTGATGAAACAATGCTCAGGTCGAATCCCTGCTACAACCTTGGGGCTATCTTTCATCACTTCTATCGGTAGGTTTGTTTCCAGTAACACCCCATCGATGTCCACATACGTTTGTCCATTTCGATTCATCAGAACAGCATCCAAATAATTGATTGGTGGAGAACTGATGAAATTGGCGACGAACATATCCACAGGGCAATCGATTATTTCCATCGGCGTTCCGATTTGCCTAAACTTCCCTTCGGCCATAATCGCGATCCGGTCGCCCAGGGTAACGGCCTCTACCTGATCATGGGTGACATAAATGAAAGTAGAGTTTAAACGCTCATGAAGTTTTTTAATTTCAATTCTCATTTCATTTCGCAACTTGGCATCCAGATTGGATAACGGCTCGTCCATTAAAAAGACTTTCGGTTCTTTGACAATAGCCCTGCCGATTGCTACCCGCTGTTTTTGCCCGCCTGACAATTGGCTGGGGAGCCGTTTCAGCAATGAATTGATCTGCAAAATATCCGCTGCTGCCTTAATGCGTCTTTCCCTTTCGGCTTTTTTTACCTTTTTTATTTTCAGACCGTAAGCCATATTCTCAAATACGGTCATATGCGGATAAAGAGCATAGTTTTGAAAAACCATCGCTACTCCCCGATCCTTAGGCTCCACGTCATTTACACAAACATCCCCGATATAGACTTCACCGTGCGTGATTTCTTCGATGCCGGCAATCATTCTGAGCAAAGTAGACTTCCCGCATCCGGACGGTCCTAGCAACACCAGAAACTCTTTGTCTTTAATCTCAAGACTGATATGATCGAGTGTATGCTTTTCTTTCGTATATTGTTTCGACAATGCGTTCAACGTAATACTCGACATGATGAATACCCCCTCATCCATTTGCTTGGTTGGCGTCGTTATGTCATATACTGAATGGCGAATACACGAACCAGATTTTTCATTTTTAACCATTCAAAAATAATTGGATATTTGATAAAATTGTCTTATAAAACTTGAAAATCACCTTCTGTACAAAAAATATTGTACACTAAGCACGTTCTTAATGTGTTAACACAGTGTCAATCTAGCTTGTGTTTTTTGTAAATTGACTCTCGTATTTTGTAAAAAGCAGAGGGGGTGTATGAATGAAGCGAATGACCACGCAGGGTCAGGAAGAGCCGTCGCAGCGCCGCATCGAATTACGCGCCCAGGTTATCGAAGCCATTGCGCAGACGATGGATCTTTACGGCGCCAACCATTCGTTCGGCAAGCTGTACGGTTTCATGTTTTTCGAGGATAAGCCGATGACACTTGAGGACATGAAAGACTATATGAACATGAGCAAGAGCAACATGAGCTATGCCATCCGATCACTGCTGGATTCCAGAATGGTCACCAAGTTGGAGGAGAAGAAGGACCGAAAAGATCAGTATGTGGCGGAAACCGATTTTTTCCAGACATTCCGTGTCTTTTTCACCATGAAACTACAGCGGGAAATTGATGTCATGCTCGGGGCAATCAACCAGGTGATTCCCGAGCTTTCGGAAATCGCGCTTGCAGAGGACACCTCCGATGCCGAGAGACAGGAATGCCTGCGAGATCTTCATAAGCTGCGCCACGGCGTAAACTATTACACCTGGCTTCAGAAGTTTGTGAATCGGCTGCGGGACGGAGAGTATTTAGATTAGAAATAAGTCTTTATCAGCGGGATATTGACCAATGGATAGCCTTAGTACATCGGCGGCCCGAAAGAGGGATACATCTGACTGGCCATCCAGGGATTTTCATTCTCGTTGCAGTAAAAATATTTCCCAAATAAAACAGCCCTTTATCCAAGGGCTGTTGTCTTATTACTCACCTGTATCTCCATCATTGTCACCGTCCAGACCAGCTCTATCCCCCTCCAAGAAGACACTAATCCTTAGTACATTCTTGGAGGCGAGGTGGGATGGCACCCTATATGGTACGACAACTTTCCAATGCATCCCGTTCTCGATTTCATTTCGTCAGAATCAATACATGCTTTTACCGGATGCGCTCATCCTGCCGGAACTTCTCCAGGAGCTGCGCCATGTCCAGTTTCACTTTCAACTCCGTCACTGCCTTTTTCCCTCGATTCTACGAATGTGCGTTCGGATAGTAAATGAGGAAAAATGTCCATGCTGAAAAACGGACCCCAGGAGTTGGTCAGGATGACCTTTTTTCATTTCATATGACATTGACTTTACGCAAATAGACTGATGAGATTTCCATCCGGGTCAGTGACAATCGCATAGCGCTGGCCCCAGAAGGCATCCCACGGTTCGCGATGTCCCACATAGCAGTGGTGCATCAGCTTTTCGTACAGGGCATTCAAAGCGTCTGCGCTGTCACACAAAAACGCCAGTTCGATTCGGTGGCCGGTCGGCTCATCCCAACTGCCATACACACCCTTTGCGACCTCCACGGTGTCAAACGCTAGACGTAGACCGTCCTGTGCCACTTCCACATGCATTTCTGTATTTGCTCTTTCCGGTATTTCCAGGCCGAGCACACGATAAAAATCCAGTGATTTCTTCATATCCTGCACGACAATTCCCACCATATCCAGCTTGATTCCCATTGCGTTCACTCCTGTTCCTACTCGATATTTTGCAATTCCAGCTTTACTTTTTTGGGCAGCTTTTGGACGACGAGCTCATGCGAGTGAGCAATGAGACGTTCCCACAGCCCCTCTGGAATATCTGCGTCGAAGTAAATGGAATTCCAATGTGTTTTGTTCATGTGGTAGCCAGGAATGATCCCTTCGTAGATTTCTCGCAGTTCATCTGCACGAGCCGGATCACACTTCAATGTAAGGATGTCTTTCCCTTTGGAATCGCTACCGATCATCGCAAACATTTTTCCGCCTACATGGTAACGATCGCACTCCCAATCGACCTGATAGTCATGGGTGCAGCCCAGTTGCTTTCGGCAATACACATCCAACGTTTCCTTCTTCACTCTACATTCCCCTTTCCTCGAAATGGTCGCTACCACGTACTCTCGACACCAGTATAGACGGTGACGAACCGGTAGACTTGTAAAAATCGGACAAGATTACGAGTAGACATTCATAGTTGGCTTGGCACCAAAACTTGGGAGGGCGGCAGTCCGTAAAAACGTTTGAACTCCTTGATAAAATGCGGCTGATCAAAATATCCGTACGTGTATGCGAGCTGTGTTAGGTGAGCAGGTGGCGTGTGATAAAGGCTTTGGAGCATCGCTTGAAAACGAATGATTTGGGACAGCTCTTTGGGGGAGACTCCCAGCTCATGCTGAAACATCCTCCGCAGATTGCGTTCACTGTAGCAGAGTGTTTCCGCCAATGCCTTTATGGAAAGATTGCCTTGGGCAGCGTACAGATAAGAAATACTCGTCTGTAGCAGGCCCTCCGAAATGGACGAATGACTATGTAAGCAGCGACGCAGCTTTCTTTCCACAACTTCAATCATTTCACGAATTCCAGGTGCCTCCATCATTTCTTCTACCAGCAGCCCTGCTTCACTCCCCCACAGATCAGCGAGCAAGGGTGGACTGCCGCGAAACGCAGAAACAGGATCGCGTAGAAACAGGTGGATGGTCTCCGCAAAAAAGCGAATGCCGAACAGCGACTGGGGTCGGGTGAGATCGAGTACTTCATAGCTCGTCATCAATTCCGAAATGAACGCGCCTTTGGTGAGTGAGGGAGCCTTCCGATCAACAATAATGTCGATGCAGCCATCCGGAATAATCCGGTGTAGCTGAGTGTGCTCTATGGGGGAAAAGTCGCTTGTCCAATAACACGCAACATACGGCTCCAAGCCATCGCTTGGTTCATACTCCCGATAATCATAGTGAGGCTGTAATAGCCCCTTTTGGATGACAGGTGGCTGTAACGGTCGATAGATTCGCTTCAATGGTGCCACCCCCTTTTCATTTCCTCCATAACGATCTAATTTCCTCATTTTACCACCCGATGCCTGCTTGTCATACACTCACATCAAAGAATCCAGACAGAGACTCACTCCTCGCGTGTCCCCCGTATATCATAGCGAGAATGGACTATTTCCAAGCGAGGTGCATGCTGTATGATCTCCTCCTCCAAATGGAGCCTTCACAAGTTTTTTGCCAAAAGCCCGCACATTCGTCCGTTTTTACCTCCCACTTCTTTGTATCAACCTGCCTTGCTCAGCACCTATTTAGGCAAATACGAGACCGTCTACATCAAACCGACGAGAACCCATATGGGAAAAGGCATTTTGCGCGTACAAAAAAAGGACAGCGGTTATCAGTTCGTCAAGGAGCGTGGGGAGCCCGTAGAAGTACCCTCTCTGGAAGAACTGCAAAGAAGGCTGGAGAAACAGTGCGTAGAAAAACAATACATTATTCAAAAAGGAATCGATCTGGCGGAGTTGAACGGACGCCCTTACGACATCCGCGTGATGATGATGCGAAACGGCCTCGGCAAGTGGCAATACGCAGGGATGCTGGCTAAAGTCGCCGGGTCCGACAGTATCATTACGAATGTGGCACGTGGTGGTGGGTATGCCGTCACAGTCCCTCATGCCTTGAAAAAATCGTTATCGCTCAGCTCCAATGAAATTCGCAAAATCGAGCAAAACCTCATTCGTCTCAGCTATCAAGTATGCTCTCATTTCAATAAATACAGGCATTCGGCCCAGATAGGGGTAGACTTTGCCATCGACAAACAGGGCGGAATCGTCGTGATCGAGGTCAATTACGACTTTCCTTCCCACGGATTATTCGCCAAGCTCAAGGACAAAACCTACTTTCGGACGATCAAGCGGCTCCACTTTCAATACCGCAACCGAGTCAAACGAAAAAAGAGCTTCACGCCCACGAAAAAAAGGAGAGCATGAGCGCCCTCCTTTTTTAGTTATTCGGTTGCCAGAGATTGTGAACCATGACCTTCCAGCACAGAGGTACAATTCGGGCAGCGCGTCGCCTTCAACGGGATCGAGGTAATGCAGTGCGGGCATTCCTTGGTCGTTACTGGCGTCTTGACCTCTTCCTGCTTGCGTTTGAATCGGTTCAGCTGCTTGATCACGATAAAGATCGAGAATGCGATGATCAAAAAGTCGATGACGCTGTTGAGGAACAAGCCGTAGTTTAGAGTCGCCGCCCCTTTTTCCTTGGCTGCTTTCAGCGTCTCGTAATGAACGCCACTCAAATTGATGAACAGATTGGAAAAATCAACCTTGCCAAGCAACAACCCGATGAGCGGGGTAATTAAGTCATTTACCAATGAAGTAACAATCTTTCCAAAAGCACCACCGATTACGACACCGACTGCCAGATCAAGCACGTTGCCTTTTAAGGCAAACTCTTTAAATTCTTTCAACAAGGCTATCGTCTCCTCTTATCCCATGTACTCGCCTGATGGACAGGCGGTCTTCCTTTTCACAAGCTACATGACAAATTCCAAAAAATGCTGAACGAAGCGGTCATGATCGACTTCGACGCACACATCCACATTGGGCGGGAACTCCGGGTGCTTCCGTCTGTCGCCAATCGTACGCGCATCACTCGCACTACCTGACGTATCTACCTGAACGTGCATCGGAACAGCTGTAACAAAAGTAGGGTCGATGACGACACCGACTGCGAGCGGATCATGTAGCCCACATCCACGAACGTTGCCGACCTTGGCGTACGCATCCATGTAGACGTCACAAATATCTGCGAAAAAGCGGCTTACTTTTGTATCGCGTTCTCGCCATTGCTGCAGATGCTCTCGCGTGAGGAGTGTCTGCATGGTCACATCCAGACCAACCAGAGTCAGTGAAATTCCTGATTGAAAGACGTACGCTGCCGCTTCAGGATCCGCACAAATATTCGCTTCAGCCACAGGCGTCCGATTGCCCGGAACAGCTACGGCTCCCCCCATGACAACGACCCGCTTGACGAGAGAGACGATCTCCGGCGCAGCCATGATCGCCAACGCCAGATTGGTCATACTTCCTACCGTGACCAAGGTAATTTCATTCGGCTGTGCCTTGATCGCCGACACGAGATATTGTGCTGCACTTATCGCTTGGGGAGCGGACGTAGGCAAAGGCAGCATGATATTACCCAAACCGTTCTCTCCATGAAACAGCTTGGCCTTTTCTTTTAGCTCGCGAACGAGTGGCTTGAAAGCTCCCTGATAGACCGGGATATCTGTAGCACCAACCAGCTCCAGTACTTGCAGTGTGTTGCGTGTCGCTTCTTCGACACTGATATTTCCAAACGTGGTCGTAACTCCGCAAACCTCCAAATCAGGAGAATGAACGGCGTAGGAGAGCGCCATCGCGTCATCGATTCCGGTGTCCACGTCGATGATGACTTTTTTCTTCATCACAAGCTCCCCTCCTTGACTGATATCCCCTGCAACCACTGACGAAACGGCTTCACGTCAATGCCTATGACGACTTCTGTATCGATTCCTACGCTGGGCTTTGCCCGTAAATCAGCTAAAACCGCTCCGCGCGCCAAGGGACTGTGGCATTCAATCGTTAGCTTCATTTGCTGCTTATGTATGTGCTCAGGGTGCAACACAGCGATCATTGTACTCCATGCATCCAAGCGAGTGCCATCCTCTAAAGACGGTTGCTCTTTTTCCATAGATGCTTGCGCGATTCCGAGCGCGACAGCTTTGCTCAAGATTGCCTGGCTATCCTCCAGCGTCAGACGCAGATCGTCTGTGGCGTCGAATGGAACCAGCTGCAAAGGTAATCCTGCTGCCCATACAAAGGCAGCTGCCTCCGGATCGGCGTGGAAATTCGACTCTGCCACGGCCGTCGCATTTCCTGGCACACGGATGGCACCTCCCTGTACGACGACTCGCTCCAGCTTTTCTGCTATTCGCGGGTCAATCGCCACCGCTGTTGCCAGATTGGTCAAACGCCCCAGTGTGACCACCGTGAGCTCTCCCTTATATTCATTCGCTTTTTCGACGAGCAAGCGTGCGGCAGCTTTACTCTCCTCGGGACGACTAAATAAAGGCTGACTGCCTCCAGCTGCCACTGGAATCTCGCTATCCGGAAGAGCCAACCCTATCAGCTTTTTCGCGAGACTACTACCTCGCTCCATTTCCGTGTCGCTACAACCGACTCCGACAACCTCCACATCAGGCGCTTGTAAGGCGTACCACAAAGCGACGGCATGGTCGATGCCCCCGCAAAAATCAATAAACAGCTTCTGTTTTTCTGCCAGCGTCCTCACCTCTTGCAATGCTTCTCATTTTCTCACTGCATCTATGCTAACCATTTCAATAACAGCCGTCAAATGTAAGCATTCGTACTACTTCTCGCCTATTGCAACCAGCTAGCAACTATTTTACACTTAACGTTGACTTCGACAAAATCCGCCACATTTTGCAATCCTCATGACCCGCCGCTGACGGTAAACCGCCTTGACGGTAGTCGAAGCCAATGAAAATTGGTCACGTACCAGCAAAGGAGATAGGGTCATGCTCTCTGTTGAACCCTCGACTAACGAACTACTTACCCTGGCAAAAGCTCAGCTCCTCCGTTCCCTGCACCAGCAGAAGACAAAACCTTATTTGCCCGTATGGGGAGAGCTATTTACCTCCCTGCGAGATATCGTCAGACATGGAAAGCAAGCGCAAGAAAACATACTCGTCTATCCCATGCGCCCGACCGGAACTCTCTGGTATCTCTATCAGGAAAATCAGTTTCTGGCCGATCTACCCGACCCCGGCATAACGATCTCCATGACACAAGAACAGCTACTAGACGCTCTGGTAAAAGGGAGTTTTCCACCACTAACAACTGACAACAGGTCCATCAACGGATAAACGGTTACTGCCCGTATCCAGGTGGGCCTTTTTGGTTGCCTCATAGGAATCCAAACGGCACCTTGCTTATACACAAAAAAAGCCCAGGCTATCAAACCTGGGAAGAGTAGTACGGAATATTTAGGTGAACAATTTCATCTTATATCTAAATGCCCGCTTTATCTAGCTGTATTTTTAGGTACATGTACCTAATTTCACCTATTTGAAAAACGATTAAAAAAAAGAGGCGGCCCTCCTGCACAGTTTGGGTGCCGCCATCCCGAACTTCCCCAAGTTCGTTCATACTGGCATTGTACTATGAATCTTTGTTATCGAAAAGTGTCAGGTTTTGTTTTATATCGAAATATTGAAAATACCTATATCCTAGAGCAAAAAAAGCCCTGGTTCGAGGCGGCGATCCAGGGCCTATTCTTCTTCTATTTGTTGTCGCCGCCTGCCACATCTGCTGCCCTCGGTCCAAAGAGAATATACAGATAGACGTATTGACTGACACTCACTTTGGGAAAAACAAAAGCAATGCTAGATTTGCCTTCCATTTGCCTAACCATATACCGCAGGTTGCTCGTTTTGATCTTCTTCATGACTCGGGATGCTTCTCGCCACGTTACGGAAAATTGGACGTTTTTTTCCATCAGACAAACACCTCACGCGGCTAGTATGCCCGAATTGGAAAATGTAAACACCCGCTCTTTATTCGTAACGCAGGGCATCAATCGGCCTCAGCTGTGCTGCTTTTCTCGCCGGATAGACACCGAAAACGACTCCGACCAGAGAAGAGGTCAAAAACGCGTACAGGATCGGCGAAATACTGATCGCTGTAGTCATGCCTCCAAATTTGCTGATTGCAAGCGCTGCGCCGACCCCCAAGACAATCCCTATGATCCCGCCGATCAAGCTGAGTGTGACTGCTTCAATCAAAAACTGTCGAAGAATATCGCCACGTTTGGCGCCGATCGCTTTGCGAATACCGATCTCTCGCGTACGCTCGGTTACAGACACCAGCATAATATTCATGACCCCGATACCCCCTACTATCAAGGAAATTGCTGCGATTCCTGACAACAAGGCTGTCATCGAGCTGGATACTTCCTGGGCGGTGCTGAGAATATCCGTCTGTGAAGTGATGCGAAAATCATCTGCCGCCTGCGGTCTTAGATTGTGCTTGCTGCGCAACGTGCTTTGGATATCCTGTTGCGCTTGCTCCATCTGATCCGAGGACACGGCTGAAACGTAGATCGTGCCGACATTCTTTCCACCAGTCAAACGATTCATCGCCGTCGTAATCGGGATGATGATGCGGTCGTCATTGTTGGTCATACCGGAGCTTCCCTGACTTTTCAGTACACCGATAATCGTAAAGGGAATCTTGTTAATCTGCACGGTTTGCCCAATCGGGTTGGTGTTGTTGTTGGAGAACAGATTGTTCGCTACCTCCGTACCAATGACCGCCACATTGAATTGCTGCTTGACTTCAAAATTGGAGAAAAAGCGTCCTCTCTCTACCTGGGCATTGCGTACTTGGGGAAACGCGGCTGTGGTCCCTTCAAGAGAACTGGAGTAGTTATTGCTCCCCCATACGATCTGCCCCCTTCCATTTACGCTAGGGGCTACGCCGGACACAGACTCCTTTTGCTCGATCGCCTCCGCATCGGCCAGAGTCAACGTATTGAGAGAGCCTGCTCCCAGACTAACCCTCCCTTGTGTTGCTTGACCTGGCGAGACAATCAGGAGGTTACTCCCCAATCCATTGATCTGAGTAGCCACACTGCTGGAAGTCCCTTCTCCGATTGCGACCATGGCGATGACTGCCGCTACGCCGATGATGATGCCCAGCATGGTGAGGATCGACCGTAAACCATTGGCTCGGATGCTCCGAAATGAAATACGTATGCACTCTACTAAACTCATCGCTTCACTTCCTCTGAAGACGCTCTTCTCCGCTCGGATACCACTTCATTCGATACGATCTGTCCATCGCGAAAACGCACAATCCGTTTGGCATATTCCGCGATATCCGGTTCATGTGTTACGAGAATGACGGTTTTTCCCGCATCGTTTAGCTGCTGAAAGATGCCCATGATTTCTTCACTCGTCTTGGTGTCCAAGGCACCCGTCGGCTCATCCGCCAGCAAAATGACAGGATCATTGACCAGTGCTCTCGCAATGGAAACGCGCTGCTGCTGTCCACCCGACAACTCGTTCGGTTTGTTGACCAGACGATCTTTCAGGCCCACATCGATCAACGCTTGGATGGCCCGCTCCCGCCGTTCTCTTGCAGGTGTGCCTCCGTACAAGAGCGGCAGCTCCACATTTTCTACAGCTGTCGTGCGTGGGAGCAGATTAAAATTTTGAAAGACAAAACCAATCTTGCGGTTGCGGATTTCCGCGAGCTCATCATCATGAGCCTGCGACACGGGGTAACCATCCAAATAAAATTCTCCCGATGTCGGTTTATCCAGGCAACCGATCACGTTCATCATCGACGACTTTCCTGAACCGGATGGTCCCATGATCGCGACGAAATCTCCTTCTTCAATCGTCAGGCTGACGCCGCGCAACGCCTGAATTTCCTGATCTCCGATTTGATACAGCTTTTTTACGTCTTCAATCTGAATGACTGGTTTCATCTGCTCATCGACCTCTCATTCCGCCTCCCCCACCAGAGAAGCCTCCTCCCATACCGCCCATGCCGCCCAAACCAGGCATGCCACCCATGCGATTAGAGTTCTGGCTCGAAGATGAGGTAGTTGCGGTGTTTGCTAGGAGAACGACTTTGTCACCTTCTTTCAATCCTTCCGTGATTTCGACTTTGTCTGATGCAAAGTAACCGATCTTTACAGGCTGAAAACGATACGGTCTGCCTGAGTTGTTATCGGTGCTGCCTGCGTACAAGTACACACCGTCTTTACCATTTTGGGTCTGCAAGGCTTGAGCGGGAACGACCAGCACATTTTGATGGGTCCCGATCTCGATCGTCACATTCATCGTCATGCCGATCTTCAGCAGACCTTCCTTGTTGGAAACCGAGAGCAAAACATCATAGCTCGTCACACCTGAGTCCGTTTTTGCCTCTGGATACACCAGCTTGACGGTTCCCGTGAATATCTTGTCTGTATAGGAGCTCGTCGTAAAGGAAACGTTCAGACCTTCTTTTACTTTACCGATATCGCTCTGACTGATTTGCGCCAATACTTCCAGCGCTCCGGAATTCGAGTTGTCCATAATAATGAAGTCGCTACCTGGTATTTCCCCGGCGTTCCCATTTAGTTGTACGATCACGCCATCCATCGGAGCTTTCAAAGTAACTGCATGTAAAGCCTTTTGCGCTTGCTGTAGCTGCGCTTTTGCCTGCTCGACCGCGGCTTTAGCAGATAGGACAGTCGAGGCATCCGGACCTTCATGGGCTTCGTTTAGCGCTTCAACTGCTGTATCGTAGGCCGCCTGCGCCTGCTCTACCTTGCTGGTCGATTGGCCCTTGGTTTGGCCAGCTGTCAGAACTGCTGTGTTGTAGTCACGCTGTGCCTGATCCAGATCCGTTTGTGCTGTATCATACTCTGTCTTGGAGATAGCACCCGCCTCGTACAAAGCTTTTTGCGACGCGTATGTTTTCTGCGCATTGGCCAGACTGGCTTTCGCTTTCGCCTCATCGTTGATCGCTTTTTGCGAGTCGATAGACTGCTTTGCCAGCTCCAGATCGGTCTTGGTCTGGTTGACGTTTGCTTGCAAGGTTTTCATTTCCGCCGTAGTCTTGCGTTTCTGTGCTTCATCCAGCTTGGCTTGGGCGGACAAAAGATTCGCTTGGGAATTGGTCACCTGGATTTGGGCGACAGAGTCATCCATCGTGGCCAGCACTTGTCCTGCTTTTACTTGATCGCCTACCCCGACCTTGATGGAAGAAATCGCGTCCTTGGCATCCTCCGCATCGGCAAAAGACAGAGACGTTCGTTTGGATGCCTGCACGGTACTCGATGCCAGTACCGTCTCTGACACGTCACCCGATTTTACGGTGTCTACCTGAAAAGCCGCCTGGGCTCTTTTCGGGGTCATGAAAGTTTGATAGCCGTATACCCCACCTCCGATCAGCACGACCGCCAATCCGAGTACCATCCATCGTTTATTGCTCGATCTTCCTTTGGAAAAAAACGTACGTTTCTTATCCGCTTCCGTCACTTGGAGACTCCCCCCGTAGCTTTCTTGTTTGCAGCTAGAACCTTTTGCTGGGATCAATATACGGAATGAATACGTCAGGATCACGTCAGATTTGGATGGCTTGTCGCAAAAAAAACGACCTTGCCCACCGGCAACGTCGTTTGCTATCCATCTATTCATTTGCGTAGGATCAGCGTAAAGGTCGTTCCTGCTTCCGAGCTGTGTGTCAGCACCAGATTTCCTCCCAGTGCCTGCGCAATCATCCGGCTAAAGGACAGGCCTAATCCCAATCCACGTACGGTGTGCTTCTTCTCTTCCCCGCGGTAGAATCGATCAAAAACAAAAGGCTGTTCCGCGGCTGGAATCCCCATCCCGTTGTCCTTTACAGCAATGCGAATCTCCTGTTCCGTCTCAGATAGACTCACATCGATTCGTCCACCAGCCGCAGACGATGCTTGTGCGGCATTGTTCAGCAAATTGTAGAGCACTTGTTGAATGCGCAACGGGTCAGTAGAAACAATGATCGGCTTTTCCGATTTGTCGACAGTCAGCTCAAGCGTGTCCTCCTCCTGAACGATCCGCCATTGATGAGTGATTTCCTGCACGAGCTCATGCACATTTTGACTCTCTCTGCGGATGCGAATATCCCCCACTGCAAACGAGTTGAAGTCGAGCAGATCCTCCACCATTTTTTGCAGGCGCGCTGTTTCTTTGGAGCAGATCTCCAAGAATTCCTTTGCCTCCACACCGCTGACGATGTCATCCTTGACCGCCTGAACAAGCCCGCTGATCGAGGTAACAGGCGTTTTCAGCTCATGCGTCACACCCGCCAAAAGCTCCGTTCGCATCAGCTCCAACTGCCGCAGACGATCGGCCATCTCTTTGAACGAGTGGATCAATTCATAGATTTCCTTTTCGCGGCTGTTTTTGTCCAAATGGATGTCGTAGTCACCGGTGACGATCTGTTTCGCCGCATCTGCGACGTCCTTGATCGGCTGGGAGAGCTTTTTCGTCAGCAGGTAGATGACGAGCCAACCGAGCAGTCCCAGGCTGATCAGCATAATGAACAGCAGCTGAAATTCCGTTGTGCTCCTCATCATTTCCTTTTTCGGAGTAAACAGCAGGACCCAGCCCACATTTTTCTCCTGTGCCGTAATACTTCGTTTCACAAACAGCAGTTTTTCACCGCGTGAGAGCGTGACCTCTGTCACCTCTTCCCCCGCTTCTGTCAGCTCGACTGCTCGCTTTGACAATTCGCTGGAAAAAGGACCGGGGCCATTAAATACCGGGCGATTCTGTTCATCGAGTATGAGCATAAATGGCTTGTAATTCAGGCGCAACGTCTCTTGGCGGTTGTCCAGAATGCGGAACAAAAACGGGGTGATCTTGATTTTCCCCTCTGTATCGAGAATGCGCTCAGAAATCTCTGCAGCCGTCAGTCTCATGAAATCGAGGCGTTTTTGCGTTTCGTTGTAAGTGATCCAGACGCTCGAAGCGATCCCTACAACCATTAAACCGACACACAGGATGATCAGGTAGCGCGTCGTCCAATAGCGAAAAAGCGTGGTCTGCTTGTTTTTATTCATACACACACAGCTTGTATCCTAATCCGCGATAGGTTCGGATCTCCCCTTCTGCAGTCGGCCAGTTCTCCAGCGATCTTCGGATTCGTTTGATCGACAGGTCTACGGCACGATCGCTCCCTTCGTAATCCATGCCCCACACTTGTTCGATGAGCTGCTCTCTCGTGAACGTCTGATTTTTGTACTGCGCCAAAAACAAAAATAACGACAGGTCTTTCGGGGTAAACGCCAGCTCAATCCCGTGTAGGGTGACGGTATACGCCTTGAAGTCTACCTTCAGGCTGCCGAAATGTCGGAGCTGATCGCCCTGTATGATATGAGCAGATCGGCGCAGCACAGCTTGGACACGCGCCACGACCTCATCCGCAATAAACGGTTTCGTTATGTAATCATCGGCTCCCTGATGCAATCCCATCAGTTTATTGTCGATCTGCCCGAGTGCCGTCAGCATGATCACCGGGCACGAGCTTTTTTTGCGTATATGTTCCAAAATGCTCCAGCCGCTTTTGCCAGGAAGCATGACATCCAACAAGACAAGCGCCGGGTTGACTGCATCAAATTTCCGTACAGCCTCGTCACCGGTAAACGCCTGCTCCACCTGAAACTGGCTCTTTTCCAGATAGGCCTTCAAAACACGGGAGATCGGCAATTCGTCTTCCACAATCAGGATGTTCTTCATTCCCGCTTCACTCCTCTTTCGATCGCACACTCCTTTACTAGCGTATGAGAGGAATATGTCAAGCAGATGTCTGGAAGGAAACCTCTTTAGCCAGTAAAATGAAAGGGAAATGAAATGAGCAGGAGGGTTTATCCAATTATGAATCGATTGACGGACGAAGAAAAAATCGGTCTCTATAAAGCCATTAGCAATCGAAGAGATATACGCACATTTCGCAGCGACCCCGTCCCGCCTGAAAAGCTGGCCATGATCCTCGCTGCTGCTCATCACGCGCCATCTGTCGGGTTCATGCAGCCGTGGAATTTCATCATGGTTACAGACGATACCCTCAAGCAACAGCTGGCTGAAAGTGCAGACAAAGAAAGGCGTGCTCTGTCGATTCATTATGAAGGCTCTGGGCGTGAGTCTACTTTTCTGGAGCTGAAAATTCAAGGAATCAAGGAAGCACCTGTCACGATCTGTGTGACCTGTGACCCGACTCGTGGTGGTGACCACGTTCTTGGGCGAAATTCCATACCGGAGACAGACATCATGTCCGTCAGCTGTGCCATCCAAAACATGTGGCTGGCTGCTTACGCCGAAGAACTGGCTATGGGGTGGGTCAGCTTTTATAAAAAATCAGATGTCCGCCGGATTCTAGACATCCCCCCTCACATCGATCCAGTAGCCTTGCTGTCCATTGGATACACCGACCACTATCCGGACCGTCCTCTCCTGGAGATCCATCAGTGGGAAAAACGTCAGGATTTGCAAAAGCTCATTTACCGCGAGCGCTGGGGAGCTGACACGACCGTACCGGAGTAAAACAAAAGCAGACAAAAAAAAAGAGCTGCTTGCGAACAAGCAGCCCCAAAAACGGAAGGGTAGTTACGAAAAGCACGGTACCTTCTCGACGTGACTACCCACCAAGAAAGTTTCAGAAACCCCCCCATTCACGAACATGGAACTACAAAAATGAGAGGATATTCCCAAAGCTTTACAATTGGACTAGGAACGTGGGCGCGTACGGTTTGTAGGAATAGCCTGCAGCGGATCGTCCGGCCAGTAATGCTTGGGATAGCGCCCCTTCAAATCTTTCTTCACTTCAAAATACGTATGCAGCCAAAAGCTGGCCAAATCCCTCGTGACCTGGACCGGTCGATGTGCAGGCGACAGCAGTTGCAGCGTCAGCGGAATACGTCCACTCCCAATCCTCGGTGTCTCTTTCCAGCCAAACAGCTCTTGTAATCGTACTGCTAGGATGGGTGCCTCCTGATTGTTATAGTCGATCGGTACACGAGAGCCGCTGGGAACGACCATATGGGTGGGGGCGTGTTCATCCAGCTCCCTCTTTTGGTTCCAGCTCAGCATGCTCTCCAGGATAGAAGTGAGGGACAGCCTCGATAAGTCATCCCGGCTTTTGCAACCATAGGCATGCGGTCCCAGCCACTCTCCCAGCGTCTCTAGCAGTGCATCATCTGATACATCTGGCCAAGCGTCATCCAGTCTATGCATAAAGAGCATGCGCTCCTGTAGCTGGCGGGAATGGCGATTCCACGGCAAAAGCCCTAGACCCTCTGACGCAATCCCACTAAGTAATGCCTCCGTGACTGCCTCTTGATTCGCTTGGGCGACAGACGCTTCCCGCAGGATCAGCGCACCGAGACGCGTTCGTTTGCGGGCACGCACCGATTGGGATGCTTTCTCCCACCATACCGCTGTTTCTTCCTCCACCTGCTCATCGCATACGCCTTCCAGCTCTGTCTGGGTGATACTCGCGGCCAACATGATGCGACTGTCTGATCCTTGATCGTCCAGCTGTGCCGCCACGATATAAGGAGCGTACGCTAGCGGTTGATCTGTGGCAAATGCCGCTCCACGCCCATTGCGAAGCAAATACTTCCCATTTCCTCTGCGTTGTCCGATTCGATCCGGATAGGCTTCCGCCAGCAAGGTACCGATCGCGTCCAGAGAGACGCTTTGTTTCGCTCCCTCTTTTTGCAGACTACTACTCCAAGCCTGTTTGAGCTGAGCAGCTTCCTGCCATATCCTTCGGCACGCTCCTTCGTCGACTTCTACGTAATCCGCATGCCCCGACAGAGCCGCCTCTCCTCTGGATGCTACCGAACGAAGTGTCTCCATTCGCAGCCGCAGATCTACATCATGAGCAGCCTTTCTCCCCCTCAAAATGTCCTTTTCCCCCAGCAGGGCTGCCAGCTCGCATGCCATACCTGTGAGTCCCCGTTCCTTTGCTTTTTGGATCATATGCCCTAATCTCGGGTGCAAAGGCATTTCAGCAAGCTGTCGTCCATGTGAAGTAATACGCTTGTCAGGATCCAATGCACCGAGCTGGAGTAATAGCTCATGGGCATGCTCGAGTGCTGCTTTTGGCGGTTCGTCCAGCCATGACAGCTCAGCTGGATCATTCACACCCCACGCTGCCAACTCGAGAGCGAGTGGGGTCAAATCCGCTTCCTTGATTTCTGGTGCCGTGTGAGCAGTCAGGGCACGATCCTCCTGCAGCGTCCACATCCGGTAGCAGACACCTGGCGTGAGCCGACCTGCCCTGCCTCGACGCTGATCTGCGGACGCCTTTGATACCTGGATCGTTTCTAGTCGCGTCATCCCTGTTCGGGGAGAAAAACGCGGGACCCGCATCAAGCCGCTATCGATGACAATGCGTACCCCTTCTACCGTCAGGCTTGTCTCAGCAATCGATGTAGCCAAGACGATCTTGCGCTTCCCAGACGTTCCCGGCTGAATCGCAGCATCCTGCACTTCTTGTGGGAGCGCACCATAGAGAGGCGCGAGAACGGTAGAGGACGGCAAGTCGCTCTCACGAAGCAAGGTCTCTACGCGGCGAATTTCACCCGCACCAGGGAGAAAGACTAGCATATCTCCGGTTTCCTCGGACAACGCCTGCTGGATCAACTGTACGATGTTCGTCTCCAGACGTCCCTCCATCGGCCGTGTGAGATAGTGCGTTTGTACCGGAAACACTCTGCCTTCACTCACGATCACCGGTGCGTTCTCCATCATCGCAGCTACGGAAGAAGCATCCAGAGTCGCCGACATCACGACGAGGCGCAAGTCTTCTCGAAATAAGCTCTGTGCCTGCAGGCTGAGGGCCAGTCCGAGATCCGCATGCAAGCTTCGCTCATGAAATTCATCGAATAGGATGAGCCCGACATCTTCTAGCCCAGGGTCTGCCTGGAGCATACGGGTCAGTACCCCTTCTGTGATGACCTCGATTCGGGTGCTCGGCCCTACCTTCGCATCCATTTTGACACGATACCCCACTGTCTGCCCGACCTGCTCTCCCAAGGCAGCAGCCATATACCGTGCCGAAGACCTCGCAGCCAGACGGCGCGGCTCCAGCATCAAAATACGACGTCCCGCGAGCCAAGGCTCATCCCGCAGTGCCAGTGGAACCCGCGTCGTCTTTCCCGCCCCAGGAGCAGCGACGAGAACAGCCCTCGTATGCGCTCTCAGCTTTTCAATCAATTCGGGCAAAATTTCATCTATAGGCAGTGCTTTCATTCCTTCACCTCTTGCAAAGCATCGTCATCCTTTCATCTTACACACGTTCCAGCTCGGCAAAAAGCCTCTAGAAAATGACAGAATAATCAATTAATCGTATAATAAACAGATGAGCTAACTTTTTTACTGGTAGAGAGGATTTTATAGCTGGAGGGGTTGCACATGATTCACATCTACAATCACGAAGATGTCGTATGTGTGGAAGGGATTGTGAAAAGACGAGGACGTGATTCATCTATCTATGTGTTCTTGACGGATGGCATGCTGATCGATACAGGGCCGAAAATGATCGAAGAATCGCTGATCCCGTTTTACCAATCCTCAGCCTTCGAGTCTGTCGTCCTCACCCACAGTCACGAGGATCATGTAGGAACGGCTGCCTGGATCGAAAACAATCTCAACGTGCCCATTTACATTCATGATAGAGGGGTTGCCTTTTGTTCACAGCAAGCCGATTACCCGGAGTACCGTCAACTCACATGGGGGATCCGAGAGCCGTTTCACGCACATCCTTTAAAAAAATCGTTCCACTCACGTACTCTGGATTGGAAAGTGCTCGAAACGCCGGGCCATGCCCATGACCATATCGCCTTGATCCATGAAAAGACGGGCCGTTTGTTCGCTGGGGATCTCTTTTTGGGCATCAAAACAAAAGTCATCCTGCGGGAAGAGTCGATTCCAATACTGATGAGCTCCATTCGTCTGGTCCTGTCCCACGATTTTCAAGCCCTGTATTGTGCCCATGCTGGCTATATCGCAAATGGCAAAGCCATGCTGCAAAAAAAGCTCGACCACCTGGAGAACCTCACCGGTGAAATTCTTCTCCTCCACGGCAGAGGGATGTCAGCCGATGAGATCAATCGTACTCTCTTTCCTATGAATCTGCCGATCGTAGAAGCATCCGAAGGCGAATTTGACTCCATACATATCGTCACGTCTGTACTAGCAGGCTACGAGCAGCACGATAGCATCTGCTAACTAATTCCATCATTTGATACAAAAAACGCGAACCGAGATGGCCGCGTTTTTTTGCTGCTAGATTCCTTTACAGATTTGTCCAAGATGATGCTCCAGATGATCCACGTAATCGGCCATGAGCCACTCCAGAGTAACGGTAGTACCATCGGGCACTTCACATCGATGTTGACCTTTATCCGGTGGCATCGTCTTCATTACGTGCAGCACCGATTGGTTCAAGCCGATCCACAGCTGTACGATTTCTTCCACTGGCCGTTCCTGATACGCCTGGTTACTTACCCACTCGTTCTGCTTGTAAGGAACGATGTGATAAGGCTGTTCCGTCTGAGCTCGAATAAAGCGTCCGAGATTGTTGATCGCTGAATCACACAAATGGCCCAGAATTTCTAGGGGAGACCATTTTTCTGGAACTGGACTTTTTGTCGTCTGATCGGCTGGTATCGCGCGAAAAGCCTGAGGAACCTCCTGCAAATGCTTCTGCAATCGAGCGATGGTGGTTTCCATCGGATCACCTCCTGATACTTCAGACTACATTATCAGGAATTTCCAGAACCGTCCAATCAATAGATTCGATGGAGGGAATCACTACCGTTAATGGGTTTTCATGTTCCGCTGCGCTTCCCAGACCAGCTCCTCCCATGTCCTCACTCTTTATCAATTGGATTGGACATTTGATCATCGTACTTGTCGAAATAGACATGACCATTCGAACTCTTCACCGCATAGTTTACTTCTGCGACGGTCAGCCCTTTCTTTTGTACCTGACTCATCAGCCATTCGATCGTCAGGTTGTTTTGTTGCAGGTTATCTTGAATGATCTTTCCATCCATAATCAGCTCGACCGGAAACCATTGCCTGTCCGATTTCAGTTTCAAATCCTTTCGGGTTACAGGCAGATACTCAGGCTTTCGAAGAATAGAGATCTCACCGTTCAGCTCCAAGACGGCGAATTGAACTTCTTCGATGTTATAGATATTTCTTTCCCGCAGCTCCTGATTCAGTGTATCTAGAGAGAATTTCAATTTCCGCATGTTTCCCTCTAATATTTTTCCATTCTGGATAATCATTGTCGGCTGACCGGAAAACCATTTTCTCAATGTCCGATTTCTGAGCGACAGATCCATCAGCAAGTACGCAATGCCAGTGAACGTCAGCAGCGTTGTGATCATATGCCACATTTTCATTTGAACGTTAAACGCAAGATTTGCAGTCAGCGCGCCCAGTGTAATCGCCGCTACAAAATCGTGATAGGTCATTTGCGCAATCGTCTGCTTCCCCAACAACCGGGTAATCACCATCATGATCGCAAAAGCCAAAGCCGCCCTGCCAACCATTTCGAGAATATGCTCCATGCTCCACCTACCGAACTGACATTTTTCCTTTCCTTAGCATTCTATCCAGGATTCTGCTGCAGCATCCAATTGGGGCAGGCGCTCATGATCAACGAACGGCAATAAAAAAAGACCATCCAGACGATTCACGTCTTTGGATGGTCCCTTCACTCGATTATTTATTTGTTCTCTACATTAATAAACGGAGTAGCTCCCCCGGTAACATTCGGCAGTTTGCCATCCCACTTGCGGATCGCTTCCAGCTGAGCCTCGATTTGTCTGAGCTGGATCAGCTCAGGCGTTACTTCTTGCTTTTGCAGTCGCAGCGCTTCTGCCTGCGCTTGCGCCTTCGTAATTTCCTGTTCTTTCTCAATCTTGATCCGTTCCAAGTCCAGCTTGGATTTGAGTGCTTGCTGCTCCGCTACCTGCTTGGATTCAATAGCGCGATTGAATTCGTCGCTGAACGTAAACTCGCGGATGTTGATCTCATCCAGAATCACGTTATAGGTAGACAATTTTTGTTTCAGCACGTCTTTTACCTTGTTGCTGACCTCGGAGCGTTTGGAGATGAGCTCCTCTGCTGTATATTGGGCCGTAACAGCCTTGAGCGCCTCGGCGATGGCTGGATCTACGATGCGACTGGCGTATTCGAGACCGACCTGCTGGTACAGCTTGTTTACGTTATCCGCATCCAAATGGTGATTGACTGCAATGGTCGTCGAGACGGTCTGCAGGTCACGTGAAGCAGAGGTCTGACTCATTTCTGACTTCTGTACCCGTACTTCCATCGGAATGACTGTTTGAATAAACGGAATCTTGAAATGAAGCCCTTCCTGCAGTACCTTTGGCTGAACAGCTCCCAGCTGCAAGACGACCCCGCTATGACCCGCTGAAATGATCGTAAAGGATTGAGTTCCGAGTAGCACCACGACAAGAATAATCAAAATGGCCGTAATCAGCCGTCCACCGACCTTAAAGGGACTCATTTTCACCACATTATCGTCTGACATGTTCCGCCTCCCCTTTATCTATAATGTCTTTCTATCATGATACGAATAGGGGGGATATAAGTTTCGTTTTATTTCCTTTTCGACCGGGCTGCCTCCAAGAGAACATTTCCCATCCGCTCTGCTTCCATATGGCAAAGCTCAAATTCAACCTCCCCAGACACGTGGGATATCAGTTGGATGACCTCTTCACAGCCGTGACTGCAAATGAGAAAAGACTCCCACTTCACTTCGGAGCGCGGGACCTTACGGGCGTGAAAGCCGCTTTGAAAACCACCTACGGACATGCTACCACACCCTTCTCTTTTCCTTAATCAAGAGGAAGCTGACCAACCAGACATGCAGGTACAAAAGTGACGCGAGCATTCCCCATCCATATCCTGATGACAGCAGTGAGAGATTCGTCAGTTTTCCTAAAGTCATGACGATCTGAAAAAGAACCATGACCAAAACGCCTGCGAGCGCATAGGCGATGAGGCGGAACAGATAGACGATCACAGGATTGGCCCACGCGATTCGACGGTTCAGAGCTTCTATCAGCATGGAAGCTGGCACGCCTCCCACCACATATACCGGGGTCGCATAAATAAGATACACCATCACCAAAGAGAAGTACGGCCAGTAGTACGTGTCTGGCTGTTGCTGCGCTTCAGGTGTGTAGTTGATCGACGCAAGTACCACACAAAAAAGAATGGATGATACGAGAGCGACCAGAATTTTTCGAATCATGAAGCGATAACCCTCCTTCCTTTCTATTTACCAAACTGCACGCATCATGCATCGGACAACTTGTTCATTATCACCCATTCTCGTATTTTATGACAGAAATAATTGGAAAAAAATAAGGGAAGAAGGCCTGTTTTTTGTATCTAAAAATTTGATTATATTCCTTGACAGGAATATTCCTATAATCGTATATTATAGTCATGAACAAAACGTTGAGCGCTCTTTCCGAACCAAACCGATTGCGTATTGTTGAACTTCTACGTGATGGACCACTCTCGGTAGGAGAAATTGCCAATCAACTCAGCTTTAACCAACCGCAAGCTTCCAAACATTTAAAAGTACTTGCTGAGGCCGGTCTCGTTGAAGTACAGGTGCAAGCAAACCGCCGGATCTACACACTGCGACCTGAGCCATTCCGCGAACTGGATAATTGGGTAGAATCGTATCGTCACATCTGGGAAGAAAAATTCGACCGTTTGGAAGAATATTTGCGGCAACTGCAAGGAAAGGAAGTGAGTCGCAACGACAAGCAGTAGTCTTGCCGAGTTGTATAAGCAAAACACTGAGGAAGGAACCTCACTGGTGGGGTCCGAAGACAGAGATCACCATGCAAATGCTGTTCACATCCATCGAGGAATTGAATATAGCGGTCGACCAATATGGCGCCATCGATGGAGCAAAATCTACCCTTGATCGTCTTGAAGAAAAATTGTTGAAGCGGGAAGGAAAGGAATGAACCGATGAAAAAAATAGCCATCATTTACTGGATCTTTACCGCACTAATGGTTGCTCTAATGGGCTTGGGCTCGATTCCTGATATCATGTCTAGCCCAGAGGCAGTCGCCCTATTCAGCCATCTGGGGTACCCCGACTATCTCCTTCCCTTTATCGGCATTGCCAAATTATTGGGTGTGGTAGCGATTTTAACTCCCGGATTTCCACGATTGAAGGAATGGGCGTATGCCGGTTTTGTGATCGATTTGACGGGCGCTATGTATTCGAGTCTCGCAGTGGGTGACCCTCCCAGCGGTCTCGTGTTCTTTTTCATCGGGTACCTCGTGATCGGCGGGTCCTATGTCTATCATCACAAAAGATTGAAAGCCGTTGCTGCCTTAAGAATCTCCAAGTAATCTATCCCTGTCTCATGCATAAAACCACTCAATGTACAGGAGGAATTTTCATGTCTAAAACAATCGATCTCGTGATCACACGCACGTTTGATGCCCCGAGGGAGCTAGTATTTAAAGCCTTTACCCAAGCAGAGCATCTTCAGCACTGGTGGGGGCCAAAAGGTACCACCCTCCGTGTCTCCCAGTTGGATCTTCGTCCAGGCGGGGTCTTTCTCTACAGTATGGAATCTCCGGATGGCAACAAAATGTGGGGGAAATTCGTCTATCGGGAAATCACCGCTCCTGAAAAAATTGTATTTACGAACTCCTTTTCAGATGAGGAAGGCACCATTATCCGTGCTCCCTTTAGCCAGACCTGGCCGCTGGAAGTGCTGAATACATGGACGTTTACCGAGGAGGATGGCAAGACAACCATTACACTCCATGGTGTGCCGTTGAACGCTACCGAGGAAGAGCAACAAAACTTTGTGGATATGCATGGCAGCATGCATCAAGGCTTTGGCGGCACCTTTGACCAGCTCGACGATTATCTGGCACAGTTCTAGCCACTTCAAACACCCTCGAGGTAACCGAGGGTGTTTTTTCTTTTTCGAGTTGCCTCCTCAATAAACAAGTATTTAGACAAATATAGGAATTACCTGTACCATTGAACATGTCATTACCTACCTTTATTTGGTAGTATAGGAAAGGAGAAATCAGATGATCAATCAAGTAAAAGCGCTGATCCAGAAACACGGATTGCAGGGGATGGAGGATCAAATTCTCACTCATTTACACGAATGTATCTATGTACAGCCGACCCAGTCCCTTTCAAAATCGGTAGGTACGAGTCGATTAGGCGGCAGTCCTGATCTGCCTCCCGGATGGACCTATCCTGTTTATCGTGAGGAACCGCTTGTTTTTATCGGTCAACTAAACCTCGAGGAAATTCAGCGTATCGGCGTCGCTAATGAACTGGCCCAGCGTGGACTCCTCTACTTTTTTTACGAGGCGGCAGAACAGTCCGTTTATGGAGAACTGAAAGATCGGGATGGCTGGCGGGTTCTGTTCTTTGATGGCGACTTCTCAATCCTACAGACGGCGTCCTACCCAGGTACTCATCCGCACGGCACGCTCCCGGCCAATGACTTGCATCTACGAAAAGGGCTCTCCCTTCATACGGATGCGATCAAGGTTCCGGACAAGTTCTGGGAATCGTACTACGATGAATTTCTCCCGGACTTCTCCACCATCAACGGTTCCTACGACTGCAATCATCAGATTCTAGGGCACCCGTACAATATCCAAGGGGATGTATTCGAAGAAATCGATTACTTCCGAGACGTGAAATCAGGTGGTCCTTATACCTTGCTGTTGCAGGTAGACACGGATGAAACAAACCTGAACATCATGTGGGGCGATGTCGGGACGATCTATTTTGTCATCGCGAATGACGACTTGCGTGAAGGCAGCTTTGAACATACTTACTTTTCTTATCAGTGTTGTTGAGCGCGAGAGGTAAAGATATTTTACTTAACTTATAAGGGTGAGACTATTGAAAAAGATTTTACTGTTCATCTATGATTCCTTCGCAGAATTCGAGATTGTTTTATTTACGACAGCACTGAATCAAGAGGAGTTTCAGCTCGTTACCTTTTCCACAAAGCCGGCAGGTGAGACTGTAACCGGAGTCTCCAGCATGAGCTATGTGCCGACTCTGACGATCGAAGACATCGACGTGAATGAGTTCGAAGCGCTCGTGATTCCAGGTGGAACCACTCACCCGCTCCTGACTCATCAGCCCTTGCAGGCCATCATCCGTGCTTTTTATGATCAGCACAAGACGATCGCTGCGATTTGCGGTGGCCCTGCACTGCTCGGAGCTGCAGGAATCTTACAGGAGATTACGTTCACAGCCTCTCTCACACCTGATGATCACGAGTACAACGATGTCATGCACTGGGACAACAAGCTCGAGCAAATGCTCGTCGTAGATCGTCAGGTCATTACTGCAACCGGCTCCAATTATGTACAATTTGCGGAAGAAGTCTTGCGCAGAATTGGCAGTGTGCCAGAAGACGAACAAAATCCTTTGCAATATTTCCGTGAACCCTCTATGAATTAATCCCTCCCTGAATCACCCTATCCACGCAAAAAAGGCCGTAGAATCGGGATTCTACGGCTCTTTTTATTCAATCGCTATTTCTTTTCTACCGCATGCCCGCCAAATTCGTTACGTAGCGCAGCCACGACTTTTCCGTGGAACGTATCCGGCTCAAGTGAACGATAGCGCATCAGGAGGGACATCGCGATCACTGGCGTCGCAGCCTGTAAATCCAGCGCCGTCTCCAGCGTCCATTTTCCTTCACCGGAGGAATGCATGACCCCGCGGATTTCGTCCAGATTCGCATCTTTGCGGAATGCTCGTTCTGTCAGATCCATCAGCCAGCCGCGAATGACGGAGCCGTTCGCCCATACTCGCGCCACCTCAGCGAAATCGTAGTTGTACGGGCTCTTTTCCAGCACCTCAAAGCCTTCCCCGATGGCCTGCATCATGCCGTATTCGATCCCGTTGTGAATCATCTTCAGGAAGTGCCCACTACCCGCTTCCCCTGCATACAAATATCCGTTGGCCACATTAATGTCACGGATCATTGGCTCGATATGGTCAAAGGCTTCCCGATCTCCGCCAATCATCATACAAGCGCCGTGACGTGCACCTTCCATTCCGCCGCTCGTTCCTGCATCTAGGAAGTGAATGCCTTTTTCCTTCAGACGCGCATAGCGTTCCAGTGACTGCTTGTAATGAGAATTCCCTCCATCGATGACGATATCTTCTGCAGACAGCAAGTGCGAGAGCTTGTCCACCAGCTCATCCACGATTTCTCCGGCAGGCACCATCAGCCAAACCACACGCGGTGCGTCCAGCTTGGCGATTACTTCCTCGACCGAGTATGCTGGAGTGGCACCTTCCCGTCCCAGTTCATCTGCTCGTTTTGGTTCCACGTCGTAAGCTACGACCTCGTGCTCATGAGAGAGCAAATTCAGTGTCAAATTGTAACCCATCTTGCCTAATCCGAGTATCGCCAGTTTCATATCGGGTACGTCACTCCTTTGAGAAAGGTCTCTGTTAGTTTGTATTATATGATAATAATTTTCATATTTCATTAGAAATGAAGAAAATTTTTTTGAAACTAGGAAATCATCGCATTCCTTTTCTATAATGAGTAACAGGTCGCCATAACTTGGGAGGTGCTTTCCTTTTGGCCGATATATCCACTCATGTTCCACCCAGCGTTCTGACCCAGCTACGCGCCATCTACTCTCAATTGAGCGGCAAGGAGCAGCAAATAGCCGACTACATTTTAGAGCATGCAAGTGACGTCATTCATCTGTCGATTACCGAACTGGCTGATCAGAGCCAATGTGCGGATGCAACGGTTTTTCGTCTCTGCCGCCGACTCGGATTCCGGGGATACCAGGCCTTCAAAATCGCACTCGCGAGTGAAGTGACCAACCCCAAACAATCCATTTACCAGGAAATCAATCTCGACGATGACGATCTGGGCTCGATCGCTGAAAAAATTTTCACAGCCAACATCGAGACCTTGCGAGATACCCAGCAAATTATTGACAAAGAAGCGCTGATGAAGATCGTCAACTGTCTGGAAACGGCGCGGCGCATTGAATTTTATGGCTCTGGCGGTTCGGCTGCGATCGCCCAAGATGCCTATCACAAGTTTATGCGGACAGGCATTCCCTGTATCCATCACTCCGATGCTCATTACCAAGTCATGTCCGCTTCCCTCTTGTCCGCAGGGGATGTCGCAGTTGGCATCTCCCATTCTGGCTCAAACGAAGACATCTTAGAAGCACTGCGGGTCGCTAAAGAGGCTGGTGCCAAGACAATCGGGATCACCAGCTACGGCAAGTCCCCTCTCGTACGACTGGCTGATATCTGTCTGTACACGACTTCGCGAGAGACGGTATTTCGCACAGAGGCGCTCTCCTCCAGACTCGCTCAGCTCAGCCTGATTGATCTGCTCTATGTCGCTGTTTCCTTGCGTCGTCAAGAGCAGACGATCACGAACATCCAGCATATCCGGGAAGCCATTTCGCTCAAACGCCTGTAATCGACAGGCGTTTTCTTTTTTTTTCAAAAGCGAAAGGCAATACTACCCATGAGGAAAAGAAAGGAATGAAATAATTTTTTTCTTAAGTATTAACAAATGAAAAAAATTTCGTTATAATCTCGTTATCACTTTAAGTCCAGCATGAAAGCGTATTCAAAAAGAAGGTGAACCCATATGAAGCAGACCTATTTTATCGGATTGGATATCGGAACGACGAGCACCAAAGCGATCGTTTTTACTCCATCGGGTGCTGTCCGCGGTATCGGCAACGTCGATTATCCGCTGCTCGTTCCCCAGCCGTCTTGGGCGGAACAAGATCCGGAAACGATCTTTGCTGCTGTCATTACCGCTCTGAAAAAAGCCATTGAGAAGGCTGATGTAGACAAGCATGAAATTGGCGGGATCGGTTTTTCTACCGCCATGCACAGCCTGATCGCTGTGGATCATCAGGGAAGTCCTCTGACTCACAGTATCATCTGGGCGGATAACCGTAGTGTAGCCCAAGCGGATCGACTTAAGCAGGACGGTGTCGGACACAACATCTACCTCGCGACAGGAACACCGATTCATCCCATGTCGCCCCTGCCTAAAATCATGTGGCTGCGTGAACAAGCTCCTGATACGTTCCGAAAAGCAGCCAAGTTTATTTCCATCAAGGAGTATGTGATCCATCGTCTGTTCGGGCAGTACGTGGTCGATTACTCCATTGCTTCAGCAACAGGCCTCTTCAATCTGCGCAAGCTCGATTGGGACGAGGAAGCGCTGTATGTGGCAGGCATTACCAAGCAGCAGCTGAGCGAGCCCGTTCCGACCACGCATATTTTGCGCGGAATGAAAATTCGTTACGCCGAAGAAATCGGCCTCGATGTGGATACACCTTTTGTCGTTGGTGCCAGTGATGGTGTCCTCGCCAACCTCGGAATCGGTGCCATCGATCCAGGGCAGGTAGCCATCACGATCGGGACGAGCGGCGCGGTACGAACAGTCGTGCCAGAGCCGATCACAGACCCGAAAGGCCGTACGTTTTGTTACGTGCTAACAGAAAACCACTGGGTGATCGGCGGTCCCTCCAACAATGGCGGCATCATGCTGCGCTGGTTCCGCGACGAATTCAGCTGGCCGGAGGTAGAGCGTGCCAAGCAGATGGGGGTCGATCCGTATGACGTCATGATTCAGGCTGCGGAAAATGTCCGGGCTGGAGCAGATGGCCTGCTCTTTCTCCCCTTCCTCTCTGGCGAACGCGCCCCTTACTGGAATGCACAGGCACGAGGCTCGTTTTTCGGAATCGGTCTGCACCACAAGCGGGAGCATTTTATCCGGGCTGTTCTCGAAGGCATCCTATTCAGTGTCTACAGCATCGGCATCGCGCTACGGGATCTGGCTGGCGGCGCTTCGGAGATTCGTGCTTCTGGAGGCTTTGCCCGTTCACGGGAATGGCGTCAGATCATGTCCGATATGTTCGGCTATGAGGTACTGATTCCCGAAAGTCATGAAAGCTCCAGCTTTGGAGCTGCTTTGCTCGCGATGCATGCCCTCGGAGCCCTAAATGATCTGCACGATGTCAAAAACATGATTCACATTTCGCATCGGCATGAACCCGATCTGGAGCGATCCAGCACGTACTTGCAGCTGTTTTACATTTACGAACGCGTGTATTACAACCTGCTGGAGGAGTACAAGCTCATCGCAGACTTCCAAAAGCAGCTACACAAATAAAAAAATCCATCATGGAACTTTTGACACCAAGGGAGGGTTATTCATGCCATTAGTCATTACGCTGATTTCCATCGTGTTGCTGCTTATTCTCATCACCCGCTTTAAAGTAAACCCATTTGTAGCCCTGCTGCTCGCTGCCGGATTTGTGGGAATCGCATCCGGCATGCCATTGACCAAAGTCGTTGATTCGATCAAAGACGGTATGGGCGGGACGCTAGGTTTTATCGCCATCGTCCTCGCACTGGGTACGATGCTCGGAAAGATGATGGCGGAATCAGGCGGCGCGGAACGTATCGCCCGTACGCTGATCAATCTCTTCGGAGAGAAAAACGTCCATTGGGCCATGATGTTTGTTGCCTTTATCGTAGGGATTCCGGTATTTTTCCAAGTCGGTTTTGTCCTTTTGATTCCACTGGTCTTTACGATTGCTCGTCAGACGGGAGTCTCCCTCCTGAAAATCGGGATTCCACTGGTCGCTGGTCTGTCTATCGTTCACGGGATTGTCCCTCCCCATCCAGCTGCGATGGCCGCTGTCGATCTGTTCCAAGCAGATGTGGGTAAAACGATCCTTTTGTCTATCATCGTCGCTTTGCCATCCGCGATCATCGCGGGTCCTCTCTACGGAAGTTGGATTAGTAAACGAGTGAAAACGAGCATTTCGCCTGAGCTCGCCTCCCAGCTGAGCGAACCAAAGGATGAGCGCGAACTGCCTAGCTTTGGCATCACTGTCTTTACCGTTTTGCTGCCGGTTGCTTTGATGCTGCTGGCGACGGTTGCTGATGTCACTTTGCCGAAGGAAGACATGCTGCGCCAATGGGCAGACTTCATTGGTAACCCGATTACGTCCCTGTTGATCGCCGTCATCATTTCCTTCTGGACGCTCGGGATCAACCGTGGCTTTACGAAAGATGACATTCTCAAATTCACGAACGATTGCCTGGCTCCGACCGCTACGATCCTGCTCGTCATCGGTGCAGGTGGTGCCTTCAATAAAGTGTTGCTCAACAGTGGCGTTGGCGACTACATCGCGGAATTGGCGACAGCTTCAGCCATTTCCCCCATCTTTCTCGGTTGGCTGATTGCTGCCCTGATCCGTGTAGCAACAGGCTCTGCGACGGTCTCCATGATGACCGCAGCGGGTATCGTCGGCCCAATCGCCCTGCAGATCCCTGGGACGAGCCCTGAGCTGCTCGTGTTGGCTACAGGTGCAGGATCGCTGATTCTGTCCCACGTCAACGACTCCGGCTTTTGGCTCATCAAGGAGTACTTTAATATGACGGTACAGGATACGCTGAAAACATGGACGGTCATGGAAACGATCCTGTCTGTCGTCGCGATTATCCTGATCATGGCGCTGTCTTTGGTTGTCTAAAAGAGAAAAGAGCCCTCACTCCAGCAGTGAGGGCTTTTCATGATCTCGTGGAAAATGTAGATAGACGCTCGTTCCTTGCCGCTCTTCACTTTCCAGATGAATCGTTCCGTTTACGTACACCATCAATCGTTTTGCGATCGATAAGCCCAGCCCATTTCCGCCCTTCATCCGGCTTCGTGCCTTGTCTACGCGATAGAAGCGGTCAAGCACATGCGGGATTTCCTCCGCCGGTATCCCTTCCCCGAAATCGGTTACGATGATGAGCACCTCAGAGTCCCTCAATATCCCTCTGACTTCTACTACCTTTCTCTCGCAGGAATACTTGATCGCATTTTCGATAACGATAGAAAGCACCTGCTCCAAATGGTTCGGATTGATGCCGATCTGCACGTTTCTGATTTCTTCATAATCCACTTCAAAAGTAAACTCCGGATAGAGCAGCATGAAGTTCTGAACCGTATGGGAAATCACGGAACCCGAGTAGATGCGAGGAACAGATTTTGCCGTATAATCTTCCTCCGCACGACTGAGCTCAAGCAATTCTTTGACCAGTACCTTTAGCCGTCTACTTTCCATAAGCGCTGCGGCAATCGATTCGTCTAATATTTTTGGGTCGTTCTTTCCCCAACGTTGCAAAAGAGAAAGATGACCTTCAATCACTGCCAGAGGGGTCCGAAGCTCGTGTGACGCATCCTCAACGAATTGATTTTGCTGCTTGAATGAAAGCTCCAATCGGTTCATCATTTCATTGAAAATGGTCGCCAACTGCGACAGCTCGTCGCCGTTATCCGAAAACTCTACGCGGCGCGTGTGCCCCGTCTTGCTCACAATGTTCATCGTCTCAGCCAGGGACTGCACCGGTTTGATAATTTGTCGTGCAATTAGAAAACCGCCAGCCGCGCTAAGCACAATCGAACCGATCCCTGCGATCAGCATCGTCAACAGCAATAGATCATTGAGTGAATCCGAGCTCTCCAGGTTACGCACGATTTCAATCGTGCCCTGAAAAGGACGAGAAGCGAATGGACTGCGAAGGACCAGCAGCTGATCTTCTCCATGACTGATACGTTCAAGCATTTGCGAAGCGACCACCTGGGGAGAGACCCAATTGGCAGGAACGTTTTGACTCAACGTAATGAGTGGCTTACCCGTATGATCGAGAATGCGGATTAGCTGGTTTTCTTCATTCAACCTCTCTAGAAAAAGGGTGCTCTTTTGAAGCATGGAGGGGGAGAGGGAATCTGTTCGCTCTTCCATGTAGCCTACTATTTCAACCGCAAGCTTTCGAATGTTTTTTTCCTCGAGATTGTTCACCCATACATTCGTGACGATGTACTGAATGCCGCTGTAAAAGAAAAAAAGAGTGAATAGAATAAAGGAGGTACCCAACGTGATTTTCCACTTTAATGGCATTTGTATGAATTTGATGAGTGCTTTTTTCATTATCTCATAACATATCCCGTTCCACGTATTGTCTGAATGATGCTTTCCTCTCCTGGAAGATCCAGCTTGTGTCGTAAATATCGGACGTACACATCAACCACATTGGTTTCTACCTCGGTTATATACCCCCATACCTGCTCCAGTAAAATCTCTCTCGTCAGCACGCGGTTTATATTTTTGAGAAAAACCAGCAACAGCTCGTACTCCCTTTTTGTCAGCTCGACTTCCTCATCATTTCGCTTGATGATTCTCGCATCCATGTCTATTGTCAGATGCTTGTATGTTAACAGGGCCTGCTTGGGTTGATTCTCTGGTACCATCCGACGAAACAGGGAGCGGATGCGAGCAAACAACTCCTCTATCGCAAATGGCTTAGCTATGTAATCATCTGCTCCGCTATCAAGACCCGAGACGAGATCCATCACGTTATCACGAGCAGTCAAAATAATAATGGGCGTATTTTTTTTGGCACGAATGCGCCGACAAATCTCTAATCCATTTAATCCTGGAAGCATGAGATCCAGCAAAATGAGATCCCACTCCTCCTGTTGTGCTTTGTCCAAGCCTTCGCGCCCATCATGCACAACTGCCACCTCGTAGCCTTCATGATTGAGCTCTAGCTCGATAAACCGGGCAATGTTTTGCTCATCCTCGATTACTAATACCTTCTTCCTGTCTTCCATCGCCGTCTCCTCTCCTTCACTACACCACAAAGTATAGCATCCCCGGATACAGAAACTGGAATGCAAAAAGAGCAGTTCATGAAAAACATCTCCAGGACCTTTTTTAGCAGTCCCAGAGATGTTTCCTTACGACGATATTAGTCTTGTTCCTCTTGATCGTCTTGTTCTTCTTGGTCACCCTTTTTATCCTGCTTGTCTTGCTCTACCTTGAGGATTGCTCCTGTGTTGGCGTTTACTTTCACTTCGTACTCTTCCTTCTTGTCGTTGACGATCGATACGGTATATACGATGGTCCCGTCTTCGTCTTCCAGCTCAACGGAGTCCAACGTACCCGGTTGTTTCTTCATAGCTGCATCGATTGCTTGCTGAATCGTGATTTTTGCCGCTTGAACGAGTTGGGTACGCTCTACGTTGTCATCCACTTCTTGATCGTCGTCTTGTTTGACTGTCCCTTTGTCGTTTTCTTCCTGCGCGCCCTGTTCATCATCGTGGTCAGCTTCCGCCAAACCGATGTTCACGATCATATCAGTCTCGACATCTACGTCTACTTCATAGGCTTGACCCTTTTGATCCGTGATTTCTACGCGATACACAGGCAGGTCTTCCAAATCACCTTTTCCGATCGTACCTTGAAAAGATGCAGTAGCGAATTTCTGCGCTTGCTCCAATGTAATCGCCGCTTCCTGATCATCGTCTGCTTCAACCTGATCAGATTCGTTCTCATCGTCATTGGTTTCTGTATCCACATCTGGCTGGGCTTTCAGGAGTCTGCCCGTTTTCGCATCGACTTGAACCTCGTATTTTTTTCCAGCCTTATCCACTGCGTCAAAATGATAGGACGGGATATGCTCCAGCTCAGCGCCAGTGACTGTTCCGTTCAGCAGCTTGGAAGCGACCTCGATTCCGTGTTGCAAATCATTCGTTGCTCCATCTTTTGCAAACGCATTGTGCAGGGCGTTACCACCAATACCACCACCAGCAACAACAGCAGTTGCTAATGCGGTGACCAACCATTTCTTATTCATGAATTCTTCCTCCTTCATTTCGGTAGAAAGTTTTTGCTACAAGTCATAGCGTACATGCCTTACATGAAAGAACCGCGAATAACAGATTAGAAATGGATGAGAAAATGAATGCCCATCACATCTAATATTTAAATGATCATAATATTTTACTGTAAAACTAACATACGATATAATGAAAATATAATATATGCCTCGACGAAGAGCTGGAGGTGATTTTCTAAGCCAAATCGGGTAACGAAGAATAAGCTCGCTACATATGGTTCAGTATGTTTACTGAGCGACAATAATTTGAAGGAGCAATTTCTTTATGGAAATCCTACTCATGGTACTCGTGCTGTTATTGCTTATTGGTGCCTCCAATGTCATTCAGCGCTTTGTGCCATTCATTCCCGTGCCGCTCATTCAGATTGCGCTCGGGATCGTAGCCACGTTTATGCCCAGCCTTCATCACGTCCCGCTGAATCCTGAATTATTCATGGTCCTGTTCATCGCTCCGTTGCTCTTTAACGATGGGAAAATCACACCTCGCGATGAGCTGTGGAAGCTCCGAACCTACATATTGTTATTAGCCTTAGGTCTCGTATTTGCCACTGTGCTCCTGGCAGGTCCTTTCATTCACTGGTTGATTCCGGCCATTCCTCTGTCTGCGGCATTCGCACTCGCAGCGATACTCTCCCCGACCGACGCAGTAGCCGTTGGGTCGATCGCAGGTCGTATCAAGCTCCCCGGAAAAATTTTGCGCCTGCTAGAAGGAGAAGCGTTGATGAACGACGCCTCCGGTCTGGTAGCGTTCAACTTTGCCATCGCTGCTACTGTCACAGGATATTTTTCCTTACCACAAGCTGTTGGTAGCTTTTTCGTTATTGCGATCGGTGGATTGGTGATTGGCGCCCTACTTGGTTTTGCCGTCGTCTGGCTCCGATTGTTCCTGCGTCGCCTCGGGATTGAGGATGTGACGCTGCATATGCTGATCATTATCCTTACTCCATTTATCATCTATATCGCAGCAGAAGAATGCCACGTCTCAGGCATTCTGGCCGTCGTCGCTGCCGGTGTCGTTCATGCGATTGAGAGAGACCGCGTAGAATCCGCTTCGGTCCGTCTCCGCATCGTGTCTGACAGCACCTGGTCGGTTATCCTTTTCTCGCTAAATGGTCTCGTGTTCCTCTTGCTCGGGCTGGAGATCCCGGCGGTCGTGGCGAAAATATGGGAAGACCCTGCTTACCAAAACGGACAAGTCATCGGTTATATCTTGCTGATCACAGCCGTCTTGATGATTTTACGCTTCCTCGTCGTGTGGGCGAGAGATCGTCAGCTTCGCTCTACCGTAATCACAGCACTCTCTGGCGTGCGTGGAGCCCTGACACTCGCAGCAGCGTTCTCGATCCCCATGGTATTAGCTGACGGGAGTCCATTCCCTGAGCGCAATCTGATTCTCTTCATCTGTGCAGGAGTCATCCTGCTGACACTGATTTCCGCCAGTATCTTTCTGCCCTTACTTGCACGAAAGTCTGAGGAAGGCGGAGATCATTCTGAAGATCGCACAGAAACCGAGCGCTCAGCCCGTATTCGCGTACTAGATGCCGGGCTTCGCACTGTTCGCGAGGAGATGAACGATGAAAACACTCAGGAAGGAGCCGATCTCGTTGCCGAATATACCCGGCGACTGCAAAAGACGAAGCTGGAGGGAAAAACCCAGCTCGGAGAAGCATGGAGAGCGATGGTGAGTATTCGTTTGGCAGCTCTTGCGGCAGAACGGGAAGTAGGAGAGCGATGGTTAAAAGAAGAGCGAATCACACCACAGCTCGCCGCCTACTTCCGTGCCTCCCTGAATCGAATTGAGTTACTGCTCACGAATCGGGTCAAGATCAAGCTTCTGTTTATGCTTTCATGGTCAACCCTGCGTCGTTTACTGAAAGGGCGCAACCGAATCCCGAGTGTTATTACTCCTGCTGATCCGGAATGGGACAGCTACAAGGAATTGAAACTCGCAGCTATTCAAACCGCCATCACTAAGCTCAAGCAGATGAAAACAGAGGATAACCGAGATGCAGTACTTACCGTCATTGCAGATTATCGCGGGATGGCACTGCAATACCAAAACAACAAGCGCAGAAGCGGCTCTCGACGCCACATGAGCTTGCAACGAAAAGAGCTGGAGCTCAAGGCAATCCAGTCCGAGCGAAACGCGATTCAGATGTTGTATGAACAAGGAGACATCGATCGTCATTTCGCAGGTAGATTGCGCATGGACGTCAATTACCGTGAAGCCAGTCTTTTCGAGTCCCAAGAAGGGCATTGATCTCCAATACTTTTAAAGCAAGAAAGAACCCCTCATGCAGGGGTTCTTTTATTTATTTCGCTATAGAAAGGTCAGCTACTGCTTTGGGTTGGTTGGCCGCTGCAGGTGGGATCTTTGCCAGTCGGGAAGCGAGAACAAACCCGATCAGCATGAACCCTGCAATCATTCCCACGACGCCTCCCCAGCCAAAGGAAGACCAAAATACCCCACCAGCTGTCCCACCGATACTGGAACCTGCGTAATAAAAGAATAAATAGAGCGAAGATGCTTGCGCTTTGTCATGCAGGGCACGTCGCCCCACCCAGCTGCTCGCAATCGAATGGCTCCCGAAAAAGCCAAAGGTCAGAATCGGAAGACCCAAAATTTTGATCCACAGATGGTCATCGAGCGTCAAGCAAGCCCCTACCAGTGTGATGATCAACGAGATCGTCAGCATTCTTTGGCGCCCGTGCTTTTCCGCTTTTTTCGCCATCCATACCGAGCTGAATGTCCCGACCAGAAAGACGATGAAAATCCACCCTACGAGTGTTTGGGAGAGCGAGTACGGAGGTGCTGTCAACACGTACCCGATGTAATTGTACAAGGCGACATTACTGCCTAGAATCAGAAACCCGATTCCAAAGAGGCAGAGCATGCCCGGATCTTTCAGATGGCTGATCATCGACGACACGAGCTTTCCGACTTCCGGCGAACGCGGATGGAAGTTCTGCGACTTCGGCAAATTCAGCCAGAAAATCAGGCTCGCGAACAGACTGATCAAGCTAATCGAGCCCATCGCTACATGCCAGTTGAAAAAGTCTGTCAGCATCCCGGATATAATGCGGCCACTAACTGCACCCACGGAGTTGCCGCTTATGTAGAGCCCCATCGCGACACCCAGACTGGCTGGCTCCATTTCTTCTCCCAGGTACGCCATGGCGATCGAAGGAAGTCCTCCGAGCGCGATCCCTTGAATGACGCGAAAGACGAGCAAGCTCTCAAAGCTGGTACTGCAGGCTGTCAAGATAGACAGGATCGAGGCCACGAGCATGGAGCCAATCATGACAGGCTTGCGCCCCCATACCTCCGATATCGTCCCGAAAAACAGCATGCTGACTGCCAAAGCGATGGTCGTCACTGATAACGACAAGCTCGCCATCGTCGGCGATACGTGAAACTCCTTGCTGAATTCCGGCAACAGCGGCTGTGTGCTGTACAGGATGGCGAATGTATTGAAACCAGCAGCAAAAAAGGCAAGGTTAGACTTGCGAAAAGCAGCTGTGCCTTGCTGAATGTATCCCATGATGATGAAACCTCCCAAAAGTCCGTTCCGTTCACACCTTTATACTATCATTGACAATTCATAATGTATAATTTATTGTATTCATGATTTTAATGCATATCGGTAATGATAAAAAAGGATCTCATTCGTGGAGGAAAGCCTCATGGAGTGGCAACAACTCGAATATTTTCAAACGCTCGCCCGTATCCAGCACGTGACTCGCGCTGCCGAGTCCATGTCCCTCTCCCAGCCTGCACTCAGTCGATCCATCGCCCGTCTGGAAGAAGAAGTGGGACTCCCCCTCTTTGATCGCCAGGGCCGCACCATCATGCTAAATCGCTATGGAGAGCTGCTATTAAAGCGAGTCAATCGCATTCTGAAGGAATGGGAAGACGGAAAGCAGGAGCTACGCGACCTGGTTCATCCGGAGCACGGTGAAGTGTCTTTAGGATTCTTGCATACGCTGGGCACTAGTCTCATTCCCGACCTGATTGGCGCTTTTCGCACCGAAGCTCCACAGATCAACTTTTCTCTCATGCAAAATCACAGCTACTCGCTCCTCGAGCATTTGGACGCGGGCGAGCTGGACCTTTGCTTACTAGCAGAACCGACAGAAACAAAGATGTCGATACAATGGACTCCCCTTTGGAGCGAGGAGCTATTCGCCATCGTACCCATCGGTCATCGCTTGGCTGAGGCCGAGAGCATCCTGCTAGAAGAGCTCGCGGATGAGTCGTTCATCTTTTTGAAAAAAGGGTATGCTCTGCGCAGAACGACTGACAGATTGTTTGAGGAAATCGGCGTACAACCTAAGATTACTTTTGAAGGCGAGGAAGCCGCTACCGTCGCTGGACTGGTCGCCGCTGGGCTCGGCGTCTCGCTCCTCCCCGATCTGCGCGGGATTGATAAAAGCAAAATCATTCATGTCCGAGTGCGTGAGCCGCAGTGCCACCGTGTCATCGGTATGGCATTGGTTGAGGGCGGCTACTTGTCCCCTGCCACGATCCGCTTTAAAGAATTCGTTCTTGCTCACTTTGGGCAAAAAGAAAAAGAAGCTGCTTCCGATCTCAAGTAGAACCGGGGACAGCTTCTTCCCTTTTTATGCGACAGTCACTGCTGGGCTGGCTTCACTCTGCCGATGCCTCCAGATTTTTAAACTGGTTGAAAAACAGCTGATGGTACACGCCTTGCTGCTGGATGAGCGACTCGTGATTTCCCTTTTCCACGATTTCGCCCCGATCTACAACCATGATTGTATCGGCGTCCCGAATCGTATTGAGACGGTGAGCAATGACAAAGCTCGTACGTCCCTCCATAATCGTGAGTAGTGCATCCTGAATATGAATTTCCGTACGCGTGTCGATGCTGCTCGTCGCTTCATCCAGGATGAGCAAAGACGGCTTGGCGAGAATGACGCGAGCGATCGCGAGCAGCTGACGTTGGCCTTGGCTGAGATTGCCGCCGTTTTCCGTCAGCTGTGTCTCGTATCGCTTGGGGAGACGATTGATAAAGACACTCGCATTGGCCATGGCAGCGGCTGCCTCGACCTCAGCATCTGTCGCATCTGGTTTTCCGTATTTGATATTCTCCTTGATCGTTCCGGAAAACAAGTACGTATCCTGCAGCACAAAGCCAAAGCTGCTCCTGAGACTATCACGAGTGTACTCCCTGATGTCTTTCCCATCCAAATAGATGTTACCAGCCGTCACATCGTAAAAGCGCGTGAGCAAGTTCACGATGGTCGTCTTCCCTGCCCCCGTAGGACCCACGAGCGCGGTGGTGCTCCCTGCTTCGGTTTCAAAGCTGACATTTTTCAGAATCGGACGGTCGCTTTGATAGCCAAAGCAGACGTTTTTAAACACGACATGTCCCTTCGGCTGTGTCAACGTCACGGCATCGGCAACATCGTCTGGCTCTTCCTGTTCATCCAGCACTTCAAATACCCGCTCCGCTCCAGCAACACCGGATTGCAAAACATTGAAGATGTTCCCGAGATCGTTGAGCGGCCGCACAAATTGGCGCGAGTAGCTGAGAAAGCTGGCTATGACCCCCACGGTAATCAAGCTTTTGACAGCCAGGACCCCACCTACCACTGCCACCATCGTAAAGCCTAAGTTGTTGATGACGTTCATGATCGGCATGAGAAAGCCTGACAGGACCTGAGCTTTCATCCCGATCTTGGACAGCTCCGTATTGATCACATCAAATTCCTGCGTCGCCTTTTGCTCGTGGTTAAACGCTTTGACTACGTGAATGCCGGACACAGTCTCTTCGATGTGACCATTCAGTTTCCCTAGCTGATTTTGCTGATTTTTAAATAGCACACTCGTCTTTTTCGCAATAGTCCGAGTCAGTAAGTAGACGAGGGGTACCGTGATCAGGCACGCCAGCGTCAAGATCGGGCTCAGGATCAGCATCATAATCAGGGAACCGAGAATCATGATAGTCCCTGACATCAACTGGGCGGTCGATTGCGAAATCGAGTTGCTGACGTTGTCGATATCGTTCGTCAGTCGGCTCATCAGCTCCCCGTGTGGACGGGAATCAAAAAAAGCGACTGGCAGCTTTTGCAGCTTTTCAAATAAGGCTGTTCTCAGATTCTTCACGATTCGTTGGGAGAGACCTGCCATCAGCCAGCCTTGCAAGAAGGTCAGCAGTCCGTCCGCAATGTACGAAATCAACAAGGCGAGAATCGTAATGCCTAGCAGCCCCAACGTGGCTTCTCCCCCTGTCATCGCATCGATCGACTTTCCTATCAAATACGGTGCCGAGAGCATCAGCAGCGCATCCACCAGCACAATGAGGAAGACAATCGGGAGAACCCTCTTTTCTTTGCCAAAGGCTTCCCAGAGACGGCGGAGTGTACCTTTGAAGTTTTTCGGTTTCACGACCGGAACTCTTCCACCATGACCAAGTCCACGACCTGGCCTGCCCGGAAAGACGGGAGGTTGTTGTGGTTGTTGTCTTTGCTCCTGCGACATCCTACTGCACCTCCCTGCCGAGCTGGGATTGGAAGATTTCCTGATAGACGCGACACGTCTCCCGCAAGCTTTCATGCGTCCCGATGCCTACCAGCTCTCCGTGGTCCAGCACGACAATCTTGTCTGCATCCATCACAGATGTGATTCGTTGAGCGATCAGAATACACGTCAGACCTTGGGCGTACTCCCGCAGCGCTTCCTTGATCTTGGCCTCTGTCGCCACGTCTACGGCACTCGTGCTGTCATCGAGGATGAGGATTTCCGGTTGTCGCACCAAGGCACGAGCGATCGAGAGCCGCTGCTTTTGGCCACCCGAAAAATTGATACCACCCTGGCCTACCCGCGCCTCGTACCCATCAGGAGTACGTACCAAAAAGTCGTGTGCCTGCGCCATCTTCGCCGCCTGCTCCACTTCTTCGCAGGTCGCGTCTTCTTTTCCCCAGCGGATGTTCTCCATGACGGTTCCTGTAAACAGCGTCGTCTTTTGCGGCACGATGGACATTTTCTCCCGCAACCATTTCGGATCGATTTTCCGTACATCTACCCCATTTACACGTATCGTTCCCTCGGTCACGTCATAGAACCGAGGGATGAGTCCGACCAGACTACTTTTTCCCGATCCCGTCGAGCCGATGATCCCCAACGTTTCTCCGGGTAGGCAAGTAAAGGTGATGTTTTTGAGGACAGGCTCCCCTTGCTCTCCTTCGTAGGAAAAGGACACCCGTTCGAAGTCGATGCGCCCTTTCACGCCATCTGTTTGGACCGACAGTTCCTCCCATGTCATGCGGTTCTCCTCTGCGAACACTTCCCCGATTCGTCCCGCAGAAGCCTTTGCCCGTACAAACATGTTGAACACCATCGAAATCATCATGAGCGAAAACAGAATTTGCGTCATGTAGTTCGTAAAGGCAATAATGTGACCGACCTGCATATCTCCTCGCTCAGCAGCCATTCCCCCCAGCCACAGAACCGCCACGATCCCCATATTAACCGTCAGCATGATAGCTGGGCTGAAAATGGACATGACACGTGTAGCAGAGACGGATTTCTTCTGGAGCTCTTCGTTTGCCTCGCCGAACTTGCCGACCTCAAAGTCAAAACGGTTAAACGCCTTGACGACTCGCACTCCGGACAAATACTCCCGCATGACTCCGTTGACCTTATCCAATGCTTGCTGCACCTTCATGAAAAACGGAAAGCCGATCTTCATATTTAAGAAGATAAACAAGCCCACGATCGGCACGACCACTGCCAATACAATGGCCAGCTTGGCATTCAGTTGTGTCGCCATAAACAGCCCGCCGATACACATGAGCGGAGCCTTGACGAAGATACGCATCATGCCATTCACAAACACCTGCACCTGATTGACGTCATTGGTAAGCCTTGTCACGAGAGACGCCCGGTCGAAGCGATCGATGTTCTCGAATGAAAGCGACTGTACTTTTTTAAACAAATCCGACCTCAGCTGAGCGCCGAAGTTTTGCGATACGTATGTAGACAAAATGTTGCGCATCGATGCTGCAATCGCGCCCAATGCTGTCACTCCGAGCATCAAGCCACCTGTCGAGAGCACGTAATTCAAATCCCTTTTCGCTACCCCCACATCGATGATCCGAGACATAATGGTCGGCTGCAACAGATCGCATAGCGCTTCTACGGTCAGAAAAAAGAGGGAAATACAAAAGACGACTCCGTATTTTTTGATGTATTTGGTATAAAAACGCATGCAATCACTCCATCTTCACGGCAGCTCCCAATCTTTCTCTATCACACCATACCTATCGGGATTTGAAAAGTAGTTTCTAGGGCCAGAATACAGGGAAAACACCCACCATTTACGAATCAGTAAAGGAAGGAGGTGACTACCATGAAACATGTGATCATGGACGCATATTCGAAACTTTCCAGAGACTACGAAAAGAATGTAGATACCGAAAGTGGTTATAATGCTTACTATGAGCGGCCTGCCATGCTGAAGCAGCTGCCGGAAGACATGAGCGGACTTGCTGCTTTGGATGCTGGATGCGCCGCTGGATGGTATACGGAACAGTTATTTCATCGAGGGGCACAGGTTACTGCGATCGACCTTAGCCCAGAGATGATTGAAGCAACCCGGAGAAGAGTCGGCGAGAAGGCGAACCTTTTGGCTCACGATCTCAACGACCCGCTTCCCTTTGCTGATGAGTCCTTTCATCTCATTATCAGCTCCCTGACGTTGCACTATATCGAGAATTTGGCTAGACCCCTTCACGAGTTTCACCGTGTCTTGCGTCCTGGGGGACAGCTATTATTCTCCGTCCATCATCCGTTTATGGACTTCACCCTATTTCAACGCCCCGATTACTTTACCCACGAATGGCTCATAGACAACTGGATCAAAAAAGAAGCAGGAGAAGTCGAGGTCGCTATTTTCCGCAGACCCCTTCACGACATCATCAATCAAACGACAGCTGCATTCACGCTCGATCGGATCATAGAGCCACAAGCTGTTCCAGCGTTTTTGGAAAAATTGCCTGACTCAAGAAAAAGCTATGACCACCTCATGACGCATCCCCATTTTCTGATCGTCCACGCGCACAAATCACAGTCACCCACCCAAGAGCGCAATCGATAAGAAACCTTCACAGCCCATTTATGTTTTACTATTCTTGAAGGATGAAAACCTGTTCCAACAGGAAATCAAAATAGAGGTGATCCCAATTGGCAACGAACAATATTTTCGTCAATCTCCCAGTCAAGGATCTGAACAAAACAAAGGAGTTTTTCTCCAAAGTCGGCTACGAGTTCAACCCTCAATTCTCTAACGAGCAAGCAGCCTGCATGGTCATCAGTGAAAATATTTATGCCATGCTGCTCGTTGAGGATTACTTCCAGTCCTTTATCCAAAACACCAAGAAAGAAATTACAGATACAAGCAAAAACACAGAGGTCATTCTCGCCCTGTCCGCAGAAAGCCGTGAAGAAGTAAACGAGCTGGTCAATCGTGCACTGGAAGCTGGCGCCAAGCCATACAATGATCCTGTCGACCATGGCTTCATGTACAGCTGGAGCTTCCAGGATCCAGATGGCCATCTGTGGGAATTCGTGTACATGGATCCGAGCACGATCCAACAGTAAGGCGCAGGGCAGATCCTTTCCCTCGTACGAACAAAAAAAGCACAGCGACTGTTTCGGACATGATCACCATGTTCCGTACGACCGCTGTGCTGTTTCTTTTATGAGTGGCCTGGTACGCTCTTTCTTGTTTGTCATAACATAAAAAGCTAATTCTGCAGCTGTCCATATTGTTTTCATATGGTTACTCTACATTTTTTAGATCATACGATCAACAAAGGAAATCATGATGACAAAGTGATCATCGGGTATGGCAATGTGTCGGAGGAAGAAATTCAGGAGGGTGTGCAACGGTTGACGTCTGTGTTGGGGCGAAATAAACGGGCAAAAGCCTAGCCCCATAAGCAAGCTCATCTACGCCCAATTAGGCATAGCATACATCGACTGAATATAACGTAATGCAGGGAGGTTACGATCCGTTGAGACAACAGGAATTCCCTATGTATTATCCGCCACCTGTACACCCCTATCATTTTCAAGATGGCGGGGCTTTTTGGCCGAATCCCTATGCATATAGGAAAGTGGCTATGCTACCGGTTGGAGAAGCCATCGTTGGTTTGGTGGGACTTGTAGGTTGGATGGCAAATTACTATGGTCAACTCTACATGAAATATAAGGATGCTGCCGCAACATGCGCTTATGAATTTCCTTATCAATGGCATAAAATCGAGGAGTGCTTAATCCATACGTATGGTGTGCCAAGAGCAGAAGCAGAACAGATCGTAAGCACGATGCGGTATTGGTTCCATAAGTTTAAAGCAGCTGGATTAATGTTGCCGGATCCTGCCGGGAGATGGATAACCAAATGGGGTGCCATCACACTCACGAAAAGATTTGACCCCGCGACTGGTGCGTATGTGATGGACGGTACGTATAACTGGGCTCCCACAGGTACATTGACGGGTACACTCGTTGCGCCAGACTACCTCTATGGCACCTGGAAGGATAACCAACCTCTAGGCGACAAACCAACCGAAGGGAAGTTTATCATGCGCTTTACGTTTGACGAACATGACAGACCCGTTTTTAACGGTTCATTTGGCTATGGCAACGATGCCTATGCTAATAAATGGAGCGGCAGGCAAGACTTGACGTCTCATGGATAGCTCGGCAAGCGAATCCTTTTACCCGTCATACAAAAACAGCACAGCGACTGTTTCGGACATGATCACCATGTTCCGTACGACCGCTGTGCTTTGTCTTTTTATGCTTGGCAAGCCTGCATGTTGTGGCTCATTAAGGGACGTCCCATTTTCTCCTGAATGAACAAGGCAGCTGCTTGCAGCTTTTCCGCATCAATCCCAGTCTGCATGCCCAATCCATTCAGCATGTACAGCAGGTCATCCGTCGCGATGTTTCCTGATGCACCCGGAGCATAAGGGCAACCGCCCAAACCGCCCAACGAGCTGTCAAAGGTGGTCATCCCCATCTCCAGGGAAACGAGCACATTCGCCATCGCCATGCCGCGAGTATCGTGAAAATGCATCGCCAATTTGTCAGTCGGGAAACGCTGGAGCAATACCTCCAGCACTTCCTGCACTTGACGAGGCTGAGCGACTCCGATTGTATCACCGAGAGACACCTCGCTTACCCCCATCGCAAGTAACGCTTCCGTCACGCGGATGACATCATCTACCGAGACGGCACCTTCGTACGGACAACCAAACACAGTAGAAACGTAACCACGAACGGTCTTGCCTGCCGCTAGCGCCGCCTGAGTGGTTTCCGCCAAAATCGGGTACGTCTCTTCTCGGGTCTTGTTGATATTTTTCAAATTGTGTGTCTCACTGGCTGACATAAAGACCGATACTTCGTCCACCTGGGCTGATAGCGCCCGCTCCAGTCCTTTTGCATTTGGCACGAGGGCCGCATACGTGACACCGGGTACTCGCTCGATGCCACTCACTACTTCAACAGCGTCTGCCAAAGCAGGTATCCACTTGGGATGGACAAACGAAGTCACTTCCATATAAGTCAGTCCAGTATGCGACATCTGATTGATCCACGCGATTTTGTCAGGAGTCGGGACAAAAACCGATTCGTTCTGCAAACCGTCCCGAGGTCCCACTTCTTTGATGGTGATCTTTTTCGGATCGATTTTCATACGGGCATCAAACTCCCAGCAGTTTTGACATCATGTAGGTGGAGCCGTAGAAGATCATGAACTGTACGCCGGAGCTAACCCCCAGAACGCGGTTCATCAGTCCTCCTACTGCTGCCATTGTCAGTGTAAGTATGACCCCTACAAGCTGTGCCTCATGGAAGGCGAGCAAGCAAGCGAGACCGATGAACATACCGACGATCGCTTCCTGGCTGATGTTTTTCATGACAAACACGGTCGCTTTACGCGCATAGTTCATAGCAAATGGATACGCAATCAGCGCTGCGATCACCAAACCGATCAAGCCGTACAGGAAGAACTCCCATGGTGTCATCATATTATGCAGATTGTTTACTGGATCGCTCGTAAACACAGGCGGTGCGTTAAACAAAGGAGAAGCTGGTCCCAACGCCACTGGGCTGAGCGGAATACCAAACGCCAGGAGTGGGATGATCGCTTCCGCAATGTAGGTGGACTCGGTAACACCGTTCATGGACGCCAGACTCGAAGTAGACTTTTTGTACACGCCTTTGTTGCGCGAACCCACGATCTCCCCCATCAGCGATGTCATGCCCACTGGACTAAAGGCAAAGGTCAGAGAGGAAACAAAGGAAGTTGCCGCCGTATAAGCGGTTTGTCTGCCTGTCAGGACGCGGAACGGATTCGGGAAGAAACCCTTCCATGACTTCGTTTCCGGTGCAAGGTGATATTCCTTTGCAGTCTGCCGAACCATGCCTTTACGTGCAGTCGGGGACAGAGAAAACAAAATGTCCGAGAGCATAGGTCCGATCGCGATGCCCAGAAAGAAGCTAGTGCTCAAATGCTTTTCTACTACACTAAAGCTGAACGTATCAATGCTTTTAATGAAGAAGGCAAATGGGATAATCATCAGGACGCTTACCCATTTTCCTTTTGAGAAATAAGCGATCAGGATAGCAGCCAAGGTGAAGATCAGCCCAGATGAGGCTTTGAAGAAGTCAGCGAACTGTCCCAGAAACTGCCCGAACAAAACTGCTGTTGGCAGGGCGATGAAAGCACCGATCAAACCGCCGGACAGCATTTTGCGCAACGCGACATGGGGTACACCCAATCTGCGCAGGGCAGACGCATGGTCAATCAAAGGCACCGCCGTGGTATCACCAGGAATACCCATGAGTGCGGTCGGGATCGCATGCGTGAGATGCTTGGACAATACTGCCGCCATGAAAAAGGAAAAGACTGCTTCTGGCGGTGCTCCGAGCAAGATGACGAGCAGGGTAAAGGGTACCATGATAGCGGTTTCATCAGTACCCGAAACTAATCCGATCAAGGAAAAGATAATAGCACCTGCCAATGCAAGCAAAATGGATATCATGAGTACGCTCATTGTTGTGTTCGCCCCCCGCTACGCTTGAATGTCTCTAAAATCCCCAGTTCTTCCATCTCTTTTTTCGTCACAGGGTCGTCTTTAATCAATTCATACTCTGCTTTCGGATCTACCTGCATGCTGAGTAGGATTTCTTCCAAGCCTTCGGAGGAGGTTTCTTCTTCCGTCAATATCCGGCTTGGTTTAAACAGGTTCGCACAGATGATGAGTCCCAGTACGCTACCTGCGATTCCTAGCAGCAAAGAGTAGGAGCCTACCATTTTGGCCTCAGCGATCTTGGGGAAAAAGCTTTTCCCCAAGAAGTAGCCACCAATACTCAGGCAAATACTGATCACGATGGCCGAAAGAATTCGGACCGGTACGACCGTATCTCCTAAAATTTCAATGTACTCTTTTTTCGATGTCGTCGCCTGTTGTTCTTTCCTTACCATTTCAGTTTCCATTGGCAACCCCCTCCTGCAATTGTTTGGTCAGCTCCAGAATGCGGTCGTAGCGTACGTCCTTCTCCTGAATGGCTTGCTTGACGATCTGATCGATCTGGTCATCATGAGCACCTGCCATCATCGCGAGGTTGCGAGCATGCAGTGCCATATGTCCTTTTTGAATTCCTTCGGCAGCCAATGCACGCATGGCAGCCAGGTTTTGTGCCAAGCCCACTGCTGCGATCGCTCCAGCGAGCTCTTCCGCGTTCTGAATTCCCATTACTTTTAGGCCCAGACGAGCGGTTGGATGCGATTTGGTCGCGCCTCCGACAATCCCTACGGCCATCGGTACTTCAATTGTTCCTACCAGGTTTCCTGTGCGGCCCAGCTCCCAGCGAGTGAGTGAACGATAACGGCCAGATACAGATGCATAAGCGTGTGCCCCTGCTTCTACTGCTCGCGTATCATTTCCCGAAGCCAATACGACCGCGGAAATACCGTTCATGATTCCTTTATTGTGTGTAGTCGCGCGGTACGGATCGCACTCTGCAAATTCGTAAGCGCGGATAATGTTGTCGACGACCTCTTTGCCACCCAGTTCTTCTGTAGAGAATTCGGCGCGTGCGCGTACCAAACGGCGATCAGCCAGGTTGGAGATAATGCGCAGAACGACGCGGCCCGAAGTAATTTCCTCGATGTAAGGAGCTACTGCCTCTGCCATCGTGTTGACCGCATTGGCCCCCATCGCATCACGTGTATCCACGAGGAGATGCAGGACAACCATCGGCTGTTTTGCCCGCTCGATCACATGTACCTCGACGTCAATCGCACCGCCACCGAGCGAAACGAGTGTCGGGTCTTTTGCATTACAGCGATCCAGAATCTCTTTTTTGTTTTCGTAGATGCGAGCCATCGCGCCATACGGGTCAGTCAAATCGACGACTTGAATTTGCCCTCTCATGATGGAGCCGCTCAAGGAAGTATGAAAGCCTCCCAGATCGTAGGCTGTGCGTGCCGCATTACTCGCTGCTGCCACGACAGACGCTTCCTCGGTTGCCATCGGAATGAAGCGATCTACCCCATTGATTTTAAAGTTGGTTGCGATCCCGAGTGGAATGGACATCACGCCCACCACATTTTCAATCATCGAATTGGCGGTACGCAATGGAAATGCGGTCGCTCCCGACAAGATTTGTTTTTCTTCTGCAGTCAGTTGACACTCCTGTGCAACCTTCTCTAGTCTTTCCTCAGGTGATAGTTTGTAAAATCCGGATACTCGACTGGTAGTCATCTCGCATTCTCCTACTCTATGTTGAATGATAGGGGTACTGCGCCCCATGTTTCTGACCCTTTCTGATTGAAACGCTTTCATTCTTTCGTAAAAACGCTTACATCAAAAAGGCTCGCGACTGACTTAGCGCTCACATTGTAATTGTGTTTCCTTTTATTCAACTTTGTTGAATGACCATATACTACTACATCTTTTCCCGTCTGTAAATGGGGAGCATTCGAAATTGTTCGATAGATGTTCACAATCAAAATAATACGATCTAGAAAAACTCGTCTGAATGGGTGGCAGAAAAAAAGGCATCGTACCTGACCCGACAAAAGCCCGGTGGTACGATGCCTTTTTGCTATTCCAGCGATTCTTGCAAGCTCTTGACCAAGTTGTCACCCGTGCGCTTGATGTGCCCGTGAACCAATTTGCCTGCTTCGGCGGCATTTCCTTTTTTGATTGCCTGTAAGATCTCTCGATGCTCTTTGTTTGATTTTTCAGTCTGGTCGCGGAGCATCTGTGGCGTTTGCTGAGGAAAACCGTTCCACAAGGTCTCGATAAAGTTCACCAGTCGTTTCCATGGACAGCGACTGATTAATAATCGGTGAAATTCAATATTGCACTCGATGAATTCAGTGGCATCCTTGGATTGCTCCATCGCGACCACCAGTTCTTCCAGCTGATCGATGTCGTCCTGCTCCATGTGCTCCACGCTCATTTCGACCGCCATCTTTTCAAACTGGGAGCGAAGGCCATATATTTCCTGAATATCCTCCACGGACAATGATTTGACAATGGCTCCCCGGTGCGGTTCGATGATGACCAGACCTTCTGTTTCCAGCTTGCGGAGCGCCTCTCGCACTGGCATTCTGCTTACACCTAACGAACTGGCCAGCTCTTCCTGAACGAGGCGTTCTCCCGGCTGGAAGTGCCCTCGCAAAATCGCTTCCCGCAACACGCGACACACCTTGATATGCAGCGTGTCCAGCTCGTGACTTTCCAACCGCAATTCAAATTTTCTGCTCATCCATGGCTCGCCCTTTCGCTTTCTCTCTCACTCGTCATCCAGATGCTAGGATTAGGATAGGGTATCTGGCTTCCTTTGTCTAGTGATTCAGACTCAAAGCGATTGCGATTGCTGATACAGATCCCCGCCTGCGATGTCATTGATGACGATCACAGGAAAGCGTTCCACTTCCAAACGGTAGATGGCTTCTGTACCGAGGTCATGATAGGCGACCATTTCAGCGGCACGGATGGTTTTGGCGATTAGAGCACCCGCCCCACCGATCGCTGCAAAGTAGACGGCCTGCGATTGAACGATGGCTTGTTTGACCGTCTCACTCCGACTTCCTTTGCCGATCATTCCCTTTAATCCGAGCGCTAACAGGGCTGGTGTATACGGATCCATGCGGCTACTGGTAGTCGGCCCTGCCGATCCGATGACCTGCCCGGGCTTGGCGGGCGTCGGACCGACATAGTAAATCGTCTGTCCCACGAGCTCGACAGGCAGCTCCTCACCCACTTGCAGTGATTCTGCCATCCGCTTGTGCGCCGCATCGCGCGCCGTATACATCCACCCGGTTAGCTCCACCCTATCCCCGGCACGTAGCCCATTGATTTGTTCCTGATCGAGCGGCAATGTGAGTTGCTTGGCTGACATCGGCTCCTCCTACAATGTGACATGCTTATGGCGACTGGCATGGCAATTGATGTTGACGGCTACTGGAAGACCCGCGATATGCGTCGCGTACAGCTCTACATGAACGTCTAGTGCTGTCGTGCGCCCTCCCATTCCTTGTGGGCCTAGTCCGATCTGGTTGATCTGCTCCAGGAGAGCCAGCTCCAGCTCTGCCGCATCCTCCCGACTATTTCGTTCTCCAATCGGGCGAAACAAGGCTCGCTTAGCCAAATAGGCCGACATCTCAAAGTTTCCTCCTAGGCCAACGCCAACCACAACAGGCGGACAAGCGTTGGGACCCGCCAGGCGCACGGTTTCAACGACAAAGGCTTTGACAGCCTCGATCCCATCTGACGGCTTCATCATTTGCAAACAACTCATATTTTCACTGCCAAAGCCTTTGGCCGTCATATGAATGGTGCAGGCATTCCCTACTACCAGCTCGACATGCACGATGCCCGGCGTATTGTCTCCTGTATTTTTACGCAGGATGGGATCATGGACGATAGAGGCACGCAAGTATCCGTCGCCATAGCCTCTACGAATCCCTTCGTTTACAGCGTCGTACAGGCTTCCTCCAACGATATGGCAATCCTGTCCCAGCTCGACGAGAAAGACTGCCATCCCTGTATCCTGGCACATCGGTACCCGCTCTGACGCGGCGATCTCAGCATTTTGCAGCAGCTGCGACAATACCTCGTCGGCAACGGCAGACTTCTCTTTCTCCTTGGCCTCCCGCATGGCGGCCACAACATCAGGACCTAGCTCCACATTTGCCTCGATGCAGAGCGATTTCACGGCGTCGACAATCTGCTCATAGGTTACTTCCCGCATCGGCGTCACCCTTTCAATAGCTTTCGCAGCATGTAGCGGTTCGCATCTCGATTCAACTCGGCGAGCGCGGTCGTCAACGGAATTTCCTTTGGACATACTTGCACACAGTTTTGCGAATTGCCGCAGCCCGCGATCCCCTCGTTACTCACGACCGTTTCGAGGCGCTCCTTTGCCATCATTTTGCCGATCGGATGGCTATTAAAATACTTTGCTTGGGCCATCGCCTGCGGACCCAAATAGGGGGAATGGTCATTCACATTCGGACACGCCTCCAGACAGCAGCCGCACGTCATGCACGTCGCGTATTTGTAAGCCTCCTGCTGTTCATCCGGTGCAATCCGCGGTCCTGCTCCTAGTGGATAGGTACCGTCGATGGCGATCCACCCTTTGATTTTTTGCAAGCCTTCGAACATAATTTGACGATTGACGATCAAATCCTTCTCGACGGGAAACGTGCTCATCGGCTCCAGCACAATCGGCTGTTCCAACCGGTCAATCAGAGCAGAACAAGCTTGACGCACCTTGCCATTGATCCGCATGCTGCACGCCCCGCACACCTCTTCCAGACAATTGTACTCCCACAGCACGGAGCGTACTCGCACACCGTCGACGCGGACTGGATTTCGCTGGATTTCCATCAGGGCCGAGATGACATTCATATTTTTGCGGTAGGGTACGTCGAATTCCTCCCAATAGGGCGTCTGACCCGAAGCATCCTGTCGCTTTACCTTGATTCGAATTCGCTGTGTCTGAGTCATTTGGCGACCCCTTCCTGCTCCTGACCGCTCGGGGTAGAGCCAGTCGCCTCTCTCTCCTTCACGACATCATACCTTCTCGCTCGCGGCTGAATGTGGGAAAGGTCCACGTCCTTGTAGTGAAAGATCGGTCCCTCTGCTGTATGAGTTGCAAGCGTCGTCTTCAACCACTGCTCGTCATCCCGATCAGGAAATTCTGGCTTGTAATGGGCCCCTCGACTCTCATTCCGGTTCCGAGCGCCCAGCGTGATGACTCGCGCCAATTGCAGCATGTTTTGCAGCTGGCGCGTAAACGCCACCGACTTGTTGCTGTAATGGGACGTATCATCGACACCGATCCGCTTCCATCTCTCCAAGAGCTCCTGCAGCTTTTCATCCGTTTTGTCCAGTCGATCATTGTAACGGACGACAGTCACATGCTCGACCATCCAGTCGCTCATCTCCAGATGCAGCTGGTATGGATTCTCCGGACCTTCCATCCGAATGAGCTCGGCATATGCTGCTTCCTGCCTCTTTTGCTCCGTCTCATAAAAGCTCGAGGACAGGTCATCCGCAGAGTTGGCGAGGCCAGAAATGTATCGCAGGGCGGCAGGGCCCGCCACCATCCCGCCATACACGGCTGAGACGAGCGAGTTCGCCCCCAAACGGTTCGCGCCATGGTACTGATGATCGCACTCTCCGCAAGCAAACACGCCTTTGATGTTGGTCATCTGGTTGTAATCGACCGCGAGCCCGCCCATGGAATAATGCATCGCGGGAAAGATATGCATGGGAACTTTGCGTGGGTCATCGCCCACAAATTTTTCGTAGATATCCAGAATGCCTCCGAGCTTTTCGTCCAGCTGCTTCGTCGGAAGGTGGGAAATGTCGAGATAAACCATGTTTTCGCCGTTGATCCCCAGCTTCAGATCGACGCAGACGTGAAAGATTTCTCGGGTGGCGATATCGCGTGGCACAAGATTCCCGTAAGCAGGGTACTTTTCCTCTAGGAAATACCACGGCTTGCCGTCCCGGTACACCCACAGACGCCCGCCTTCACCTCGCGCAGATTCTGACATCAGCCGCAGCTTGTCATCTCCCGGAATCGCCGTCGGATGAATTTGGATGAACTCAGGGTTGGCGTAATGCACACCTTGCTGATAGGCGATGCTGTGGGCGCTTCCTGTATTGATCACCGAGTTGGTGCTTTTACGGAAAATGTAGCCGATCCCACCCGCAGCCAAAATGACTGCATCCGCTCGAAACGAGCGAATCTCCATCGACTTCAGATCTTGGGCCACAATCCCCCGGCAGCGCGGCTCTTCATCCAATAGCAGAGATAAAAACTCCCAGTACTCGAACTTTTCGATTAAGCCTTCTGTTTCGTACCTTCTGACCTGTTCATCCAAGGCGTACAGCAGCTGTTGCCCAGTCGTCGCTCCGGCAAAAGCTGTCCGCGAATATTTGGCGCCACCGAGCCTGCGAAAGTCGATCTGTCCTTCTAACGTCCGATTGAACTGCACGCCCATCCGGTCGAACAAATAAATGATCTCGGGCGCAGCCTCGCACATCGCTTTGACCGGTGGCTGATCGGCTAAAAAATCACCGCCGTAGATCGTATCGTCAAAATGCTCCCATGTGGAGTCGCCCTCTCCTTTTGTATTGACGGCTCCATTGATTCCACCTTGGGCACAGACGGAGTGGGACCTGCGAACCGGAACGAGCGAAAACAGCTTTACCCGCCCTCCCTTTTCTGCGATCTGGATAGCAGCCATCAAACCAGCCAGCCCTCCGCCAATGACAATGACGTCTTCCTGCTTCATCTCTCTCACATCCCTTTTCTCGTAACGCTAGATAAACGCAATGAGGCTCGCCAATCCGACCAAGCTGAGCAAGAAAAACAGGAGTAGCATGATTCGTCCAGACCATTGCTGGGCACGTGGACCTGCCGTGATCCCCCAAGTGATCAACCCTGACCACAAGCCGTTGGTAAAATGAAAAGTCGTGGAGAGGATCCCCAACACGTAAAAAGTAAAGATCCACGGATTCAACAGATGAGAGGACACTGCATCGAAATGGACATCCATGCCGAAAAAAGCGCTCTTCAATCGAAAGCTCCAGACGTGATAGACCACAAACAGGAGCGTCACGATACCACTTACCCGCTGTAGAAGAAATCGCCAGTTGCTCGAGTATCCATAGGAGCGCGTATTGGGTGTCGACAAAAAAGCCAGATAGATACCATAGCCCGCGTGATAGAGCAAGGGAATGAGAATAAAAACGATCTCGAGCACCCACACCAACGGGATGCCTTGCAACGCTGCCACCTGCTTGTCGTACGCGGAAGCACCCAACAGAGCGATGGCGTTCGAATAAAAATGTTCGATCAAAAAAGCGCCCAGCGGTACGATTCCTGCCAGAGAGTGCAGCCTGGAAAGCAGAAAATGATTTTGTACCAGAGGGGCTGAAACCGCCTTGCTCGTGCCCACGCTCTTCATCTCCCTTTCATCTGAGCAAAGAACATCGTCACATCCGGGACTTGCTCCAGATTTTCGATCATCCGCAAATAATGATGGATCGTCTCCTGTGGTTGGTCCAAGGTCAATGCCCGAAATTTCTGTACGATCTCTTAATACGTCACCGGATTTTCTGGATCTCCCTTTGGATATTCCGCATGCTGCTGTAGAGTCGACCCATCAGCGAGCACGAGCTCGACTGTTGCCTCCCATTTTCCCGGATAACACGCATGGATGGCGGGATCGACTGACACCTCCACTCGGCGCATTACCTCCCGAATCGCCGGGTCATGGAGAGCCTCCTCAGAAAAATCAGTCAGTCCGGCACTGCCTTTGACCAGCGCGAGGGCGACACAATACTGCAGACTAAACTTGGCTGCATACACAGTCGACGGGTCAGGATTGTCTGTGATCGTCAGCGCTACCTGATACGTGTGGACGCGGACTTTTTCAACCTCCCGCCATGAAATCCCATGCTGAGCAATCATAGCTACCATTAAATCGATCGCGTGGTGCGTATGCCTGCAAGAGGCGTGAATTTTAAATGAGTTTTCCAAGATCTTGTACACACTGCCCAAGCCTCGCGACATCTCTTCGGCATTTCCTTCCTGCGACATCGCACGGACAAATCCTCGATCTCCCTCTAAGATTTTACTCGCTCCGGTAAAACCCTTTTCCGCTAGCAGCGCAGCGACAATGCCGTTCATCGCCGCTTTTCCAGGATGGAGCTGTTTGGACATGGCACCATCCTCGATAAACTCCCACAGTCCGGCTGCCTGTGTCCCTGCGCTCCCCAGCGTATGCACGATCTGCTCTTCGTTTTGTCCAAGCAGCTTGCTTGCAGCCACGGCCGCACCGAACGTTCCGCAGGTGGCCGTGTTGTGCCAATAATAGTAATGAGACGGAGAGACAGCCTCCCCAATCCGATAACAGACTTCATAGCCTGCCACGACGGCTTCGATCAGCTCCTCGCCGCTCTTTTGCTTCCATTCCGCGATCGCCAATGCTGCAGGGATTACGACTGTTCCTGCATGAATGATCGAAGCCTTGTGGATATCATCCAGCTCGACGATATGACTGGAGGCACCATTGACCAGCGCTGCATGTGTCACGGATGATCTGCCTCCGGTCATCAGGGTAGCTTGCTCTGCTCCCCCCAGCTCGGCTGCCACTTGCGCTATCATCTGCACCGGTGATTGGCTGGAACCGGCCAGAGCTGATCCCAGCCAATCAAGAATGCAAATTTTAGCAAAAGCCACCACTTCTGCCGGCATATCCGCATATCTCAACGTTGTTACGTATTGGGCGAACTCTTTACTTACGCTCATCGCTCTTCTCCTTGGTATTGATAAGATGGGAGACCTCTTCCACGACACGCTTTGCCCGTTCATAGACTGGAGCATCGACCATCCTGCCACGCACCTGGATGCTGCCGATTCCCGCTGCCAGCGCTTCTTGATAGGAGGCTACGATCAACTCGGCTTCGACGATTTCTTCACGGCTCGGGATGAACACTTCTCGTACGGGTCCGATCTGACATGGATGAATGAGTAATTTGCCTTGAAAGCCGAGCTGTTTGGCACGCTGCGTCTCGCGGATCAGTCCATCCTTGTCACGAAAATTCGGAAACACAGCATCGATCGGCGCACCGATGCCTGCTGCCCTGGATACGACGACCAGCTGTGACCGCGCGTAGAGCAGTTCTTGTCCCTCTGGGGTCAGCTCTGCCTGAATATCGAGGGCAAAATCAATGGAACCGAACATCAGCCGCTTGATTCTTTTGCTCGCTCTGGCAATCTCATACGCGTGAAACAAGCCTCGAGCCGACTCGATCAGCGGGACGATCTCTACCCGTCGATCTTGCCCGCCATCCACACCGTTTTCGGTGCCCGGCAACTGATCGAGCAACGCATCCAGTCTCGCTACTGATTGCACATCCTCGGCTTTGGGCAGGACGACTCCCCTGAGTCCCACCCCATCGATTCCTTTCACATCCTGCTCGAAAAAGGGAGTGTCCACCGCATTGACCCGCACGTACCGAGCTGGCGTTCCTTGCCGCGGCACATGCTGAAGCTCCTCTTTCACCAGCCTTCTCGCAAGTGCTTTTTCCTGTGCAGGTACCGCATCCTCGAGGTCGAAAATGACGGCATCGGAAAGCAATTGCTCGACCTTTTCCAGCTTTTTCGGATCCGAGCCAGGTACGAAGATCCATGTGTGCATCTGCTTCATCTACACAACACCCGCTTCTTGCCACTTGCGGATCGTACCCTCGTCATACCCGCACTCCATAAGGATTTTCTGGTTGTGCTGACCTAGCTCCGGAATCGGTCCCATGTGTGGTTCCACGCCTTCCATCGTTACCGGGGGCAGCAGACTTTGTACAGGTCCTACCGGGGTTTCCACCTGCCGCCAGCGATTACGCGCCTTGAGCTGCGGATGATCCCAAAAGTCTTGCACCGTATTGAGTCGTGCATTGGCGATCTTGGCCTGCTCCAGACGCTCGATGACCTCCTCAGCCGTCAATTGCTGAAACACCACATCAATTATGCCTTGCAGCACATCGCTGTTTTGCAGCCGATTTGAATTGGTCGCGAACCGTACATCCTCGCAAAGTTCTGGTTGCAGGATTACGTGCTGACAAAACATCTCCCATTCTCGCTCGTTTTGGATCGCGAGAAATACGGTCTTGTCATTCCTAGTACGGAAAGGTCCATACGGGTAGATCGTCGCGTGACTAGCTCCATTTCGCTTCGGCTCTGTACCGCTGTAATTCGTATAATAAAGTGGAAATCCCATCCATTCCCCCAACGCTTCGAGCATGGAGATTTCCAGCACGCTTCCTTTGCCAGTCTTACCACGCGCGATCAATGCGGTCAAAATGCCGGAGTAAGCATACATACCGGCGGCAATATCGGCTACAGAAATCCCTACCTTGGAAGGAACCTCCTCCGATCCTGTCACAGAGACGAGGCCAGCCTCACATTGAACGAGCAAATCGTACGCTTTCTTTTCCCGATAAGGTCCGTTTTCTCCATAGCCGGAGATGCTGCAAATGATCAATTGCGGGTACTTCTCCTTTAAAACGTCAATCCCAAAGCCAAGACGATCTATGGCGCCCGGCCCGAAATTTTGAATAAACACGTCAGCACGTGACAATAGTTGGTCGAGAATTTCCTTTGCCTCTGGTTGTTTGACATTCAAGGTGAGCGACTCTTTGGAATGATTGCACCACACAAAATGACTCGACATCCCATTGACCGTCTTGTCGTAGTGGCGAGCAAAGTCCCCTACATCTGGCCTTTCAATTTTGATCACTCTCGCTCCCAGCTCCGCTAATTGGCGGGTCGCAAACGGTGCGGCTACAGCCTGCTCCAGTGCGACTACCGTGATCCCATCCAATGGGCGCATCCTTATCCCCTCTATCTGTCAGGATTTTGTATTTTGGATCCAATATCACGAAGATCAAACCCCCCGTCTTCCAACGAGGGGTAGACTCGTTTATCCATTTACTTTGATAGCCACATTTTTTACCTGCGTGTAGTACTTCAGTGCTTCGAGACCTTTTTCACGGCCGAAACCGCTTTTGCGATAGCCGCCAAATGTCATCTCGACACCTCCGCCTGCTCCGTAGTTGTTGATAAACACTTGGCCGGATTTGACGCGGTTGGCGAGCCAATGTGCCTTGTGAATATCCGACGTCCAAACGCCCGTGACCAATCCGTATTCCGTGCCATTGGCAATAGCGAGCGCTTCTTCTTTCGTACGGAACGGCAGGACAACCAGAACGGGTCCGAAAATTTCTTCCTGCGCCAATCTGCCTTCCGGTGTGACCGCATCGATGACCGTCGGCTCGAAAAAGAAACCTTCTCCAGCCTCTGTATGTCTACGGCCACCCGTGCGGATGGTTGCCCCATCTTCCTGAGCTACCTGCATGTAAGACTCAATTCGCTGGAGCTGCTTTTCCGAGATAATCGGGCCGACTTCGACATTCTCCAGACCGGAGCCGATCCGCAGACCCGACATGAGAGCGACGACCTTGGAGACGAACTCCTCGCGAACGGATTCCTCTACAAGTAGCCTGGACCCCGCTGAGCATGTCTGTCCCGCATTTTGCGTAATGGAGCGCACGACCCAGTGAGCAGCATCATCCAGATCAGCATCAGCAAATACGATATTCGGAGACTTCCCACCCAGCTCCAGCGTTACGGGCTTGATCTGCTGTGCCGCTGTTTTCATGATCGTCATTCCGGTCACGACCGAGCCTGTGAAGTTAATGTGATCAATATCGGAATGGGCCGCCAGTGCTGCGCCTGCCTCGGCACCGTAACCTGTAACGATATTGACTACGCCAGCAGGAAAGCCTGCCTTTTCGCACAAATCTGCGATGCGTAATGCTGTCAACGGCGTGTCCTCCGCAGGCTTCATGACCACGGTATTGCCTGCAGCGACCGCCGGAGCCAGACTGCGAACCGCGATCTGGATCGGATAGTTCCACGGCACGATATGAGCTGTGACACCGAGTGGCTCTCGGATCGTGTAGTTCAAAATGTCCGTACGAACGGGAATGGTTTCTCCCAAAATTTTATCAGCTGCACCTGCATAGTACTCGCAGTAGCGCGCTGCCACCTCTACATCCGCCAGTGCTTGTGCCAGCGGCTTGCCTGTATCCAACGTCTCCAAATGGGCCAGCTCGTCTTTTTGCTCGCGAATGAGCTGGCACAGACGCAGCAGCATCCTTCCTCTCTCGGCTGGCAGGATTTCTCGCCATTCGATCGATTCAAAGGTAGCTCGTGCTGCTTTGACTGCCCGATCCACATCCTCCTGATTTCCCCGTGGAAACGTAGCCAATGCCTCTTTGGTCGCCGGATTGATCGTCGTAATCACTTCACCGGACGAGCTATCTGTCCAGCCTCCACCAATGTACATCTGCAAGGAATTCATCTGTTCCCTCCCTGGATTCTTCTATCTGTTATCTGTTGGCAACAATCGTCGCACGGGTGATTTCCCTTGCTGCCGACTTGTCGAGGGCGATATTGACATCCTCGAGATCAAATTCTGCATCCAGTAGCTCGTCAAATGGATACTTCTCGATATTTTGAGAAATAAATTTCAATGCCTTATTGAGATACCATGGGTCATAGCGCATGTAGGCATAGATCGTCAGTGCTTTGCGCGTCATCAGCCCTGGGTCAAAGGACGTCATTTGGCCCGGAGAAATGTTGCCGATGCTGATGTATTTCCCTCCGTATCGGAGTAGATTGATTCCTTCATTCAGCGCAGCCGGTACTCCTGTCAGCTCCATGCAGACGTCGGCGCCTTTCCCACCAGTCAGCTCTTGCACCGCTTTTACCCGTTTTTCCACCGTGTCGTATTCATTCATGTGGATCACGTGATCGGCACCGAACTGTCTCGCTTTTTCCAAACGGCTGGTAACACTGTCAATGCAAATGACTGTCGCACCATACTCTTTTGCCACTGCGCTCGCATTTAGCCCCAGTCCGCCTGCCCCTTGGATCACGACCGTATCGCCGTAGCGTACTCCGGTCTTGTCGATCCCAAAATACACCTGTGACAACGCGCAGTTGGCACTTGCTGCTGCGGCATCCGGTACATTGTCTGGGACCTTGTAGAAATATTGGTCCGGCGGCAAATAGTAGTGAGTGCCAAAGGTTCCATGGAAGTGTGGTGCTTCCTCCGGATCTTTGACCCAGTGTCGGTAAGCGTTTTCACACAAGTGCATTTGACCTTGCTGGCATGGCGCACACTTGCGGCACGTAATGAAATACGCTGCAGCGACGCGATCCCCTACTTGTACGGGATTGCCGGCATAGTCCGTTTCCACACCTTCACCGAGTGCTGCGATTTCACCGACCATCTCATGACCCATCACACCAGACTTTTTCGTAGGGTGGTGTCCTTGCCAAATATGTAGTTCAGAACCGCATACATTCGTTCTGACCACTTTGACCAAGATTGCCCCCGGTCCTGGTTCAGGCAAACCGTATTCGGCAAACGACAGCTTGCCCGGCTCACTCATGACTGCTACTTTCCCCTTCATATTCCAGCCCTCCGATCTCGAATGGAGTTACTCGTAGAATCCTTCCGTCGACTTGATGAACTTTGCAAACTGATCGTTATCATGACCAAACCAGACCTGTGAGTTCGTTCTCTCGGCGTACGCTTTGATGCGCTCGACGGTACTTGTAAAACCGACGGAGTCGTAGATGATTCCCGGTATTTTAATAGGTGGCCCATAGTTTTCTGCGGAGTACACCGCATCAGATGCTAGAATGATTCCTCCCGATCCCGGTAGCTCCACGTGTAAGCCCAGCATGCCCCACGCGTGACCTGCGCCGAAGTTGAGAATTTTGACGCCATCTACGAGCTGGACTTCCTCATCCTTGGGTCGAATTGTCTTCCAATTCAAGCCGTTTTTTACCCAAGCATCGATATCCGCCCATACATAAGCGCCCATATCTTTGTTGATTGCATACGTTTTCATGGTATTGGATAGTTCGTTTTCATGAACGATGATCGTGGCATTCGTAAACATCTCCAGGCAACCCGCATGGTCGAGATGCAGATGGGAGGCGACGACGTATTTGATATCCTCGGGGCGCACACGCAATTGCGCCAAACGGTTAATCAGATAGCATTCCTCGGACATCGCCAGCGGGAACAACTGCTGTACACCCTTTGGCCAACGTCCTTTTTCGCCCATTCCTTCCGGGTTGCAGCCTGTATCAAAGAGGATCTTTCCATCCGGGTGGTCAATCAAGACAGCATAGACTGGAAATTCAACAAACTCTGCGGGAGGATTAGGATTGAGCACAGATGCCGGATTGTGCATGGCTACCATAAAGCCTTTGTCCATTTGCATTCTGCCAGTGTCAAGAACAAACAATTTTGATTTTGACAAGACCGTTCAGCTCCTCGAAAGTGATTTCCATTTCTACTTACAAGATCATGCCTTGCTCTCCTGAATAACCACCTCCACCAACCTCTTTGAACGCGATAAAAGATCCATAGGTTCGCATAGATTGAATCCTGTATATTGGATCCAATTATCACTTGATTCCATCGTATTTTGAATAGACAGAATTGTCAAGCTTATTCCATTTTACTTGCCGGACGACCAAAAAAGCACAGCTCGTCTGCTGTACTTTTCTATTCGCCTCTGCTCACGTGGATGGTTGAATGAAGACACTCAGTACTTTCGCTTCCACATTTCCATAAGGCAGAAAGATATGTGGTTTGCTCCCCGAAAAGTAGGCAGTGTCCCCTTCCTCGAGAACGTGCTTTTCCCCATCGTAGAACAAAATGATCGTCCCGCTCACAATGTAGATAAATTCTTCCTCGGGGTGCGTAAACGGCTCTGTCGCTGGCATGTCCACGGGGACCGTCACCAAAACAGGCTCGATCTTGCTAAATCGGGAACGGTTTGCGAGTGTTTCGTACAAGTAGCCCATTTCCTTGCTACCAAGCTTGGAGGTGCGCTGGCGGTGAGGGGATAAAACGAGATACTCGTCACGATCCTCTTCAAGAAACCATGCTAGCGGCGTTTTTAAATGATCGGCTATTTTTGACAAGGTTGCCACAGCAGAGGCTGTTTGTCCGTTTTCAATTTTCGATAGGAGGCTCTTGGTAAATCCGCAGCTGTCCGCCAACTCCTGCTGAGTGAACCCTTGGCTCAGCCGAGCCTTGCGGATGCGTTTCCCTATTTTGGATAAATCGATGACAAACATCCCCTTCTTCACTTGTTCATTCTATGATTATAGCGATTAATGAACAGCCGATCAACAAAGTTGAATATCGTTCAATCTAGCTAATGATTGAGATCGAGCTGATGCTGCTGCAAGGCACTGTTATGACCCCATCCGCCGTAAGGATTTGGACCAGTCCGGGAGAAAGCGGCTCCATAATCGTCCCTGTGATCGTCGTACCTGTGACAGTTTGAATCGCTACCATTCGCCCTCCGAACATCTCATACAACGCATTGGCGCAGCCCATATTTTCCTGGCTTCGCAGAAATTTCGCAATGCGCTTGTTAATATTCTTTTTTAACTGCCGTTCCCGTTTTTTCAGCCGTTTCTTGAGACGTTTTTTTAGCTTCTTTTCCCGACCCTTGATCTTGTTTTTGACTCGTTTCTTCAATCGTTTCAGCTTCTTGTTCAATTGAGCTTTTTGCGCGTTCACCACCTGTGCATATTCCCCCTCGTTACGATTTAGGGCGGGAAAGACTATCGTTTATTCGTTATCCATAGCATATTGTCGATGTCTTCCAAATGCTTGCTTTCTCCCATAGGGCATTGGTGGATATCCATGGAAAAGTGCAAAAGGAACTTGATAAATGGAAGCACACTCTTTATTATGGACATTAAAGATCTATAATGACGAAAAGTTGATGTCGAAGGGCGGCTTTCCTCATGCAATATTCCAAAAGCACTGGTTATGCACTACATGCCTTAGTCCACTTAGCTCAAACCGAGCCCGGTCAGTACGTAGGAATCAAAGACTTATCCAAGGCACTCGGCGTTTCGGATAGCTACTTGTCCAAAATCATGTCAAAACTGCGACAGGACGGGATCGTCCGGGCTGTGACCGGAGCAAGTGGAGGCTATGAGCTGGCACGAGCAGCCGATCAAATTACCTTCCTCGACGTCATTCAGGTGGTCGAAGGCCGGCAACACTTGTACGAATGCTTCCATGTGAACGCAAATCGTCTTCCGGCTGCCGATCCTGATGCCGTCTACGATCTAGACAGCCAGGAATGCTTGGTAAAAAAGGTGATGATCGGTGCGGAAATGCAGATGCATCAATACTTAGAGCAGCATACGATCCAGGGGGTATTGGACGCTCACCCTCTAGGAAGGAATCACGCTGGAAACAAGAAGGCGTGATCTTCTTGCGCTTTCATTATGGATATTAAAGATCCAGAAAGGTGGTTATGTAAAAATGAATCAGCTGATTGATGTAGGCGTTATTGGCGGCGGCCCCGCAGGTTTGAATGCAGCACTTGTACTGGGAAGAGCGAGGAAAAGCGTGATGGTGATAGACGAAGGGCGTCCACGCAATCGGGTAACACGTGAGTCTCACGGCTTCCTTACCCGAGATGGCATTTCACCAAGCGAATTTCGCCGCATTGCGATGGAACAGATTCACGCATACCCCTCCGTCCAATTTGTGGAGGATCAAGTGGTAACGATTACGGGAACGGACGGAGATTTTCACATTACGACTGCACAGGGAATGACCTATCGGAGCAAAAAACTGCTCTTTGCAGTAGGCATGAAGGATCTCCCGCTCGAAATAAACGGGTTGTCCGATGTGTACGGGAAGAGCGCTTTTGTGTGCCCGTATTGCGACGGTTGGGAATTACGTGATCAGCCACTCGTCTTGATTGTCAAAGGTGCGCGCGCTCTACACTTGGCCAAAACTATATCGGGATGGACAAATCGCTTTACGATCTGCAGCGATGGTCCTGATGAGCTGACCGGAGAACAGCGCGAGGAGCTCAAGCTGCATAGCGTTCCTGTTTTTCACTCACCAATCGAGCGTATCGTATCCACGGAAGGTATGGTGCAGCATGTCCTCCTTACAGATGGCACGATCATTCCCTGCACAGGAATTATCTTTGCGCCAAAGCTCATCACCGGATCAGACTTGCCACAAAGCTTGGGCTGCCAGCTCACGAAAACAGGAACTGTCATTGTTGATGAATTTGGGAAAACCAACGTACCGGGTGTCTATAGTGCCGGGGATGCAGCAACAGAACGATATCAGGTGATAACAGCCGCTTCTTTGGGGTCATTGGCTGCTGTAGGCATCAATAGTGAACTGATTGCCGAGTCATGGAACAGTAAGGGCTAGTTAAAAAAGCAGCCTCTGGCTGAGTGAAATGCACCCCAATTGTTAGACACACCTAACAATTGGAGGTGCATTTTATATGGCCAAATTTTCTCCAGAAGATAAATTATCCGCGGTTTTTCGTTGGAGAGACGGCAAAGAAACTCATGCTTCCATTGCTGCGTCTATTGGTGCAACCAAAGCTATGATTGGAGTTTGGGTGATGCAATACGAGCAAAATGGCGCGGAAGCGTTTAGAAAGTCCTATACAAGCTACACAGCTCCGTTTAAACTGGACGTACTCAATTATATGAATACCCACGGGACGTCTCCGAATGCAACTGCCGCCATTTTTCAAATTCCCTCTCCCGCTTTAATCCGAAAATGGAGGATTCAATTTCATTCATGCGGAATAGACGCCCTTATTCCAAAGAAAAAGGGGCGTCCAACGATGAAAAAGGGAAACAAGAATGTAACACCTGTTGAAGGATCAGTCGAGGCATTACAGCAAGAAGTAGAGCGTTTACGTATGGAGAATGCTTATTTAAAAAAGTTGAATGCCTTAGTTCAAAGCAAGGAAAAATTACAAACCAAGACAAAGCGCAAGTAGTGTTTGAACTAAGGACTGAATTCCCCATTAAAGCGCTACTCCAATTGGCGGGAATACCACGGAGTTCCTATTATTACTTCGTTCGTACGATAAGTCGCCCAGACAAACATGCTGAAATGAAGACGTTGATTCAGGCTATTTTCCATGAACATAAAGGCCGCTATGGATACC